>CAZEBQ010000012.1:33684-37759 GCA_964510295.1 uncultured Anaerolineales bacterium | reverse complement strand
TGGTCGGGGCGACTGGATTTGAACCAGCGGCCTCTGCGTCCCGAACGCAGCGCTCTGCCAAGCTGAGCTACGCCCCGACTCGAGCAGATGGGGGATTATAGCGGTTTCGGACGCCGAATCAACTGCATTCTCACGCCCCGCCCGCCGCCAGGCCGCGGCCGCTCTCGGACATTCTCTGGCACGGTGCACACCGCGTGCCGTATGCTGCTCCCCGGCGGGGCGGGCACGGCCGGAGCGGGAAGCAGTTGGCGACACCCGTGTTGAGAGAGCGTGTGGCAAGGTGGATTCTGGTCGCCTTGGCGGTCTGGGCGACGGTTGCCTTCGCCGCCGTCGCGGCCGTCGCGCTGCCGCACGAGGTGAACCCCGACAAACGGGCCATCATCCTGATGGGCGGGACACTGCTCGCCGTCTGGTGCGGCATCGGCGGGCCGGCGCAGTGGCTGCTGCGCGAGCGGCTGACGCGGTGGCTTACGGGCGTCCCCCTCTGGTGGCCGCTTCGGTTCGTCCTCTTGTGCACGTTGCTGGCGCTGCTTGAGGAGGCGGTGACAACGGGTCTGACGAACCTGGCGCCGGTGTTCGGCGGCGTGACCGACGCCGCCCGGATCACGGCCTCGAAGCATTACCTGGAGGTCGTGTGTCTGCACAGTGTCGTCGTGTTCGTGCCGCTGTTCATCGGCTGGGCGGTCATTCTGCGTTTCTTCGATTTCTCGCCGGCCGAGGTCATGCTGCTGTTTGGCCTGACGGGGTGGCTTGCGGAACTGCTGACCTTCGGGCCGGACAACCCGGGCATGATCGGCATGTGGGTGTACGTGTACGGTCTGATGGTGTGGCTGCCCGCCCGAACGGTGCCCGCCGCGCGCAAGGTCCGGCCCGCACGGTGGTGGATGTGGCCGCTGGCCGTCGTCGCGCCGTTCCTGTTTGGCGTCCCGTGGGTGCCGGTCGTGCTGCTGGTCAGATGGGTGATCGGTTACGACGGACCGTGATGTCCGGCGGCACGTGTGGGCGCGGTCGCCGGCCGCTCGGGCTGCGACTGGCGTATTCTGCTGGAGCCGGCTGTGCGCGGGCCGTATGCTATCGCAACATCGTTGGTCGGCGGCCCGGGCGGCCGCATTCTTGCAAGGAGTTCCGACATGCCGGACGCGGGTCTGAGCCGCCGCCGTTTCCTGGAGGCGCTTGGCGCAGGCGCTGCGGCGCTCGGCGCGACCGGCTGCCTCCACGCACGCCAGGAAGATGGAGCGGTGCCGAAGAAGCCCAACGTCATCTTGATCATGACCGACGACCAGGGCTGGGGCGACATCCGGTCGCACGGCAATGCTCAAATTGACACGCCGGTGATGGACCAACTCGCGGCCGACGGCGCCCGCTTCGAGCGGTTCTTTGTCAGCCCGGTGTGCGCCCCCACGCGGGCCAGCCTTCTGACGGGCCGGTACCACCTGCGCACCGGCGTCTCGGGCGTGACGCACGGCAAGGAGGTGATGCGGGCCGACGAGGTGACCGTCGCCACCGCCTTCAAGCAGGCCGGCTATGCCACCGGCTGTTTCGGCAAGTGGCACAACGGCGAGCATTACCCGCATCATCCGAACGGCAAGGGGTTCGACGAGTTCCTCGGGTTCTGTGCCGGGCACTGGAACAACTATTTCGACACGACGCTCGATCACAATGGTACGCCGGTCAGGCCGAGGGGTTTCATCAGCGACGTGTTGACCGACGCCGCCGCCGCGTTCATCGAGAAGCACAAGGACCGGCCGCTGTTCGTCTACCTTCCGTACAACGCGCCGCACGGACCGTTCCAGGTGCCTGATAAGTACTTCGATAAGTACAAGGCCCGTGGCATCGGCGACCGCGACGCCGCTATCTACGGCATGGTCGAGAACGTGGACGACAACATCGGCCGCATCCTCAAGCGGCTTGACGACCTCCATCTTGCCGATAACACCATCGTCTTGTTCCTGACGGACAACGGGCCCAACGGCAAACGGTTCAACGGCGGGATGCGCGGCACGAAGGGCAGCATTTACGAGGGCGGGGTGCGGGTGCCGCTATTCGTCCGATGGCCCGGCCGCATCAAGCCCGGCTCCGTCGTCCGCGAGATCGCCCATCACTGCGACCTCTTCCCGACGCTGGTCGACCTGGCCGGCATCCCCATGCCGAAGACCGAACCGCTCGACGGCATGAGCCTGCGGCCGCTTCTGGAAGGCGAGACCGACGGTTGGCCCGACCGCACGATCTTCACGCACAAGACGCGCGGCGGGACGGTCACGCCGGCGAACGGGTCGCTCCGGAGCCCGCAGTACCGGCTGGTCAGCACCGGCCGCGGATACGAACTCTACGACATGATCGCCGACCCCGCCCAGAAAACGAACGTCGGCAAGGCCAGGCCCGAGGTTCTCAAGACGATGCGGGCCGAGTACGAGCGCCTCTTCAAAGACGTGACGAAGAAAGGCTTTGCCCCGATACCTGTTCCCGTCGGCTACGCCGAGGCCGACCCGGTCACGATTCCCGCGCCGCTCGTCGCGATGAAGGGCAGCGTCAAGTTCAAGGGCCGTGCGGGATGGGCCAACGACTGGATCACCGGCTGGACGAGCACCGACGACGTCCTCGCGTGGGAGATCGACGTCGTTCGGGCCGGGCGCTACGAACCGGCGCTGCTGCATGCGTGCCCGGCGGCGGAGGTGGGCTCGAGGATTCGCCTGGAGGTCGGCGGGCAGACCGTTGAGGCCACCGTCGCCAAGGCCCACGATCCCGAACCGATCCCGAGTCCCGACCGCGTGCCGCGCGGCGAAGTGTATGAGAAGGTCTGGGCGTCGCTCGTATTGCCGGCCGTGAAACTTGACAAGGGCCGCACGCGCGTTACGGTCTGTGCCACGACCATCCCCGGCAGGATGGTGGCCGACCTGAAAGCCGTACGCCTGCGCCGTCTGGACTGACGCTATTCCGTCACCTTGGTGTGGCCCGGTGTGGGGAGAGCGCGGTGGGCGATCCTGCCCACCGTGCGGCGGCCAGGATTGGCCGCCGCGCTACCATTTGCCTGGATCGCAGCAGAGGGAATGATGACACCACGCGAACGCGTCTATCGCTGCCTTGAGTTCACCGGCCCGGACCGGCTGCCGAGGAACCTCTGGGTTCTGCCGTGTGTCGAGCAGGACTCGCCCGATGAGGTCGCCGCCGTGCGCCGCGAGTTCCCCGGCGACATCACCGGTCCCGGCACGATCCTGGGCCCAAGGGGGTACGTTCTGGCGCGCGGTCACCGGTGTCGGGGCGGGCCGTACAAGACGGGCATATACGTTGACGAGTGGGGATGTATCTGGGAGTGCAAGGAAGACGGCGTCATCGGCGAGGTCAAGCGCCCGCCGCTGGCTGAGGGGTTTGCCCTCGACCACTATCGGCCGCCGTGGGAGGTCATCGAAGGCGCCGACTGGGATGCCGTTAACCGCGCCCGGCAGAAGAACCTGGACGGCGATCAGCGGTTTATGCTTTGTGGGACGGGGGTGCGGCCGTTCGAGCGGATGCAGTTTCTCCGCGGCAGCGAGCAACTGTATCTGGATCTGGCCTGTGGCACGGCCGAGGTCCGCGGGCTTCTCGAGATGGTCCACGAGTTCTTCATGAAGGAACTCGAAGGTTGGGTCGCCACCGACTGCGACGGCATCTCGTTCCAGGACGATTGGGGGGCCCAGGACGCGCTGCTCATTTCGCCCGACATGTGGCGCGACCTCTTCAAGCCGCTCTACAAGGAGTACTGCGACACGACCCACGCTGCCGGCAAGAAGGTGTTTATGCACAGCGACGGGCACATCGCGGCCATCTACGAGGACCTGATCGAGGTGGGCGTTGACGCCGTCAACAGCCAACTGTTCTGTATGGACATCGAGGACCTCGGCCGCCGCTACAAGGGCCGCATCACGTTCTGGGGCGAGATCGACCGGCAGCACGTTTTGCCTTTCGGAACGGTCGAGGAGGTACGGGCCGCCGTCGGCCGTGTCCGCCGCGCGCTTGAGGACCCGTCCGGCGGCCTCATCGCCCAATTCGAGTGGGGTACGAACAACCCCGTCGAAAACGTCCGCGCGTGCCTCGAAGC
>CAZEBQ010000012.1:0-33584 GCA_964510295.1 uncultured Anaerolineales bacterium | reverse complement strand
TTGCCAATAACCAACGTATCGTACATCGTGTCACGGATTGCGAACTCATCGACGTTGATTGGGTGGCCTTACGTGGCACGGGACCGCCAGTCAAAGGAGAATGATGATGCAACCGAACCGCTGTGCCGCAATGTGTAGCCATGGCCACGCCGTCAGCCGCCGCGCCTTCCTCGGCGCGTCGGCGTGGATGCTGGGGTCGGCCGTTCTGACGGGGTGTGAGAATCTGGCCGACCGCCGCCCCGCCGGGGGCCTTGCGCCGATGAAGCCATGCGGCCCGGCGTCGACGTGCGTGCCGACGCTGCGGGCCGCCTTCGTCCGCCGCAAGGAACCGTACGGCATGTGGTGGCCCGGCGCCATCTATGACGGCGAGGCCGCCCGGGCCATGTACACCAAGACGATCCGCGAGACGGCCGACGCCCTCGGCATGAAACTCGACCTGCGCCCGGAGCCCATCTTCTCGGGCGCCGAGGCCGACGCCTGGGTCGCCGAATGCCAGACCGCCAAGCCCGACGGTCTGCTCGTCGTGCTGCTCGACCGGCAGCGGCATTCGTGGCCGACGGCCAACAAGGCGATCGACAGCGGGATCCCCACCGTGGTCTACTCGCCGGTCGGCTCGTCGTTCACGACCAACACGGCCGCGCCCTCCAAGAAGCCGGGTTGCGTCATCTACTCGACCGACGACACCACCCAGTTGGTCTACGGCATGAAGATGATCCACGCTCGCGCGAAGATGCGCGCCACGCGGTGCATCGTGTTGCGCGGCAGCCAGCGGCGCGATACGACCCTGGCGGACCTCGGCATCGCGCTGCGGTACGTTCCTGCGAAGGCGTTTCTCGACGAGTACAACAAGACGCCGGTCACAGCCGAGGTCCACGCCCTGGCCGAGGACTACATCCGCCGGGCCCGGAAGATGACCGGCCCCACCCGCCAGGACGTCATCAACGGTGTCAAGAGTTACGTCGTGTCGCGCACGATTCTGGAGCGCGAGCAAGGCGATGCCATCACGATGGACTGCCTCGGTGCCCTCTGGAACAAAAAGATCAGCCTGCCGTGCATCGCGTGGTCGCGGATGAACGATGAGGGCATCCCCGCCGCCTGCGAGGCCGACCTCGGCGCCGTCGCCACGCACACCCTTGTCCAGTACCTGTTTGACCGTCCGGGGTTCCAGCAGGACCCGGTGGCCGAGACGTCGCGGCAGGCGATCATCGGGGCCCACTGCACGTGTGCGACGCGCCTGGCGGGGTTCGACCAGCCGTCGGAGCCGTACTACCTGTCGCATCATCACGGTAATCGCGACGCCGTGCCGCGGACGATGTGGCGCGTCGGTCAGCGGGTGACGAGCGCCGATATCCTGCCGGGCAAGCCGTCGAAGATGCTCATCGCCGCCGGCCGCGTGCTCGAGAACGTGGCCGTGCCGCCGGCCGGCGGATGCGTCGTCTCGGTCATGGTCAAGTTCGACGGCACCGAGGACGTTCTCACGTGGCCGGGGTTCCACCAGATCTGGTTCTACGGCGATTACCAGCGCGAGTTGAACGATTTCTGCCGCCTCTTCAAGATCGAGCCGCTGGCGGTGTGACTCGCCACCTCTTCGGCGGCTTAAAGGTTGTTTCAAATCCCCTCTCCCCAGGCGGGAGAGGGTAGGGTGAGGGGGGATAGGCGGGCTTATTCGGGGCTTGTCACCCTCACCCCATCCCTCTCCCTTCAAGGGAGAGGGGGCTATGAAACAGCCTCTTGGCGGGGGCAACTGTGGGAAACGCGACCGGCTTTTTCGACCTCCAGGTCAACGGCTATGGCGGCGTTGACTTCAACGGCGATGACCTGACGGCCGACTCGCTGCATGCGGCGTGCGAGCGGCTCCAGGCCGACGGCGTCGCGGGCATCCTCGCCACCTTCACCACCGAGTCGCTCGAAAAGATGGAGCGGCGGATGGCCAACCTGGTGGCCCACCGTGAGAAGGACCCGCTCGCCGAGCGGATGATTGGCGGCATCCACATCGAAGGGCCGTTCATCAGCCCGACCGACGGCTATCGCGGCGCCCATCCGGCCGACGCCGTGCGGACGCCGAACACCGACGAGATGAAGCGGCTCCTCGATGCCGCAGGGGGACTGGCGCGCGTCGTCACGCTGGCGCCCGAGTGCGATGAGGGGCAGCGGCTCGTGCGGATGCTCGTCGGCGAGGGTGTCGTCGCCAGCGCCGGCCACTGCGACCCGACGCTCGACGGCCTCCGGGCCGCCGTCGACGCGGGCCTCTCGATGTTCACCCACCTCGGAAACGGCTGTGCGGACGGCGTCCATCGGCACGACAACATCATCGAGCGGGCCCTCAGCCTGCACGAGCGGCTGTGGCTGTGCTTCATCGCCGACGGCGTGCACGTGCCGTTTTTCGCGCTCGCCAACTGGCTGCGGGCGATTGACCTGGACCGCGCCGTCGTCGTGACCGACGCCGTCACGCCGGCCGGCCTCGGCCCCGGCGTGTACGCCCACGGGCGGCACCGGATTCGGGTGGCCCGGAACGATGCCGCGCGCCTCATGGACGGGTCGCTCGTCGGCGGGGCGATTACGATGGGGCAGGCGGCCGCGAACCTGGTCCGCGAGGTCGGGCTCTCCGAGGAAGACGCCCGCCGGCTGACCGTGACGAACCCGCGGCGGGCGATTGGCTTGGAGGTGTCCTGACCGGCCGGCCTCCAACTTCTGCGCGCCGGGTCTCCTGACCCGTACGTGTTTAGCGTCCCACGCGCCACCCCGCTAAACACATACCCTGACCCCCCGCGCTCGGGGCCCGAGCGCGTGAGGCGCGGTGGTTCAGGAGAACCACCGCGCAAACGCATGCCGGATCGTCTACCGTTCGAGCAGCGAGGCACTGGCGCTGTCGAGAAACAGCGTCGCTGCCGGGTGCTGCTGAAGGACCGACGACGGGCACTGCGGCGTCACCGGTCCCTCGACGGCTGCCTTGACGGCTTGGGCCTTGCGCTGGTCGGGCACCGTGCAGACGATGGCCGCCGACTGGATGATCTGGTGGACCGACATCGAGATCGCCCGGGCCGGCACGTCGTCGAGGGTCGGGAACCACCCTTCGCCAAGTTGCTGGCGGCGGCAGGCCTCGTCGAGGTCCACCACGAGATACGGCTCGGTGGTCTCGAAATCCGCGGGCGGGTCGTTGAACGCCAAGTGTCCGTTCTCGCCGATGCCGATGAACGCCACGTCGATCGGATGCGCGGAGATGACACGGCCGAGGCGGCGGCACTCGGCCTCCGGGTCGGCCTCACCGCCCACGTAGTGGAACGCCGCCGGAGGCGACGGTAACCGGTCCACGAACCGTTCCTTGAGGTACCTGCGGAACGACGCCGGGTGCGTCATCGGCATGCCGATGTACTCGTCGAGGTGAAAGCCCGTCACCAGAGTCCAGTCGATGCCCTCGGCCCGTACAAGGGCGCCGAGCATCTCGAACTGCGACGCGCCGGTCGCGACGACGATGTTGGCCCCTCCGCTCTCGGCGATTGCCTTCCGCAGGAGCCCGGCCCCGTGTGCAGCGGCCTTCCTGCCGCAGTCCTGTTTGGTTTCGCTGATGTCGATGTCCACGTCCCGCCTCCTACTCGAGTTGTCCGTTTGAACGGTGCGCAGATCGCCGAGGGGGCCACCGCGTCCGGCCTGGGCCAGGTGCGTCGCGTTCGATTTGCCGCGACGGCCTCATTCGGACCCGTTCCTTTGATCGTTCTTGGGTTTGCCGGTGTCGGCGAACTGCGCGAGCGCCTTCTCGGCGTACTGACGGACCTGCGGGGCGGGATCGTCCGCGAGCGCGGCCAAGGCCCGGCGCGCCTCCTGGAAGACCTCCCGCCTGGCTTCTCGGGCGGCCCGCGCGGCGGCTGCGACCTTGCCGACGGCCGAGGCGGCCAGGCGGCGGACGTTCGGCTCGTCGGCGCCGAGGCATTCAACGAGGAACGCCAGACCCTCGTCGCCGCACAGTTCGCCGAGTGCCCAGACGGCTCGCGACCGCTCCCGCACCTCGGCCGACGCCGCGAACTGCTCCTTGATCCGAGCGGCCACGTCGCGGGGATGGTACAGCCGCAGGTCCTCGATCCGTTCCTGGGCTCCGTCCCGGTTGGCCGTGAGCATCTGCCGGACGGTCTGGTCGAGACGGGCCTGGGGCCCCGATTGCGACGGAGGCGGCTCGTCCTGCCGCGCGGCCGCAGAAGGACCGGGTTGAAGGCTCGGCACCGCAGGCTGCGGCGGCTCGTCCTCCCGCTTGGCAGAAGGAGCGGGTTGAGGGCTCGGCGCCGCAGGCTGCGGTGGGGCAGCGGGAGCGGCGCGCAGCCGTTCGAGTTCCAGGCAGCCGGTCTCGGTCAACTCCAGGACGGGCCGGCGGCGCTGCGCGTCGCGCTTCAGCAGACCGTCGGCGAGGGCGGCGGCCACCGTCTCGCGGACCGTCTCGCGGCTCGCGCCGACGGTTCCGTAGACTCCCAGCCGGTCGATGTGCGACGCGACGATCCACTTGGCGCGCGAGCCCGTCAGGACCTCGGCCACCTTCCCCATGCCGACCCGCCACGGCATCGCGGCGACGCATTCGAGCACCGCCAGGCGGACGGACGTCTCGCCGGCGGGCGGCGACGTCGTCCGGCCGGCGACGGGCCGGGGCGGCGCGAGCGAGCCGAGCGAGTCGAGGTCGGCCTTCTCTGCGGCGGCCTCTCCGCGCCGCGTCAGGGCGAGGACCGGCCGCGCGAAGTCGCCCTCACGGCGAAGGTACCCGTCCTCGAGCATCTTCTCGATGATTCGTCGGACGACGTCTTGCTTTGCCGAGACCCGACCGTAAGCGGGGTTCCGGTTCAGTTCCCACTCCAGCAGGTTCTTCTCGCGCGACCCGGTGAGGATCTGGACCGTTCGGCCGACGCCGAGCGGAAACTGCAGGTTCCGGATGCAGACGAGCACCGGCACGGCGACATCGGGCCGGCGGGCCAGGACGTCGCGGTCCTGGGCGGGCGTCTCCGACGTACAGCGGTCACAGGTGCCGCAGACCAGGTCGCTCTTTTCGCCGAAATAGTGGAGGATGTATCGGCGGCGGCAGTCGGTGGCGTGAATGTAGTCTTCCATGGCCTCGAGTTTCTCCACTTCGAGGCCGCGGAGGAAATCCTGGCGTTTCCAGTCGATCGTGACCTTGGCAAACGGCGGTGGCGGGTCGAGGAGTTTCTCGACGCCGCGGCCGCGGAAGGGCGGCTCGTAGCCGACGTGGCCGCCCTCATCGAGCGCGGCCAGCGCGCGGCGGACCTGGTCGGTCGAGAGGTCTGAGACGTGGGCGAGGCCGCCCAGGTCAATCGCATGCTGTCCGGGCATTTCCAGGTTGACCGACGACGCCAGGGCCTCGAAGACGGCCCGCTGGACCTTGCCGCGTATCCCCGGCAGGATGTCGGCCCCGGGCCGGTCGAGGCGGACGGTGGCGGTTGCGTCTCCCGCCATCGCCCGCGTGACGCCCGCCCCGTCGAGCAGCCGCACGGCCGAGGCCACCTGGCCGTCTTTCAGGTCCCCCTCGCACAGGTCGGCGATCTGGCTGTAGGTCATGAGCACGGGGTTCTCAGGCGTGGAGCAGAGCAGTTGGTACACGCTGCGGACCTGGTTGCGTGTCGGGTAGGAGAGGTCGATGAAGAACTCGCGGAGGCCGCGGTCGGGGGGCGAGAAGATGAGGATGCACCGCGAGGGCAGCCCGTCGCGTCCCGCGCGGCCGATCTCCTGGTAGTACTGCTCGACGGACCCCGGATAGTGGTAGTGCAGGACGAAGCGGATGTCGGCCTTGTCGATGCCCATGCCGAAGGCCACGGTCGCGACGGCCACGCGGGCGCGGCCGGTCAGGAACGCCTCCTGGGCCCGCGTGCGTTCCTCCGGCTCCAGGCCGGCGTGGTAGACGACGGTGTTGGACTCGATGTCGGCCACGTTGGCGGCGAGTTCTTCGGCGGTGCGGCGGGTACCAACGTAGATGATGCCGGGGCCGGGCTCCTCGCGGAGAAACGCGCGGATGATATCCGTCTTGGCGCCGCCGCCCCGGGCGTGGCGAACGCTCAGCAGCAGGTTCGGCCGGTCGAAACCGTGGACGTGGACGTCGGTCTCGGCGGCCGCCAGGCCGAGCGATTCGACGATGTCCCGCTGGACGCGCGGCGTGGCGGTGGCGGTCAGAGCGGTGACGGGCGGGTTGCCCATCTGCTTGCGGAACGTCTTGAGACGGCGGTAGTCGGGACGGAAATCGTGGCCCCACTCGCTGATGCAGTGGGCTTCGTCCACGGCCATCCGCACGACCTTCGCGTGCCCGAGCATCTCCAGGAAGGCGGCGTTCTGGAAGCGTTCGGGCGCCACGTACAGCAGGCGGACCTTACCCGAGAGACACCGCTGCATGCGGGCGTGCTGCTCCTGAAGGCTCAGGCTCGAGTTGATGAACGTGGCCGGAACGCCTCGGGCCGTCATCTCGTCGACCTGGTCCTTCATCAGGGCGATCAGCGGCGAGACGACCAGCGTTAACCCGTCGGCCAGCAGGGCAGGGAGTTGGTAGATGAGGCTTTTGCCGCTGCCGGTCGGCATGACGACCAGGAGGCTGCGGCCGGCCAGGATGCGCCGGACCGCCTCTTGCTGGCCCTCGCGGAACGCCGCATGGCCGAACCGCTCGCCCAGCAGGGCGAGGGCCTGGTCGATGGATGGCAACCCGGCGGCTTGTCCGTTCGATTGACTCATGGCAGCGTGTGCCGCGCCGGTCACAGGTCGATTTGGACGACGGCGCCTTCCTTGCGGGCCTTCTCGGCGGCAAAGACCATCATGTGCGTTTCGAGGGTCACGTCGGCGTCGGTCAGGATCTTGCTCGCGTCGCCGGTGGCGCAGGCGGCGCAGAACGCCTTCATGAGACCGTAGTCGCCGGTGCCGTGGCCGTATCCGGCGAAATCCTTGACCTGGTGGGTCGTGTCGATGGTCTCGGTCTTCTCGGTCAGGAAATCGAAGTGCTCGATGGTCTTTCCGTTGCCGCGCAGTTCCCCGAGCGTGCCGAAGACGCGGGTCTGGCGGTCTCGGACCTCGCTGAAGGCCATCATGGTGAAGGTGGCGGTCTTGCCGCCCTCGAAGCGCATGCTGACGACCTGGTTGTCCACCACGTCGTTGTCGCAGGCGTAGACGCAGCGGCCGTAGGGCCCGGTCCGCAGCGCCTCGGTCACGCCGTCGAGGGTCTCCTCCGGCGTGACCATGGCCACGGGCCAGCCGGCTTCGCCGCGCTCGACGCGGCCGAGGTAGATGCGCTTGGCCGAGTACGGGCACTCGGGCTCGACGGCGCAGTCGAGGCACCGGTCGGCGGCGCCCTCGGGCCGATGCTCCTTGCGGAAGTGGTAGAGCGAGCCGAAGGACGAGACGGCCAGGCACCGGGCGTCGATCATGTACCGGATCCAGTCGAGGTCGTGGCACGACTTGGCCAGCAGCATCGGCGACGACTCATCCTCCCGCCGGTACGGACCGCGGACGAACGAGTGGGCCTGGTGCCAGTACCCGCACGGTTCCAGGTGTTCGATGTTGACGACGTCGCCGATGGCGCCCGAGTCGATGATCCGTCGCATCGCCTGGGTGTAGGGCGAGTAGCGGAGGACGTGGCAGACGGCGAACAGGCCGTCGGACTGTTTGGCGGCGGCGTGGATGCGGCGCAGGTCGGCCTCGCTGGCGCCCATCGGCTTTTCGAGCAGGATATGGTAGCCCTTCTCGGCCATGGCGCAGGCGACATCCGCGTGCAGTTCATCGTGGGTGCAGATGAGGACGGCGTCGGCCAGTCGTGGGCGTGCGGCCGCGTCGGACCAGTCGGCGAAGACAGTCTCGGGCGGGATGCCGTGGGCCTCGGCCAGACGGTTGCGGTAGAGGTCGCGCGGCTCGGCGACGCCGACGACCTTGCCCTCGTCGGGGTGGTCGGCGACGTAGGCGGCGTATCCCGATCCGCGTCCGCCGGCGCCGATGACGAGCATTGTAACTGGGGGCATGGCGTACTCCTACGAAGGTATCGTGCACGGGTTCGCAGCAGGAGTGTACCAGCGCGCGGGGCGTGCTGAGAACGAAAAACGCGGCGGCCAAGACGGCCGACTGCCCGCTGCCGGAAAAACGTGCCACGCCCGGCCCGCAGATGCACTCGGGCCGGGCGCCTGGGCGGCTATCTCCCCGCAATCTCAATACGGATCGTGTTCGTCTGGACGGTGTTCGACCACCAGGGTCCGAACCCGGTCGGTTGGTTGGGGCCGGCGGGCGGTTTGCCGACGGTGTAGGTGGCGGTGATGTTGTAGACGCCGGGCTTCGGGAATCCGTAGAGATTCTTGCCGAATCGCTCGTACGTGAAGGCCTTTCCGGCGGCGATCTCTTCGGGCGTCGGCGCCGGCAGGTTGTCGAGCGACTTGCCGAAGAGCGTGTTCAGGTTGACGGTGCGCCCCCAGAACGCGCCCTCCCGCAGGTACGCCCGCTGCTCGGGCATCTTGTCGGAGTCGGCCGGCCATGGGATGACCTGCCGGATGACGAGCGGCTGTGGGCTGTCGTCAACCGATTGGACCTGGATCGTGAGCGTCCGTTCCAGGCGGGCGTCCACCGCCAGCGTGCGCGGGCCGTCGTTGATGAGGCGGAACTCGATCTCGACCGGCTCGCCCAGTTGATACGTTGCCTTCGCGGGCCGCAGGAGTCCCACCAGGCCGAACGACGGCTTCCCCGGCTTGTACGTGGCCGGGTCGGGCGCCTTGGTTGACTTTGGCTTCGGCGGCCCAGGCGACACCGTGGTGCCGACCGTTGTGGACGGCGGCTTGGGCGGCGTCGGCGTGGGGGGCGTGTCGGTGGTCGTCTCCGGCGGATCCGGCAGGTTCACGGCCCCCACCTGGAACGAGAACCCGTTCGACGGAATGCGTCCGCGGCCGTCGGGCGTCGCCAGGATAAGGACCAGCGTGTACCGGCCGGCCGACAGGTCGAAGTACTTCGACAGGTCGAGCGTCTCGACGAAACTGGCGCGCGGCAGAATGAGGGCGGGCTTCGGCGGAGGAGGCGGCACCATGCCCAGGGCGATGTTCCCCTTGTCGGGGATCGTCCGGCCGGTCGTGTCGCGGATACGCAGCAGGCCCTGCCCCATCAGGTACAGGCGACCGTCCTTCTCCGAGATCGGGGCCTGAAGGTACGTGGCCGAGTCCGTGCCCGTGTTCGTCAGGCGGATCTCGACCGTCTTGGGGCCCTTGACGGGGAACACCTTGTCGATGGGCCGGACGGCCAGTTGCAGGCTCTGACCTCCGGTCCCTGTGTCCAGACGTGTCAGTGCCAGTTGCCGCAGGGCGTCGGCCTCACGCCCTTTGCTGGGGAACGCGGTCCGGCCGACGATCTGGAACCGGCGGCTGACCGCGTCGCCGAGCGGCTTCAGGGGCGCCACGAAACGCCGGCCGGCCACCTCGGCTCGCGGCGTGCCGAAAACGCGGACGATGCTGTCCACGTGAACCGAGATCGAGCCCGGCAGCATGTGGCCGTGGATGACTTCCAGGATCGGCCCGCGCGCTTCCCAGACCAGGCGGGGGTCCACGGTGGGGCTCGCCTGGACCGTCTCGACCTGGAACTCCACGACCAGCGGCGCCTGCTTGTACAGCGTCTTCAGGTCCTCGATACCGGTGGCCGGCGCGCGCTCCTGGCCGCGCGCCGAAGCGTGTGCGGCCGCCAGGGCCGCCATGACGACGGCAACTGTCCGGACGTACGTCATCGTTACTCTCCTGCCAAAGGACCGCGCGGCTCTCCACGGGCGAGTTGCCGTGGCGACCGGCGATGCAACGTGCCCTGCCGTATTCCCCGTCGATTACGCCGCATGAAAAGGATGAAGGTTCGGGGGAAGGAGCATCAGTCGCCGTCTCCGTCGCGGTCCGTGTGTTTGTTCTTTCAAGCGGTATCAGGTAAATCTTGTTCATGTCCCGCGCGGCGGGTGTCCTCACCCGCCGCGTACAGCCTCCAGTGTACCCGCTTGCCCCCGCCAGGTAAAGCGGCGTTCGCGGCCGTCAGTGGAATGGCGAGCCTGAACGGCTCGAACTCGACAGCCTGGGGCAACGCCCCAGGTGCGGGGCCCCCTTGAAAGAACCGAGCCCCGAAAGGGCGACACAAGAGACGCGGCGGACCGTCCTGTGCCGCCCTTTCACGGGCTTGGGCGGTTTCGGGCGGACCTCGCGACCCAGGCCGTTGGCCTGGGCTGGCGAATCTCAGCCTTGCCGGTGTGCACTTATGCCGGCTATGGATCCCGGGCTTGGCATCCAGCACCAATTTTCTTTGCTCTGGCTGACCGTAGCGTTAGAGTATTAGCCTAAGCAGGGTTGATGGGGTGCCGTTTCTCGGCGGCCGTGGCTCAGTTCAGGGTTGGTGTGAAGTAGTGGCGGGGGGGGCGATGGCCCCAGTTGGTACGGTTTGGTGTTGGGCATGGGTGCCCATGATCAGGATTAGTGTTCTCAGTCCAGAGGAATCGCCGTGATAAAACGCATCCGAATTCGCAACTTCAAGAGCCTGCAGGACGTGAGCGTGGAACTTAACCAGTTCAACGTTCTGATAGGGCAGAATGGCGCAGGGAAGTCCAGTTTTCTCCAGGCACTGCAGGTGCTGGGTTGGCTCGTGCGCTACGGGTCCATAAACGACGCTCTGATGGCAAACGGGGTCGCGTATAGTGAACTTGTATACCTTCGGGCCTCGAGTTCAACAATTAGATGGGACATCGAGCTTGAAATAAGCGACCCCTCAAACCCCGGGCGAACCTTAGGGGCTGTCGTGGATCTCAGGTTGTCCAAGCGGAAGCATGTCCTCGTGAGCGCGGAGTTTGTGTATCCTACGGAACTTAGGGATTTTCCGCTTGAGAAGATCTTGAACGAGGCGAAGTTCTGCTTGGGCAGGTCAGGCCGAAAGACGATGATTGCTCAAGAATTGGGCGATCCCATAATCTACAAGAATGTTACCTTGGCCCACTCCCTCCTTCGCGACGTGCGCGATAAGCCTGAGCAGTTTCCAATTTTGAGCAGCATCGCATATTCGCTCGGTTCCTTCATGCACTACGAGATATGGGGCCCTGAGTTTCTAAGGCAGGCGAGTACAGGTGCTTCGCTCATTCTTTCCGAGCGCGGCCAGAACCTTCCGTCTGTGTTGCATACGCTTAAGACGCGTTTCCCGGATAGGTATCGTAACCTAGTGGTCGAAATGCAGGGTGCGTACCCTTGGCTGGACTCGATGGAGATCAAACGCCTTGGGGAGAAGCAGTTTGCATTGAGTTTTCTGGAAAAGGCTATCGCGGATAAGCGAAAACGCCGCGTGAAGTACCAGCCCAGCCAGGTAAGTGACGGCTTCCTCAGATTACTGGCGCTAACGATGCTGAAGTACCAGCCCGCTGTGGTTGCTACCTTAGGTTACGAGGAGCCCGAGAACGGCATGCACCCTGGCATGTTACTAGAAAGCGTCAAGCGGCTCAGGGCTGTTGCGAAGGCCGGTACTCAGGTGATAGTCACTACACATTCTCCCCTTCTGCTTCAGGACATGCTTTCTGAAGAAGTGGCTGGTGACCCGGAGAAGGAATTGCACTTAGTGTGGCGGGACAAACAAGGGAAAACGGTGATTCGCCCGCCGAGACCAAAGATTCTCAAGCAAGCCGCGGCACAGGACATCGGTCTTGGCGAATTGTGGTCCATGATGCTGGACGAGGAAGCCATGGCCGCTCCGCCGCTGTCAGGGGGGAGCGGCTGATGGCGGTGGGAAGCGGTAACCCACATCGCCAAGCAAAACCTCGGCTCCTTCTTGTCGGAGCGGGGCGAGCAGAGATAGGCGTCAGTTTGGCTACCCAGGCACAGGCGGCTGACGCGTATCAGGGAGTCTTGCCATGGCTGCTTGATGGTATTCTTGCGCAGCGAGCCGGACGGCTATTCCCCAGTGGCGAGTGGCCTTTCGAAGTATCTCTTACCATGAGGTTTGACCGCCTCCTTACACTGCGTCGGCGGGGCAGGCGCGGCGTGCTGTCGAACCGGGACGCGGAGAAGGTAAGGCGAGCCATGTTGTTGGCCGAGCTGAACGGCTTGGATGGGGTTGCCCTGCTGATCGACAGGGAGACCTTGACGCAGCCAGACCGGGCCGAGAGGCTGAGGCGGGGGCGCGAGGCTTACAGGGCTGCCGATCAGAGCGCTCGCGTGGCCTGTGGAGTTGGCGCAGCCTGCCGGTCTGTGGAGACGTGGCTGTTGGTTGATCCGTGTGGAAGGACAAGAGTTTTTGGGAGTAGTGCGCCAAGCCCCTTCTCGGGGGACCCCGAACGCCGGCCTCCCCCCACAGAGTTGAAACGCCACATTGAACAGTGGTCTCGTCAGCGTGGCATCAGCGGGGACCAAGCATATGAGGATCTGGCAAAGGCAGCGCGCCCGAGCGAACTAAGACGCAGGTGCCAAACAAGCTACCCGCCGTTTGCGGATGATGTTGAACTTGAGATAGGCCCTCTACTGCCTGTCACCTGAGTGCCCAGTGCCGCCACGCGTTTGCTCGCCTTCCCCCCAATCTCTGCAGACTTCCGGGTACACCTACAACGACCTTGACATCAAACGCTTTGCGTCACCGCCCGCGCCTGTTCCGCGTCGCCCGCACGGCCGCTTCCCGCTCGATGCCGAGGGCCTGCAGGATCTTGAGGTCGGCGGCAGGCAGGGGCAGGGCGGGGATTTCCTCCACAGGGACCCACCGTGCTTCGTCGGCGGCAAGCAGGCGGACACGGCCGCGCGGGGCGCGACAGTGGTGGCAGTGGAGCGTAACCTTCAGGTGCGAGTAGGTGTGCGTCACGTCGATGAGGTGGTCGCCGACGGTGACGTCGAGGTCACATTCCTCCTTGAGTTCGCGGCGGATGCACTCCCGGATCGTCTCGCGGTCGTGCTGTTTGCCGCCGGGGAACTCCCACAGGCCGGCGAGCATCTTGCCGGCCGGGCGCCGGCACATCAGGACCTTGCCGCGACGCCAGACGATGCCCGCGCCAACCTGGATGTGGGGAATCGGCTTGCGTTTTCGTTTGACGGGCACGCGCCCCTGGATGCCGCGCTCCTTGGCCGCACAGAGCGTCCGGACCGGGCAGACGAGGCACTCGGGCGACCGAGGCGTGCAGATGCGGCTGCCGAGTTCCATCACGGCCTGGTTCCAGTCGCCCGGCGCCGAAGCGGGCACCAGGGATTCGGCCAGGTCCCACAGCCGCCGGCGCGTGGCCGAGTCGGTCACGGCGTCGGTGACGGCGAACCATCGCGCGAGCACGCGGACGGTGTTGCCGTCGAGCGCGGCCAGAGGGTGGCCGAAGGCGATCGACTGGACCGCCCCGCAGGTGTAGCGTCCGACGCCGGGGAGGCGGGCGAAGACCGCCGGATCGTCGGGCACGCGCCCGCCGTGGTCACTCACCACGGCCTTGGCGGCCGCATGGAGGTTGCGTGCCCGGCGGTAATAGCCCAGCCCCTCCCACGTCTTGAGGACGGCGTGGTCACCGGCCCGGGCGAGGGCGTCGACGGTCGGAAACCGCTTGAGAAACCGTTCGTAATAGGGCAGGGCGGTGGGCACCTGCGTTTGCTGGAGCATGACCTCGGCCACCCAGATGGCATACGGATCCGCGGTCCGCCGCCACGGCAAATCGCGCCGGTGCTTGCGGAACCACGCGAGGAGACGGTGCTGAAACGCCCGGCGTCGGGCGGCGGGCAGGCGAGGAAGACGTTTGCGGCTGGCAGGCGGCAGCGTGGGTTCCTATCACGAATCGGGTTCTGCCCGGACAACGCCTTCGAGGGCGGCGTCATAGACCGGGCCTTGGTTGCTCCAATCGTATCGCTGGATGTAGTCGGCGAGTTCGGCGGCGGTGTGCCACGGGCCCTTGCCTTTCAGGAGGGCGGTGAGTTTGACGCGGAGTTCGCGGTCGTCGTCATAGAGGAACGTGTGGTGCCACTGGGTCGGCACGATCTCGGGGTAGCAGAGACGGTTCGGCATCAGCGGGAAGCAGCCGGCCGCCATCGCCTCGACCATCGCCAGGCCGAAAAACTCGTGGATGGCCGTCGAGACGACGACGTCGGCGCCGCAGACGTGTTCCTCGTACCCTTCGCGGTGCGGCAGGTAGCCGAACTGGACGATGCGGTCGGCCAGCCGTCGCTTGGCCTCCTCGAAGACGTGCGGCCATTTTCGGAACGTTTCGCCAAGAATCGCCACCCGAAATGCCAACCCCTCCTCCGCCAGAAAGAACAGGACCTCGAAGAACCCCTCCGGGTTCTTGTCCCACTCCCACCGATGGCTCCACAGGATCGTCAGCGGCGATTGACGCGGGCGGCCACGGCGGCCGGGAAGCAGGGGGGTCAGGTCAACGCCGAGGTGCATCACGCGGCTCTTGGCGTGGATCGCCTCGGGCAAACCTTCCGGCACGTAATCGGGCATCTTGCGCAGCAATTCGCCGACGGCGTCGAGGAACGACTCGCGGTGGTACTCGGAGTTGAACCACACGGCATCCGACGCCAGGCACGTCGTCAGGTTCGTGAAGGCGTACTGGTAGTCGCGCCTCTGGCCGGGCTCAAGCGGGTACGACAGTTGGTTCTCGTGGAAGAACGTGACCACCGGCAGGCGGGCCAGCGGCGCGGGGGCCAGGGCCTTCCAGTCGGCCACGCCCAGGAAATCGCTGGTGAAGACCAGGTCGAAGCCTTGGCCGGCCAGGGGCGCCGCCTCGCGGGCGAAGTGGATGGCCGACCCGCGCATCCGCCACTTCCATTTCCGCGCCGGCAGTGTCAGCAGTGTCCAACGGTGCCGGCTGGCGGCACGCAGACCATCGAGGAAGTCGGCGTGCGACCCGCCGAAGTACGGTTCAATGGCCAGGATGCGCAAGGGCCTGCGCAAGAGGCTGGTCCTTCCTGTCGGGCGCCTGCATCCTACGCATGAGCGGCGGAATGTCAACTGCGGTGGCGCGGAAGCGGGCAGGGAGAACAGCGGCGCACGGCGATGGGTATCGCTTAATACTGCTACGGTACGTTCCGCGCGGCGGCCTTCCCAGGCCGCCGCGAACGCCGTTTATGCCTGTTCCTGGTGGCCTGGGAAGGCCACCAGGCGGGCAAAAAGGCGACGTAGCGTTGTAGGATTAAGCCGACCGGGCCAGATGGCGGCCTCGCGGCCGGCGAAGGCGGACGCTTCGGCCAGCGGCCGCCGTCACCTTCGGGACGCGCACCACGGAGTTGAACTGCTTCAGGTCGTTGGCACAGACGCCGAAGGCGGCGTAATCGGTGAACCACCGGCCGGCGGCAAGGTACCTGAACTGGTACGTCCCCGGCGGGAGGCGCAGCATCAGGACCCATTCGTGGTTGCCGACCTGGCGCATCGGCAGGTGATCGCGCTGCCAGTGGCAGAAATCGCCCACGACGTACACCGGCCCCTCGGCGCCGTGGCGAAACCGAAACGTCGTCTTGCCCGTTTTGTCAACGTGAACCATCGCGAAACGTCCTGATTGAGAAGCCGGCGCCTGCACAGACCGGCTAAGCGACCTATGAGTATTCTCGGCATCTCGGCGCTCCGGCGCGCAGTCAAAATCCGGAACGGTTTCCTCGCGAGACCGGCGACGACGCGGCAGGGCAGGGGGGGGAGCCGTGCGCGCGATCAAAGCATTGCCCTGGACCGCGCTTGGGCGTAGAATGCCGCCGAACAGCGATTCTGAAGGAGCGAGCCACCCGTGGCCAAGATCACCAAACGCAGCGAGGACTATAGCCAGTGGTATCTCGATATCGTTACCCGCGCCGAGATGGCCGACTACGCGCCCGTTCGCGGATGCATGGTCATCCGCCCCTGGGGCTACGCCATCTGGGAACGCATGCAGCGGGCCCTGGACGACATGTTCAAGGCGACCGGCCACCAGAACGCCTATTTCCCGCTGCTGATCCCCCAGTCGTTTCTGGAGAAGGAAGCCGAACACGTCAAGGGCTTTGCTCCCGAATGTGCCACCGTCACGCGCATTGGCCAGGAGCCTCTTGAAGAGCCGCTGGTGCTTCGGCCCACGTCAGAGACGATTATCTGGGCCATGTACAAGAAATGGATCCAGTCGTGGCGCGACCTGCCGCTCCTTTATAACCAATGGGCCAACGTTATCCGCTGGGAGATGCGGACCCGGCTGTTCCTGAGGACGACCGAGTTCCTCTGGCAGGAAGGCCACACCGCCCATGCCACCGCCGACGAGGCGGTCGAGGAGGCCCTGCGCATTCTGGCCATCTACCGCACCTTCGCCGAGGACTGGATGGCGTTGCCGGTCCTGACCGGCCGCAAGACCGACGCCGAGAAATTTGCCGGTGCCGAGACCACCTATGCCATCGAAGGCGTCATGCAGGACGGCAAGGCCCTGCAGGCCGGCACGAGCCATTACCTCGGCCAGAACTTCGCCAAGGCCTTTGACGTTCAGTTCCAGAACCGCGACGGCCAACTCGAATACGTCTACGCCACGTCCTGGGGCGTCTCGACCCGCCTGGTCGGGGCACTGGTTATGACCCACTCCGACGATCGCGGTCTTGTCCTGCCGCCGAAACTGGCGCCTATCCAGGCGGTCATCGTGCCGATCCTCAAGGCCGACGCCGACAATGCGGCCATTCTGACCGCTGCCCATGCTTTGGCCGAGTCCTTCGCCGACCGTGTTGCCGTCAAGGTCGATGACCGCGACAACGTATCACCGGGCTGGAAATTCAACGAGTGGGAACTGAAAGGCGTTCCCGTGCGCATCGAACTTGGCCCGAAGGACCTGGAGCAGGGCCAAGTGGTCCTAGCCAGACGCGATACCGGCGAGAAGACGCCGACGCCACAGGGGCAAGCCATCGCCCGCGTCGAGGCCATCCTGCCCGAGATGCAGCAGGCCCTCTTTGCGGCGGCCAAGGAGAGGCTCAACGCAAACTGCCGCAACGTCGATACCTACGACGACTTCAAGGGCGTTATCGAGGCCGACGGCGGGTTCGTTTTCGCCCCGTGGTGCGGTCATCCCGAGTGCGAGGCACGCGTCAGCGAAGAGACGAAAGCCACAATTCGCTGTCTGCCGGACGAGCCGGAGGCCTGTTCCTCGTGCATGGTGTGCGGCAAAGGCCCGGCGACGCGGGTGCCGTTTGCCAAGGGGTATTGAGGCCCCGTCCCCCGGCCCGGCTCTTAAAAAAACAAAAAAAAGAGGACGGCCATGCGCCCGGCCTTAGCGGGCGGAAACGGGGGTTCGGCAGGGCGTCGGCCTTGCCTTCGTGTCAAGGTCTGATCCTGGTTTCCAGGTGTCCTCCTTCGTTTCTGGGCCAAAATCTGGGCCCCGAAGAGGGCCGCTGAGGGCGATTCAGGGGGCATAAGCGGTGGTGCAGGCCAGTCGAGGAAAAACAGGGCTGGACCTTCGCGGTATGGGCCCTATTATGCCAACGGCGGGGAAGAGCGTCCGCCAGCACAACGCATCAGGAGCCGGTCGCGTGACAAGGCACACGAGGAGGTCGGGGCTGATGAGGAAGGACGCGGTACGGATGGCAGCGGGTGCGGTGGCGGTCATGGCCCTGGGGCTGGCAGGCTGCAGCGATCCCAGCGAGAATCTCGATGCCTCCGATCGGGACGTCTGCCGGGAAGCCCTGCGGAAATGTGCCAGGGAGGGCGGCGGCGCCGAGGTGGTTGAACGGGTGGCCGCGGTCATTCCCCACGACGACACGGTTCTTGCTGCGGAGGCCGTGCGAACCTTGGGCAGAATCCAAACGGCTCGTGCCGTCGAGATCCTGGGCGAGGTGGCGTCCGGCGCAAGCGAGAAGCGAGCCGCCATCCGCCAGGAAGCCGTCGTTCAACTGGGACGCCAGGAAGGGCCCGAGGTCCTGGACGTGCTCCGGAAGGTCGTCAAGGTGGACCCCGACCCGCGGGTTCGTATTGCCGCCGTGACGAGCCTGGGATGGAAGCAGTCGCTGAAGGACGTGCCGCTACTGGTCGAAGTTGCCGAGAACGAGACAGACCCGATCGTCCAGGCACGGGCGGTGGGCACCATCGAACGGCTTGTGAGTCTGAAATTCGGGTTCAATCCGTCGGCCCCGCTGGAGGAACGGCAGAAAGCCCTGCAGCGTCTGCGGCCGACGGCGTTGACGGCCGCCAGGAAGGTTTCCGAATGGCGGGAGAAACGCAGACAGGAGCGGCAGTAGCCGCCGCTCGACGTATGATGAGGATGAACGCACAGGCAGGCCGAAAGGGGAGGAAGAGCCATGGACGCGAGCAAAAAGACCGGGATGGCCGGCCGCGGCAAGGTCGGCGCCTTTACGTTGATCGAACTGCTCGTGGTGATTACGATCATCGCGTTGCTGGTGGCGCTGCTTGTGCCGGTGGCGTCGTCGGCGTGGCAGACGGCCCACATGACCCGGTGCAAGACCAATCTGTTCCGGATCTACCAGGCCCAGGCCCAGTGGCGGGCCGACAACAAAGGGTTCTTGCTGACCGGATCGCGCTGGATGCGGTACCTGTGGCCCTATGTTGAGGGCGACGTCAGCATCTTTCATTGCGAGACGCGCGGCGCGTGGGGCTACGGCCGCGAGTTCGCCGAAGCGCGGCTTGAAGCAGAGGACGCTTCAGACGGTTCGGGCTCGGAGTACTGGGACAAGGATTCCTCGCCCTGGGAGCAGGCAGGGGCCGGCGACCTGTTCAGGCCGACCGACGACGACCGCGACGCCATCTTCGAGTTCGATGTCTACCTTCAGAAAGGTTCGACGGGGACGAGTCCCGGCCAGGGCTCGGAGTCGCACGAACGCGGGCCGTACTCGCACACCATCCCCCTTGGCGGACACCCGTGGGTTCAGCGGACGGACCACAGCACGCACACGAACTACAAGGTGGACGACACCGGGTCGGGCAACCAGAACCATGACGACATCGAACTCAATGTCCATTACAACGAGAACGAGGATCCTTGCAGGGTGGACATCATCCAGGCATCCGGGTGGAATTCGGGGTCGATGAGAAAACGGTTCATCATTGACTTCAAAATCTGCGGCGAAGTCCTCGTCCAAGACTGGGGCGGGCAGTTGAAGCCCGACTTCAAGAAGCACTACGGCGAGACGATTACCATCGAGTACGAGGAGGAAGAGTGGGACGATCAGTCGGCGGCCGACACCGAAGGCGGATGGATCAACACCGACGGCGCCGCTATCGGCATGCGCGTCCAGAACGGGAAGGTCATCATCACCGGCGGGCTCCGCCGGTACTACGGCGACTACGCCATCAACTACGGCACCTACGCCCGGCGCGATGAATCCCCCGTTTCGGGCGTTGATGGCAAACTGTTCTACATCTTCGACTTCGGCGGCTGGGATCCCGTCGCCGACTTCAACCACGGCGGCACGGAGGAGGACACCTGGGACAAGTACTTCATCTGGAGCACCGCCGGAGAGTCGGTTGCCATCCAGGAATGGGAGGAACGCTTCGTGGACGACGCCAAGGACTGGAAGGCGTGGCAGGCCCTGAGACATTTCGGGAAGGCCAACGTCCTGTTCTGCGACGGCCACATCGAGTCCCTCGGACCGGAGGAACTCGACTACAACGACCCACGCTGGACCTACAAGGGACGCTGATGCGACCGACGCCGTTCGCTCCCGGCAAGGCCGGTGCGGGCGGTGGCAAGCGAAGCCATCCCCGGGGCGCTGCCGAGCGGCAGCGCCCCTTCTATTGGATTCGTATGTCCGGGTGCGGCGGCCTTTCCGTGGGCCCGGTTTGTTTTTGCCGCCGGGCGGCGTTACAATGGTCGGGTCACTTGTGGAGCGGGTTCGGATGGGCCTGTCGCCGGATCTGTTCAAACGCCTGAGCCGCCTGAACCGCAAGTTCCTGCGGAAGAGCCTGGCGACGGGCGACGACCTCTCGCCGCCCGAGGCCGGCGACCGCGGCGACGCCTCCGGCGCCGAACCGCCGGCGCTTGGGGACGTCATCCCCGGCGAGCAGCGGGAGGCGTTTGGCGGCCACTTCTACATGGTCCGCCGGCCGGTCCGGGAGTTCGAGCCGCCGCACGCCGGCCACGCCGACGAGGGCGGCGGCGACCTCCAGAGCCGCTATCGCCGGGTCTTCTTCGGCGCGGGGGCCGCGGCCTCGCCCGAGGAACTCCATGAGGACCTCCGGCCTCTGGCCGCGGCCGACCCGGCCGCCGTCACGTACCTCGACATCGAGACGTGCGGCCTGGCGGGCGAACCGTTGTTCCTGGTGGGCCTGCTGCGGTTCCGCGACGAGACGCTGCTGGTCGAGCAGTTTCTTGCCAGGGATTACTCCGAAGAGGGGCCGCTTCTGGCGGCCGTATGGCGGGAACTCGCCGACACCGCCTGCCTGGTTACCTATAACGGCAAGACCTTCGACATGCCGACGGTCGGGGCGCGGAGCCTGGCTTGCGGCCTGTTTGACCGGCCGCCGGCGCCGGACCACGTGGACCTGCTTTTCGAGTCGCGTCGCCGGTGGAAAGGCGTGTTGCCGAACTGCCGCCTCCAGACGGTCGAGCACCACATCTGCGGCCGTCGCCGCGCGGGCGACATTCCCGGCTGCGACATTCCTGCGGCGTATCATGAGTTTGTCCGGGCCTGTCGAAGCGAGGACCCCGCCCGGCGGACGCGAAGCCTGCGCCGCCTCCAGACGATTCTTCATCACAACGCCCTCGACCTGCTGACACTGGCCGATCTGTCGGCCCGTATGCTTTCGGGCACGGCGTGAGGGCGTGTCCGATAACGCGCCTCGTCCGGTCGCATCGTCCGCTTGTTCCGCTCGTGCGGTCTGCGCCGCCGGTGCCGGCTGTAGGAGCGGTGCAGGCGGTTCGGATTCTGCTGCGGTCTGTGTCGAACGGAGCGGAGGTGTCGGTTCTCAGGCCTTCGGTGTCTTTCGGCGCCGGCGTTTCGCGGCGGCCTCGTGCGGGCGCGGTGACGCAAGTCGTTGCCGGTGGCGGGTTTAGCGTGGTGGCTGCCGCGGCCGGGGCGGCGAGGCGTTGCGTTTCGGCACGGTCGGCCTTATAGGCGGCACATCTGTCACGGACGGCACGGCCGTTCCAGTCCGACCTTCCCCCCCCGCTGGCGTCCCGTCAGGGGGCCCTTGACCATCCGTTGCCCTGCGCGCCGGCTTTGGCATTCCCTTTGCGATTCCATTCGTGCGGCTGGGTTTACTGGGTGCTGGAGGAGATCGGCCGTCGGTGAACAGGTGATCCGGGCGACCGACCCAAAGGAGACGAGTCGTGGATGAATCCGCTCTTCGTGAAAAGGTGGGGCAACTGCTCTCGGAGGTGCATCAGTTTCCTGAACGCGAACCGTCCGGGACGGTGGGCGTCGAGCAGGCACAAGGCGTCCGGAGGTCGGACGTGAAACGCGAAATGGCTGCCATCGAAGACAGCCTCGACCAGGTTCGCCTGGCCGTCAAGTACCTCGTTTTTGACCTCGAAGCCACCAAGCGAGAGAACCGCTTGCTCAGAGATTTGTTGGGCGAGGCATAGGGAGATGCCTCGGTGGGTGAAATAGGGAGAGCGCCGCGCGGCAGCCTGTGCCGTGCGGCAGGGAGACAAACGGGCTGACGGGATGCAAGGGGCTGTTGGCGCTGCACGATCGCGCCTGCGTATCCCAATTCCGTCTGCCCAATCCGGAGGGGAAGCACGATGCGGGCCATTCTCAGAGACATTCCCGCGCACGACCTGCTGGCGGTTGCGGCACTCGGCGGCGACGCCGTCCGCCGTCAGGTCCAGCACGAACTCGACCTGTGGGCCGTGGGCACGCTCGTCAGCCGCATCCTCAACGACGCCGGCAAGGCGGACGGACAGGCGGCTCGCCGATCCGCCGACGCGCCGGTCGCCGCCTGAACGGCCGGGCGTTTCGGAAGGATCCTGTCCGGCCGTGGGGCGTGCCGGGAGGGAGCGGAGCGGCGCACAAACTTGCTACGAAGGCCGCGCGCGTGCGCGGCCCGGGGAGAAAAAGATTCTAAGGGGACAAACTATGAAACTGCGAACGACACTTGCTGTATTGGCCGTCACGCTGGTGGCGGGTCTGGTGGTTCCGAACGTGGCGGATGCACTGGACATCGAAGAAATCTTCATCGACACCGCTGAAGACTATCTCAACGGCGCCGCGCCGCCGTACGACCGGTACGGGATGGAGGAACTGGCAGTCGTCGGAACGGACATCACCAGTGTCACGGTGAAGCCGCCCGGCAAGTCACCCCTTGCCCTTGTGTTAGACGGGGAGGCTTGGAGGTTGTTTGGCAACGTGCAGTACGCCACGCTCGCGGCTTTGCGGGCGGATTACCCGGTGGGGGATTACTTGTTTTCCTTCAACGGTGGCGCCGACTCGGTCACGGTGCCGTACAACCCGACGGCCCCGAGCGGAATCGTCGATCTTTCGTCTATCCACGGTCGCACCGATGTGCCCTGGCAGACCCCGACGTTCACCTGGCCCGCTTATATGGGGACGGGCGACACCTTGCGCATGTTGCTGTTTGATCCGGTGGCGGGCGACGACCTGTACGAAAACGCTCCCCCCGTTGCTATCAGCGAGACGTCGTGGACGCTGCCCGGGGACCTTGCACCGAGCCACGCTTATGACTTCGAGGTCTCGGTCCACGCTGGGTCGCCCACGACGCTGCTAACCGTCGAAAACGACGGATTCACTTATTATCCCCTTTTCGAGAATATCAACATCGCGGAGTTCAGCACGCCCGAGCCGGCGACGCTGGCCCTGTTGGGTCTCGGTGCGGTGGGCCTTGTGGCACGCCGCCACAGGAAGAAGTAAGCGGGGATGACGTGGGGAAGGCCCCCGCCAGGTGCGGGGGCCTTCCCGCCCTTCGCGGCACGGGTCATGGTTGCCGCAATCAGCGGTTAAGGAACAAGCGATGAAAACCTTCGCACGAGGTTTGGGCATCGTGGCCTGCGTGGCGGCGGTGTTCTGGGGAGCGGTCGCCGGGGCGGCCCCGACGGGAGGCTTCTTCTTTGTCGACGGCTTCGACCGGCCCGACTCGACCGACATGGGTCCCTACTGGACCGAAACCTGGGCCGACTGGCGGGTCGAGGGGAACGTCGCCCGAAGTGCCCCGGGGCCCGAATCCTCGCTGATGGTCGTTGACGGGTACGAATTGGCCGAGCCGATTCTCGAGGCGACCGTCCGCCACGACGGGACGATACGGCCGACCTACGTCGCGCTGGTGTCGCTGTACCTCGACAACGACAACTGCGTCTTCGTCAAGGTCCAGGACTACGACCTCGACGGGCTCTACGACACGGCCTACTTCTACCGGGGTAACAACAGCCACGAGCCCTGGGGCGACTTCGTCCACGGCTACGACGACTGGGAGGACCTGTGGCCGTACTTCGGCGAGGCCCGGATCGGCACCTACATCGTGATGGACGAGGTCATCCTGGGCATCGACCGCGACTTCGACGGCGTCTTCGAGTCGCTCTATGCGCGCGGCGGCGCGCCGCTGGAGGAGTTGGGTCTTGGTGTCGGGCTTGGAGGGTACGACGACGCCATCGCGGAGGATTTTCTGGCGGTTCCGGAACCGGCCACGCTGGTTCTGATGGCATTTGGCCCGGCCGTGCTCGCGGCGACTCGCAGAAGGCGTGTCATCTTAGGATAGACGTTGAACCCACATGGAGGGCGTACCATGAGACGCATCTGGAGCATCTCGACTTGTCTGATGGCTGCTTACCTCGGCTTGGCCTCGACGACCCCGGCCAACGGACTCCCGCCCGTTCACGTGAACCTGTCACACACCAGTTGGACGGGCGTCGGCGGCGACACGCTGACGAACGAACTGCTGCCGTACGAGCCCGGCTGGGCGGTCCACGTCGATGCCATCGGGGTCGACCCGGTGACGGGGCCGCGTGTTGAGTTCACCTCGGACGGTTCGTTCGTGGAATTCTGGCCCCCGACGACGGGCTTCGTCGCACCGTCCACCTACGTGTGGGACTATCCCGGAAGGAGCCTGGTCCCCGGCGAAAGACCGCTGCACTTGAACGCTGAGGAAGCGGGCTATGTGGCCACGCCGGGCTTTACGGCAACCCGTGCCGTGGACACGCCGCTGCTGGTTGCCCCCGTCACGACGCAGACGGTGGACCTGACCGTGCGGTTTGATGCGCCCCTGGCGGGGCACCTCAACAGCGTGGGCGTCCAGATTGGGGGCTTTGAGTGGGACCAGTCAGCGATTCACGACACCGTGCTCTCCCAGAACGTCGTCCCCGGTTGGACGGCGATGGGCAACGGGTGGTGGAACATCGATCCCGCCTCCATTGTCGTCGGTACCGACTATGCGTTCCAGGCCGAGGTTCAATGCACCAAGCAGCCGGGCTTTGAGGGCGCCACCATCTACCACAAGCCGCAGGCCTTCATCAGCACGGCCGAGTGGCAGAACCTGCCGCAACAGACCGGCACCAGCACGTTGCTGGTCCATCCGGAAGGCGAGACGGCCCAGGTCAGCGTAAGCGAGTCCGTCACCTGGAACCGCGGCGTTTCGACCGGCGGACAAGACGCCTTTCTCGAGTCGGTGACCCTTCAAGTCGACCAGGTCAGCATGACGGTTGAGAAGATCAACACCTACTACGGCAGGGAGCACGACGGGCAGGGCAACTACGTCGGCCACGGTTTTCACGTCGAGGCTCTCGGCCACAACATCGTCGCCGCCGAGATGACCACCCCGACGGGACGCACGTGGCACATGACGGCCGATGACGAAGACGGGGTGCTGCAAGCCGACTTCGACGTCGATGCAGCATACCTCTCGCCGGCCGACCTGGCCACCTTGGGCATGGTGCCGGGAACCTACGGATTTACCTTCCACGGCGCCTCTGGCGAACTGCTGACGACCAGCGTCGACGCCGCGTTCGAGACGCCGACGCAGATTCCGAACCTCCTCGACCCGGCCGGCGGCCAACAGGGCGTTCCCGTGGCCAAGATCGTGTCGTGGGACAGCGTTACGGACCCCGACGTGGACGGCATCATCCTGGACCTGGAGGAAGCCGTGGAGGGTCCCTGCTGGGAGTTCTGGGCCGACGAACTGCCGCCCGGCGTCGATTCCTGGCCCGTCGCGGGCATGCCCGCCGACGCCGACATCGAGTGCATGCTCGCCTTCGCAGTCATGGAGGGCGGCGTGACGCCGGAAGGCGTCCCGTGGCGATCGGTCGGGTACACGAACGAGTTCATCACCTTCAGAACGGCGCCCGAGCCGGCCACGCTGGCGTTTCTGGGCCTGGGTCTGGCGGCCTTTGCGGTTCGCCGCCGGTCCGGGACCCGCCGCTCCGGGCGGATGCGGTAGCCGAGCATCGCAAGAGCAAGAGCAGCCCTCGCGGCGGGGCATAGCAGAGCCGTTTTGCCGCAACACGTTCGACGGCGGGCAGTCTGGGGGGCTGCCCACACCGAGGCGAGAACGCGAGAGCCGCAGTGACCGACTGCGAAAGGAGACTGCCCATGCTGCACCGGGTACGGCGGTGTCTGCCGGCGACGGGGAGAGTTGTCCTGGCCCTGGCGGCGACGATGGGTCTTGTCGCGGGCCTGGCGAGCGTGGCGGCGGCCGAGTACATCCCCCTGCCGGTCAAATGGTCGCAGGTCCCGCCTGACCCTTTCGGCGGTGATTGGGCGAGCAGCGGCAGCCAGGTGGTCGCCGACGATTTCGTGTGCGGAGATCGTGCCCCGATTGCGGCCGTCCGGTGGTGGGGCAGTTACCTCGGCGAGATGGCGGCGCCCCGGCCCACCGGCCACGTCGGGCCCTTCGCGATCACCTTCTACTACTCGGCACCGGGTGCAACAGCCCCGCATCCCTTGAGCCTGCCGGGAACGGCGGTTGTGGCGTACCCGCAGGTCACGGCCCAGGAGGAGGTTGTCGGCCGAGAGGAGAACGACGAGTTCGTCTACCGTTACGACGCCTATCTGCCGCAGGCCTTCGACCAGTGGCTCTACTCGCAGGACCCGAACAACGGGATTCAGGGCGAACTGTGGATGAGCGTCGTTAACCAGTTCGAGCCGGATTGGGGTTGGGAGGCGGCGGCTGTCAACCACCCGGTGGTTGATTATGCCGCCTACTGGCACCTGCCTCAAGGATGGCAGTCGTCGCAGAACACCGACATGGCGTTTGAGTTGATGGTGCCCGAACCGGCCACGCTGGCGCTGCTGAGTCTCGGCGCAGCGGGCCTTGCCGCGGTGCGCCGTCGCCGGTCGAAGTAGGACGGGCGGTAGGGGAGAAGCCGCCGACAGGGTCGGGGGCCTTCGGATCGGAGTGGGAACACGTGTGCTCGGGTCGGCCGCAACGGCCGGCCAGCCAACAGGAGGTGGTTGTGATGAGAACCGCACGAACTATTGAATGCGTGGTCCTTGTACTGGTGGTGACGTCGCTGGCCGGGTCGCCGGCTCAGGCGACGGTCCTGACGTTCGACGCAAACCTGGGCTACGCTGCTGCGATCCCGCAGGACTATGGCGACCGCGTCGTGGCCGCCACTATGGGCGATTACTCCTATGGCAGCGAAGGGGGGTGGACGTCCCACGTCGAGACGACCTACGCCACGGAAAACGTGAACACGACGGTGACTTACTGGGGTGACTCCCACAACGACCTCACGGGTGTTGCCAACAACGAGTATGCGGACACCTGGAGTGATACAGGCTTTAGCGTCACCTTCACGGCCGATCCGGGCTACGAGGTGCTCCTCTATGGTTTTGACGTAGGGAACTGGGACTACATGGCACTTAGTGTCCCGATCAGCGTGAAGGGCTTGGCAGGTCAAGTGCTGTACAGCGAGAGGATCTCGTTGCCGGACAGGACCGGCCCACACATTGCTGTCGATTTCTCGGATGCGCCGCTGGTGTCTGAGCATCTGACCATCCACGTGGACATTGGGCAACTCCTGCCTGCGAACTGGTACCCGGCTGCCGCCGATTCCTTCGGTCTGGACAACATTATGATCGGTCAGGTGCCTGAGCCGGCGACGCTGGGCCTCCTGGGTGTTGGTATTGCAGGCTTTGCCCTGCGCCGTCGCCGGACGATGTAGCGAAAACCGTACGGGACGGTCCCCGATGGGGCGTGGGGACCTCCCGCGAGACGTGAGGTGCACTGGTCCGGCCCGCTGAGTCACGCGGGGATAGACGAAGCGGGCCGCCAGAAGTCGCCAGGGGGGGGGAAACCGCCGGTGGAGGCGGATTCCCCCGGTGTCTTCCTGCGGCGTGGGGCCGCCATGAGGACAACAGTTCGGACGCAGGTAGGGCGGTCCGGGCTTTCGGGATAGAGCGAGACGATGGGATTCGACCAGCAGAGGGGGGACAGCCGTGGCCGCAGGGTGTGGCCAAGGAGATGCAAGGAGGAAGGACCATGAGACACGCACGAACACTCGCACTTGGACTGGCCGTACTGATGGTGGCGTCGGCAGCACAGGCGGACTGGGACCGGGGTGACCCGTGCAAGATGCACTTCCCACAGTTGCCCGATCCCGAAGGATGGGACGTGGCGTTCATCGACACGTCTGTGCAGCGCAAGTTCGAACTGGCCGACGACTTCCGCTGCACGTCCACGGGCCCGATCGAGGATATCCATTTCTGGATCTCGTTCCAGGGCGAGGACTGGAGCGGCATCCCCCAGGACGTGGGCCCGATCGGCGTGGGCATCTGGTCCAACATGCCCGCGGATCCGGCGGGGCCGGCCTTCAGCATGCCGAAAGACCTGCTGTGGAGCGACGTCTTCGGGCCGGGGGAGTTCAGTTTCCGCCTCGACGGGGAGGGGCCACAGGGCTTCTACAACCCCGAGAGCGGGCAATTCGTGAAACCGGACCACAACTTGTACTATCAGATTAACATTACGAGAATCCCCGATCCGTACCCGCAGCGCGAGGGTGAGATTTACTGGCTCTCGCTCACGCTGGATATGGAGTTGGGGATGCCCGGATGGAAGACCTCCATCGAGCAGTGGGAGGACGACGCCGTGTGGCGGTCGCGCGACGCCGCCGGCGCGGATTGGCAGCCGCTGATCGACCCGGAGACCGGTAAGTCGCTCGACCTGGCGTTCGTCATCACGCCCGAACCGGCCACCCTGGCCCTGTTGGGTCTCGGCGCGGTGGCTCTCGCGGCGCGGCGGCGCAAGCAGAAGTAGATGTTGCGGGGCAAGGAGGCCCCTGCCCAGGGTAGGGAGCGGGGGCCCGAGCCTCGTGCGGCTGCTGGTGGGCCGCCGGGAGCGAGGAGCAGCGTGATGGCTGGCGAGACGCTCTTCGAAGTCAAGGGCGGATTGGTTACGGGCGTGCAGGTCATCCTCACGGACACGATGCCCGGCCACCCGGACATGGAGTTCATGCTGCCGAACTCGCCCGGCGCGTGGATGGCCTTGGACGAGCGGGGGCAGACGAACCTTGGCTCGCTCCTGGGGACCTACGTGCTGCGGGACGCCATCGTGCCCGAACCGGCCACGCTGACCCTTCTGGGTCTCGGCGCGGCGGGTCTCGCAGCGCGGCGGCGCAGCAAGCGATGTGGAAAGAGGACCTGATCGAGACCCAACAATCACGGCGGCGTCGGTGGAAACCTGCCGCGCGCCGGAGGGGACGCAGGAGTAGAGCGTTTGCGAAGTCGTGTCAATCAATGAACCTGGTGCTCTAGCAAGGGAGAGCAGACATGAAAGCCTCCAAGACAGTCTCTGCTTACGTGTGCCTCGCGGTTGTTGCGTTGGCTGGCCTGGCGCTTGCGCCGCCGACGGCGTATGGTTTCGCCTCGTGGTCGGCCGAGAACACGAGCAACTTCACCGACATCATCAACCACCCGAACGACTACCCGTCGTGGGACCTGACGACGATCACCTACCGGTTCACCCCGGCCTTCACTGCGGCGTATCCGAACCCGCTGCTGAAGGACCAGGTCCGGCTGGCGTTTAACCAGTGGAATGCCGCCAACATCACGCCCAACGGCGCCGTGTACTCCTACCGCCGCAACGGGTGGCAGACCTTCGGCGACATGCGTTCCATCGCCACCCATGAAATCGGCCACGTCCTCGGCCTGCACCATCCCGACGATGCCGACAACGTGAACCGCAACTGGCGGCCGGACGGCATGGGCGGATACGTCGCCCAGGCGGCCACAACCAACGAACTCATGAACTCCACGATCAACCCCGGCAACTACAACCACGTGCTCGGTCACGACGAACTCGACGCCTTCGACTACTACTACGGCCACACCATCTCATTCGTCGAGACGACCGGCCCCACCGGCGACGTCGAGGTCGGCACCTTCACCGGCGGCGCGTTCACCTGGGCCCACGGCGGGTGGAGCGGCGTCTACCGCTCCGGCGACCACTTCCAGGGCATTCGCAGCACCAGCGGAATGGTGGAGTTCAACACCAGTTCCGGCACCGACCTCGGCATGAGAACCCTCGGCATCAACTGGGACTATCAGAACGTGGGCGGTCAGCCGACCCGCTCCTTCAAGATGCGAACCACCGGCACCAATAACCCCGTGCCCATCTTCCACTACGACAACAACGGCCCACACCACTTCAACAACTTCGGCACGTTGTCCGTGGACATGGACCACAAGGACGACCTCTGGCACATCTGGAGTACCCCGGCGGGTGGCGACATCCCCCACACCGAGATCATCCACGTCGGCCTGGAGCAGGACGTCTGGGACTGGTCGGTCGTCTCGGCCGAAGTCGTCCACCCGGGCGGCGGGACGACCACTGCGGCGTTTCTGGGGATGCACGAGTGGAGCAACACCATCGTCGAGGGCACGTCGGCAACGGGCCCCGACGGGTCGTGTTACTCGGGGCCGACGCAGATCCCGATTGCCCGTGGGTTCCGCATCGCCGCCTCTGACATGACGACGTTGGTTTCCGACCTCGCCCTGGCCTGTGTCGACGACATGGACCTCGGCCTCGGCGACCTCAACCGTGAAATGCTCGCGGAACTCAGAAGGAAGGAGATGGTCGAGGAGATCAAGGACTTCGGCGAGCAGATGCTCGCTCCCGGACACGATTTCATCATCGTCCTGGAGGGAAGTGTGGACGACCTGCCGCCGGACATCCAGAAGAACGGCAACTTCATGCTCCTCGACCGGCCCGAGTACCTCGACCAGGAACTGTTCGTCTTTGCACGGAGCCGGGGCCAGGAGGGCGACGCCGTCATCGGCACCTACGCTCTGTTGGGTACGGCCCCCATCATTCCCGAGCCCGCAACGTTGACGCTTCTGGGCCTTGGCGCCCTGGGCCTCATGGCCCGACGGCGCCGGAAGGTGACATGATGTACCCGCGGCCCCGCCCGGAAATGCTCCGGGCGGGACGCTGACTTGCGAACATCGCAGCGCGACGTGTGGCCGCCACCGAAGGCGAGCCGCACGAACTCAGGAGGAAATGACCATGCAGGCGACGACAGCAATTCGATGGATGACGGTTGGTTTGGCGACGCTCATTCTCGCCACGGCAGTGCGGGCCGACTGGGACCCGAACGCGTTGGACCCCATGGACGCCACGAACCACAAGATGCACTTTCCCCAGATGCCCGACCTGGAAAACGGCGTCGACGTGCTCGACGGCCCGTACAACAGTGACCTCGGTGGTGCCGGCATCAAGGTCCTGGCCGACGACTGGAAGTGCTCCGACAGCGGCCCGGTCACCGACATCCACGTCTGGAGTTCGTACCTCGGAGACTTCCGGCACGAGCCGCCGCCGAACACCATGTTCAACGTGGCCATCTACGATGACGTTCCCGCAACCCCCACAAGCCACAGCATGCCGGGGAAACTGCTGTGGAACCGGTACGTCAAGCCGGACGCCGAGCGGCTCTACGCCGAGAACCTGACCGAGGACTTCTACGACCCGAACCAGCAGATGGACATCGGCCAGGACACCCAGTGCTGGCAGTACAACTTCTTCTTCGATGAATCCGACGCCTTCCGGCAGGAAGAGGGCGAGATCTACTGGCTCAGTGTCAGCCACACGGCGGACCTCGACGGCGACGGCATGGTGTTCATCAACGACCTGCTCCTGCCTACGATCGGCTGGGCCTACGGCTGGAAGACGACCGACAATCGCTTCAACGACGCGGCCGTCTATATCGATGCCACCATGGCGGACATCTTCCCCAACTCCGCCGTGCCGCCCTCGGGGTCGGAATGGAACATCCTCGCGCGACCGCAGGGCGACCTGATGGTTCCCATGGACCTGGCCTTCGTCATCACCCCCGAGCCGGCCACGCTGGCCCTGCTGGCCGCAGGGGCGATGGGCCTGGTGCTTCGCCGCAGGCGACGCAAGTGAGAAACGAGGGGACCGGGACCGGCCAACCGGTCGTGTCCCCGAAAAAAAGGAGATGTTCGATGCGAAAACATGGCATGAGGTGCGTGGTGGCGGGGGTGTTGGTGATGGCCGTGATGGCCCCTGCGACCGCCGCCTTCCAGCAAATCGAAAACGGCAACTCGTGGGCGCGGGTCTGGCACTCGCAGGAGACGCCCGAGGACGGGTACGGCATGGACATCTGGGTCGTCGAACAGCCCGACGGGACCCCCCTCAACATCCTGCACCGACAGTGGTTCTGGTATCGTGTGGACCCGCCGGGCGACCCGGTGAACGGCCATGCCGTCCCGGGAGGCGAAAAACCCCTGCACGAACTGGACCCCGACCCCTTCGTGCTCCTGTCCGACACCGACGGTGACTCAACCGACGACAACCTTCGCCTCCGGTACGACGGTGCCGGTGAGGGGCTGACCGTCGAGGTCAACTACAACCTGATGGGCGGGCCGCCGGGCAGCGGCCGGGCCGACATGGCCGAGACCATCAGCATCATCAACTGGGGCAACGTCGCCCAGACGGTTCACTTCTTCCAGTATTCGGACTTCAACCTGAGTTTCAATGAGGACCGGACCGCGATCCCGTGGCCGAACACCGCCGACGTGTGCTTCAGCGACATCCGCATGAGTGAGACCGTCGTGACGCCGGTGCCGACCGCCCACGAGGTCGGTCTCGCGCTGGATCTTCTCGATTCCCTCAACGACGATCTGCCGACCGTGCTGGACGGTTCGGCCGGGCCGATGCTTGGCGACACCGCCTGGGCCTTCCAGTGGGACATGACGCTGGAGCCCGGCGGCAGCCTCCTCATCAGCAAAGACAAGAGCATCACGCCGACGCCCGAGCCGGCCACGCTGGCGCTGCTGGGCCTCGGTGCGGCCGTCCTGGCGGCGCGCCGCCGCAAGGTGGACCATGAATAGGCTCTGTCCGAGAATACCGGGCTGTTCGCACGGGGAGCCGCCGATTGCAGGCGGTGACAACTCCGCGCGAATCCCCGTCTGCGACTTGCAGCCGGCCGCGCCGCCGCGACTCATGGCGACGGCGGAGCCGGGCGGTGGCAGGATCAGACGGCTGGCACGTTTCAGGGCAACTTCCGGAGCGATGAACTCCGGGGTCGCCCTTTTTCTTGGTGTGGTCCGGCGGGGCTCGATGCCTCGCGCCGGGCGGCGAAACGCCCGGATGGGACCAGGTAACAAAGCAGCAGAACAGGAGCAAAGGAGAGAGGTATGAGAATCGCGATGGCAGTGGTCGTATTGGGTGCCGTCCTGGCTTCGGCTATGCCGGCACGGGCTGATTGGGACGTGGGAGACGGGCACAAGATGCACTATCCCCAGTTGCCGGACCCGAACGGGTATGACGTGCGTCTCAGTTATTCGGACACCCCCGTCGGTGGCATCGGCGAATACGGGAGGATTCTGGCCGATGACTGGAAATGCACGGGGACGGGTCCCCTCACCGATGTGCATTTCTGGGGTTCGTGGAAAGGGGACCTCGTGGGCACCATCACGCAGATCGACCTGATGGTTTTCCGCGACGACCCGAACCCGCAAGGCGGGTACAGCCAGCCTGACTCGCCGAATCACGCCTACATGATGGTGTTGCCCGACATGTTCACGATCCGTGACTGGGGCGTGGGCGACCAGAGTTTCTACGACCCGTGGGGCGACGACGACCGGGACCCTGTTCCGTATTATACTCACAATGATCATCAGAACATCTATCAGGTGAACATTCCGGACGTGCGTCTGGCGTGGGGCCCGGACGAGCCTTTCATCCAGCAAGAGGGCGAGATCTATTGGCTGGCACTGGAGATCCACACCCTGGAGCGAGACCGCCGGTTTGGCTGGAAGACCTCCGGGTCCAAGCAGTTCCTCGACGACGCGGTCTTCAGCGCGGGACAGTGGGTGCCCTTGGTCGATCCGGACCCGGACGCGCAAGGCGCCTCGCTGGACCTGGCGTTCGTGATCACGCCCGAACCGGCCACCCTGGCGCTGCTGGGCCTCGGCGCCGCCGGGCTGCTGGCACGGCGCAAGAAGTAGGCGACCGCGACTGACAGAGCGGTTAGCGATTGCTTGTGGCACGTTGCGCGGCGGGTCTACCGACCCGCCGCGCCCCCACAAGCGGGAAGGTTACCAATCGAGCGCGGTGGGTCGGGAGACCCACCGCGCTATGCCCGCGCGGGCGCCGCGACGGCCAACGCTACGGCTTGGCGCCCGTCAGCCGCTCGACCAGCAGGTCTTCGAAGGCGGCCATGTCCTTCCATTCGGTGGCGACGCGCATCGGCTTGCCGCCGGAAGTGTCGATGATGGTCTTTCCGTCGTCGGTCACGCGGATGGGCAGCGTCTCCATCTTGCAGAGGTCCT
>CAZEBQ010000011.1:0-38719 GCA_964510295.1 uncultured Anaerolineales bacterium | reverse complement strand
CGCGCAATGCGAGTGGCAGCGCGGCGGCCAATCCTGGCCGCCGCGCGGTGGGCAAGATTGCCCGCCGCGCAATGCGAGTGGCAGCGCGGCGGCCAATCCTGGCCGCCGCGCGGTGGGCAAAATTACACGCCGCGCAATGCGCCACAAGCCATCGTGGACAGCCCTAACGGCCGGCGGCTTCGCGGTAGGTGTGGAGCGTTCCCTTGCCCCGCTTGAGATGTGCGCGGCGGCGAACGAGTTCGTCCTGCTGCTGGGCCAGGCAGAGGCGAATCTGATCCTGCAACCGCCGCAGGTTGCGGCGGCTGGCGGGAGACGCCGTGCACCCGGCCGAGCGGACCTCGCGGATGAGCGCGTCGGCCCGTTCCATCAACTCGGCGACCCGGTCGAGACGGCCGCGACGGGCCGCGTCGAGTTGGTCCGCCAAGGCGTCCGCCAGCGCCGCAAGGGGGTCCGCTTCGTCGCGGTCGGCCGCACCCGGGCCGGTCGTCGTGTTGGTTGGGGCAGGCGTCACGGGCTCATCACCTCCGGCGCCGTCTCGGCTTGCTTGCGGCGGACGTCGCCGAGGAGACCGGCGGCCTCGGCGTTGTCCGATTCCAGAACCAGGATCGTCTCCAGCGCCTCGACCGCCTCGCGGTACCGGCCGTCGCGGGCATACAGCGTTGCCAGACAGAACAGGACCGACACGTCGCCCGGGTGCCGGTCGAGGTAGACGGTCAGATAATGGATGACTTTGGCGAAGGACCCCATCTGGCACGACGTCTGGAACAGGCCGAGCAGCGCGACCAGGTTGTCGGCGTCCTTGTCAAGGCACGCCAGGTAGGTGTCGAACGCCTTGGGATAGTCGCGGCGGTGCTGGTAGACCATGGCCAGGCCGCCGTAGGCCTCGGCGCAGTCGGGCTCGACCCGCAGGGCCCGGCGGAACGCCTGTTCGGCCGCATCGAGGCGGCCGGTCTGGATGTCCACGACGCCGAGGCCGACGGCGGGCCCCGATTTCTCCGGCGCCAGCATGGCCGCCTCCTCATAACAGTGGCGGGCCCGGTCGTGGTTGCCGAGGGAGGCGTGGCAGTCGCCGAGTTCCTTGAGCACCTCGTAGTGCTGGTCGACGGCTTCCTCGACCACGAAGTTTTCGGTGATCAGTTGCACGGCAACCCCTCCGCGTTGAGGATGGATCGCGCTCGTTCCAGGAGGCCGACGGCATCGTTGAGCCGATCGCACCGCCGGTGGAGCCTGGCTTCCAGAATCAGGGTGCTGACGGTGGGCCGGCCGCGGTTGAGGTCGCCGACGATGTCAAGGGCCTCGTCGTCGCGGCCGCCCGCGCGGTACAAGGCCGCTGCGGCGCGTTCGCGCATCCACCGGGTATTTCCGAAACGCGGGTGAATCTGGTTATAGAGTGCGGCGGCCTGGACCCAGTTGCCCTCTTCTTCGAGGGATTCGGCGGCCTGGAAGACGCGCTCGAAGCCAAGGGCCCACTCGCCCGGCCGGGGCTCACGGACCTCGGCGCCGACGCCGCGGAGCGAGTCAAGAAGCCGCCGCTCGCCACGCCCGGCCCGCGCCCGGCGCAACTGGCCCGCGCCCACGACGAACGCCGGCCGCACCTCGCTGTGCCCGGTGAGCGTGAACGCCGTGCGGCCGGTGGGGTCACCGACGGCGGCATGCAGCGCATCCTCGACCCAGAGGAGGGTCATCGGGACGCCGTGCGGCACGACGGCCACGTAATCGCCGCCGAGACGGTCGAGGGCGGCGTCCACGCGGGCCTCGACCGAGACGCCGCCGGCCGCCGGCACCGGCACCAGGTTCGGCATGTCGATCCCCAGCCGCGCCACGTCCGACGGCGCCGCCGGCAGGTAGACCTCGAACGGCATGAACGTCACGGCGTAGAGGCGGCGGATCCTGTCGGCGGCGAGGTCGTCGATGCGGTCGGGCAGCGCGATGACCGAGAGGTCGGGCATCCTGGGCCACGGTTTCGGCGGGCGGGTCGTGCGGATCAAGCGCGCCTCGGCGAGGAAGGCCTGCCGGTCGAGTTGCCCCGCGCGCCAAGTGCGGTCCGGCTCACCGGCCGGTGCGTAGCACTCGCCCGTCACGTCGCGGACGTGCTCCAGGTCGGTGTAGAACGCCAGCCGCCGCACCATGTCCCAGCCGATGAGCATGCTCAGGCGCTGGTTGTACGGCCCGGTCCGCTGGAGCAGGTCGCGCCGGTGCATGAGGCTCATGTGAAGGGCGTGGCCGGAGCAGCACAGGAAGAAGCGGTCGAAGTCGCGGCTGACGCTCACCACCTTGCCGCGCACCTGCCGCCTGCCGTCGGGCAGGATGCGACAGCGGACCGTGTACAGGTCACTGTAGGCCGCGCCGCAGTCGGTGTCGCCCTCCAGGGTCTCGACGAGCCTGGCGAGGTGGTGGGGATAGTAACGGTCGTCGTCGTCGAGATAGGCCACGTAGGTGCCGGAGGCGCGGGCCAGCGCCTCGTTGAGCGAAGCGGCCTTGCCGCGGTTCTCCCGGCGTTCGATGAGCGTGAGCCGCGGGTCGGCGAAGTGCTCGACCACGTCGGCGACCGGTTCGCCTCCGTCGTTGACGACGATGGCCTCGAAGCGGCCGTACGTCTGTCCGAGCAGCCCGGCCAGCGCCTCCCGGAGGTACCGGCGGCGGTTGAACGTGGTCACGAGCACGCTGACCAGCGGGCCGGTTGTCGTATGGTCGTCGCCGCTCATTCGCTTCCGTCTCTCAGGCGGCGGGGTTCAAGACCCGGCGCAAGGAGGCTGTGCGCTGCCACGGCGTCGCTTGACGGGCGGACGGGGTGTTCCGCTTGCCCGACATCGCTCGCCTCGCGACGTTGCGGCAGCCTGGTCCTCGGCTGCCGGCCCGGATGGCATGCTGGGCCGGCGCCCGCCGTGCGAGCCCGGTCGCCAGGCGCATGCGCGCTATGGCCGGCGCCCCGAGTTTGTGCAAATCCCGTGCCACGGGTCGGCCGGACGGTCGGGGTGGGTTCGGCGATGCCGGGTTCCGTGTTTCGGTCCGGCGGGTGCGGGCCTTGTACGAATATCGTACGCGCGCTTCGTTCAAATGCTTGTCAACACGGCGGGCGGTCTCGTCGGTGGAACCGTCAAGGCGCCCCATCCCGGCGCTAAGCGGTCCGAGATAAGTTCCGCGCGGCGGCCTTCCCAGGCCGCCGCGAACGCAGTTTATGCCTGTTCCTGGTGGCCTGGGAAGCCCACCAAGCGGACAAAAAGGCGAAGTAGCGTTGTAGGATCAGATGTAGTCAAACAGCGAGAGCCCCAGCAGGCGCGACGCCGATGCCAGCGTCATCTCGTACAGCGCCTGCTGACGGGCCAGGTCGATGGCCACCTGGACAATGTCGGCGTCTTCGAGCAGCGTGGTCTGGTCGTTGGTGTAGGCCTGGAGGTCCTCGAGGCTTCCGTCGAGGGTGTCGAGCACGCCGATCCCGCTGCCGACCGAGACGCTGGCCGCCGTCAGGCCCTGGAGCACCTCGCTCACCGCACCGGCCATTCCGTCGAGAAGGTCGATCTGTTGGTCGTCGGACAGGTCTCGCTCGTTCAGAAGAAGATCGCGAACCTCGATAAGCGTGCCGAACACGTCGTACGTGCCGGGAACACGAACCGCCTCCAGGCCGGCCTGCTCGATACCGGTGCAATCGACGTAGAGGACCCGATCGGTGCGCGAATCCGTGACCCCCAGGTTCGCGTCGGCGAAATCGATCGCCGTTTGGCTTGCGCCGTCGTCCACCGAGAGGCTGCCGGTGGTCTGGATGGTGACGGCGCCGACGAACGCGCCGTCGAGTGTGGCCGTGCTGACATAGGCCCGGCCGGCGGCGCTTTCGAGCATCACGTCGGTGTCACCGGGGTTGTAGGTAACCGTAGGCCCGTCGTTGAGGCGGAGGATCCTGTTCGGCGCGTCGATGGTGAGGGTGTGTCCGTTTCCGAGGACGGTATCGCCCACGGCGGCACTATCGCCCGGAGCGATGCCGCTGGCGCCGAGATACGTCGTGGAGTCGTTACTGACGGTAAGCCACACGTCGCCGCGCACGCTGCTGGTCCCGGCGCCGGGGGCGGCGCCGGTCGTGCCGTGGAACTGCGTGGCCTGCCGCTGGTCGCTCCGGAAGATCTCGTCGCCGACCAGGACGCTGGGGTAGTCAACGCCCGGCGCGACGGGTACCCTCATGGCCTGGCTGCTCCCCTGGTACGTGACGCGTGCGATGCGTCCGTCCTCGTACTCGGCGACGTAGGGTGCCGAGTCGGCGGGGTTGCCGCCGAACAGATACCTGCCGCCGTGCTTCGTATTGGCCAGCGACAGGACCTGTTCGAGCAGCGAGTTGATCTCCATGGCGACGCCCGCCCGGTTTCCGGCCGAGTAGGTGCCGCTGGCGCCCTGGGTCACCAGTTGCTTGACCTGGCTGACGGCGGTTACGGCGGCCTGGATCATGCCGGATGCCACGTTGAGCGAGCCACTGACGCGGCTGAGGTTGTCGCGGTAGGTCTCGGTGGCGTGGCTCTCAGCGCGCAGGCCGAGCAGACGGTAGGCGTCGGCCGGGGAGTCGGAAGCCTGCCTCAGCCGCGCCCCGGACGAGGCCGTTGCCTGGAGTTGGGCCAGTTGCTCGGCATGGTCCCGGAGCATCGACCGGGTGCTCTTGTAGATGGTGCCCCATCCGCTCATCGCAACCTCTCCTGCCGCCGGCAACTCAGGCGTCTCGCCTGAGGCGGCGCTCAGATGATCTCCATCAGGTACTGGTACGCCTCGTCAACGGCGGCCAGGTACCTCGCCATGGCCTGGAACATCTGCTCGAACAGGAGCAGCCTGGCGGCCTCTTCGTTGATGTCCACGCCGCTCAGGTCGTCGCGTTGGCCGGCGAGTTCGCCAAGGATGCTCTCGAGGCCGTCGTGGCGTGCGCGGCGGACGGCCACCCACTGACCAACGGTCGAGACGATAGCGCGGTAGGCGTCGCTCGGGGCGCTGTCGCCGAGGGCGGCGATGGGCGCGTCGGCGACGTCGGCCATGCGAAGCACGTTCAGGTTATCGGTGCCGTCGGTCCCGAGCGTGGTCGCCAGGAGCGACGGCGTTTCGCGCACCCGGTCGACAACGTCTATCGTCCGGGCCGAATCGCCCGAAAAGAGCGTGTTGATACCGGCCGCACCCAGGAACCCCGTCGGGTCGGCGTCGGCGAGGGCATCGACGGTAAACTGCTCGCCATTAAGCAGCGTCCCCATGCTCATCGCCAGGGTGATGCCGGAGCCGGGAGCGGCCTCCAGAGGATCGGCGGCGGCGTAGCCGGAGCCGACGTTCAGCGTGCCGACGAGTTCGCCGGCGCCGTTTCGGACCTCGACAACCAGGCCGGCCGTCACGCCGACCTCGCCGGCGCCGACGACGGTGCAGGTGTAGGTCTCGTTCGCGTCGCCCGTGAAGACGCCCGAGAGGGTCGGTTCGGCCGTTCCCGTGAGCGTGCTGGAGGCCGGGGTCGGCACGAGGGCGGGCAGAAAGTCGAAGGTGAACCCCGCGTCCGCCACGATGCGCAGCCGCGAGCCGGCGACGTTCGACGACAGGTTCCCCACGGCGTCCAGGAGGACGGCGATGTCGGAGACCGTCTCGGTGGCGGGGTCGGTGATCGTGACGGTGCGGCGGGTGATCTCGCCGGTGGCGGTGTTGACGACGCGCAGGTGGATGTCGCCGGCGGTGACCGGCGCGGTCCACTCGCCCACCGGCGAACTGTCGGTCGGCCATCCGATGAGTTCGGCGAACGACCCGGCCGTTCCGACACCCTGAACGTGGGCCTGGTTGATGGATTGGATGATCTCGCAGGCCAGGGTATCGAGGTCCTGCCCGACGCGTGGGAGCAGGTCGTTGTACAGGGCGAGCATTGCCCCGACCCGCCCGCCGCGCAACGTTGTATTGTAGTGGTGCGCGCCGGCGGCCGAGACGCCGATGGTGTCTGTGTCGGCGTAGTCGACCTCGATCTCGGTGACCCGGCCCTGGACCACGATGGGCATGCCCCAGGCGTAGACGGTGTAGGAGCCGTCCTGTTGGGCTTGGACTTCGACGTCGGCGAGTTCGGCGAGTTCGGCCACGGCCTGGTCCCTGATGTCCATGAGGTTGTCGTCGGTGCCTCCGCGTTTCCAGACGCTCGCGGCGACGATGTTGGCGTCGGCGATTTCGCGTGCCAGGCGGTTGACCTCGTCGGCCAGGTTGCGTGCCTCGTGGAGGGCGTTGTCCTTGAGACCGTTGATCGTGGTGCCGAGCGTGCGGAATTGGGCCGCGAGGGAATCGGCCGCCCAGACCGCCTGCTCCTGGAACGCGCCGCTTTCGGGCTCGGAGGCCAGTTCATCGAGCGACCCGAAGAAGTGGTTCAGGGCGCCGGCCAGACCGCCGGTCGTGAGGTCGCCGAGCATGCTCTCGAGCGACTCCAGGGTGGTCAGTTCCTGGCCGACCTGGCCGAGTTGCGGCGTCTGTCGGCGGATCTCGCGTTCCAGAAGCAGGTCGATCATGCGCCGGACGTCGCTGACCTCGGCGCCGCGCCCGATCTGGGTGGCCGAGGTGATGCCGCCGGCAAGCGGCGTGATGATCGGGGCCTGCCGATGGTAGCCTTCGGTCGCGGCGTTGGCGATGTTGTTGCCGATGACCTGGATCGCCTTCCGGGCAACCTCCAGGCCGGTCAGTCCCACGGCGTAGTTCGACATCGTTTACCGCCTTGCGTCGAGCAGGCCGTGACCGGGCTGCCACGGAGCCGTGCCGTCGGTTCGATAGGTGCCGGCCCCTGCCGCTCCGGGGAAGAGGCCGGTCAGGATCGAGCGGTTCACCCGCGCGACCTCGGCCATGAGGACGGCGGTCTCGAGGTGCTGCCGCCGGACGGTCTCGGCCAGGCCGCGAAGCCGCTCCCGCCGCCGGCGAACGGCCCCGGCCTGGGGCGCCGCGGCGCCGCGGGCGACCCGGTCCAGCGTCATCTCGCCAACCGGGCACCCTGCGGCGCGGGCGAGCCGCGTCCGGACGGCGTTTCGCTTGCGTGCGACCGCCTCGAGCCGGTCCGGGGTGCGGCCGAGGGCGTCCATCCGCTCGGTAAGGGCCGCGTCGTCGTGAGCCAGGATCGCTTCCGACAGCGTCTGCAGTTGCTGGAGCGTCTCCTGTTGGAGATCGATCGTCTCGTCGAGGACGGCGAGCAGTTCGCCGACGAGGGGATCGCGTTGGTCGGCGGCGACCGTCATGGCTTGGTTCCCGCGCGGCCGGCTGCAGGGTCCGCCTGTGGGAGCGTGCCCATGTTGCGGGCCAGGTCGCTGCAGAGTCCGATGCCGCCGTTGTCGGCAACCTCCTGGGCCAGGTAGAACCAGAACAGGCCGTCGATCTGGCGTGAGGTGGCGGTATCGAGGAGACCGGATTTCGGAATCGTCCGTCGCATCTCCTCCATGAGGCGGTGGAGCAGGATGGCCTCGAAATCCTTGGCGACCTTTTCGGCCGCGGCGGCGTCGCGGGGGGCCGCTTCGGGCCGGCGCCGGGAAGCGGCCGCCCCGGCCATGGCGTCGCCGACGAGTGACTGGATGTTCGGAATCTGGAACTCGCTCACGCCATCACTCCTACATCACCTTGAGTTCGGCCTGGAGGGCGCCGGCCTTTCTGAGAGCCTCGAAGATCGAGATCAGGTCGCGGGGGGTCAGTCCCATGGCGTTGAGCGCCTTGGCCAGTTCCTGGACGGAAGCCTTCGACGGCAACACGTTGAGTTCGGCTTGGCCCTCGACGGCGGTGATGTCGGTCTGGCGGATTCGCCCGGTCGTTCCGGCCCTGGAGAACGGCAGCGGCTGGCTGAACGCCTCTTTCTCCTGGGTGATGATCGAGAGGTTGCCGTGCGAGATGGCGACCATCGAGATGCCGACGTTCTCGCCGACGACGATGGTTCCGGTCCGCTCGTTGATGACCACCAGGGCCGGTGTGTCGACCTTGACGGCCAACCGGCCGATCCGGTCCACGAACCACGCAACCTGGCCGCGCGCCAGCGTCGCCGGCATCCCGACGCGGACGGTCCCGGCGTCGATCGTCTGGGCGGCGCCGGGGAAGACGGCGTTGACGACGGTGCGGAGGCTTTCGGCGGTCGAGAAGTCGGGGTTCCGGAGGTTGTACGTGACGGTTCCGTTCTCGACGAAGGTGGCGACCTCCTCGCGTTCGACGTCGGCCCCGCGTGGGATGCGTCCGACGGTGGTGTGGTTCTGCGAGATGGCGCTTCGCTCGCCGCTGGCGGAGAACCCGCCGATGACGACCGGCCCGTGGGCCACGGCGTAGACCTCGCCGTCGAGGCCTTTGAGTTGGGTCGTCAGCAGGGTGCCGCCTTGAAGGCTCTCGGCGTCGAGGATGGACGAGACGTCGACGTCAATCTTCTGTCCGCGTCGTGCAAAGGGCGGCAGTTCGGCCCGCACCATGACGACGGCCACGTTCTCGCTGACCAGGTCGGCCGGGACCACGCTGAGTCCTTCGAACCGGCGGATCAGGTTCGCCAGGAGGCGCGGCGTGAGTGCGGCGCCGTCGCCGGTGCCGCTCAGCCCGACCACCAGCCCCATGCCCTGGAGCGGGTTCGAGCGGACGCCCTGGATGTCTGCGATGTCCTTGATGCGTTCGGCCGTCGAGGCGGCCGGGGCCGCCGCCAGCACAAGGACGCCTAGAAGAACCGTCACGCGATGCATGCTCACTCCTCCACCGTCCGGCCGGGTCCTACCACGGGCTCAGCCAGTTCAGGATGCGTCCGAGCCAGCCGGGTTTGGTCCACCGCTCCTCGGGGCCCTTGACCTTGACGACCATGCGGAAATCGGCCACCTGATTGCTCATAACCGTGTTGGCAAAGGTGATGTCGCTGGGCCGGACCACGCCGCCGATCTCGATGACCTGGTTGTCGCCATCAACGTTGCGGTGCCTGGTGCCGATGACGACCAGGTTGCCGTTCGGCATGATGTCGCGGACGACGACCGTGATGCGGTCGGTGATGAGGCGGTCGGTCTCGTAGTCGGCGTTGCCCGTGAAGTCGCTCGTGCCGGCGGAGGTGGCGGCCACGTCCGGCAGGCGGAAGTGCGAGTTCCGGTTGCCGTACCACGAGCCGACGTCGCGGAGGTTGACCGTGCCGTTCATGGCGGCGGTCCGGTTCGAGGCCTTGTCGACCTCGCGGCTGGTCTCGTTCTCGACAACGCTGTGCTCGTTGATGATGATGGTCAGGACGTCGCCGACGCCCATGGCCTTGTCGTCTTCGTAGATTCGGATGACGCGTGTGCCGCGGGCGCCCGTGGCCTTGGCGAAGATGGAGCCGGCGCGGGCGCCGGGGCCCACCGCCGCAACGACCAGGAGTCCGACGCCCCCAAGCATTGCGATGCGTTTCATGGTTTACCTTTCGCCGCAGACAGGCTGGACGGTGCCATCGTGGTTCACCCTGGCGACCACGACGCGTTTGGAGTCGGTGTTTCGGACCTTGATGAGGTCGCCTTGCCCGCCGTCCTCAAGGGCCTGGCCGAGGGCGGTGATCTGGAACAGGTTCCCGGCGATCTGCATGACGACGCTGTCGTTTCGGCGGACGAGGACCTCGGCCTTGGCGGGCCGGACGAGGCCCGTCCGCAGGATCGTGTCCACGGGAATCATCCGTGTGGCCCGCCGGCCGTAAGACGCCGCCCAGTCGGCCGGCTCGGGGTCGTCGCCGGTGACGGTTCGCAGATGGGTGTTTTCGGGCGTGATGACGCCGCCGGGGGGAATGTCGCGCGCCGCGACGAGTTGCCGCTGACGGTACGCCAGGCGAAAGGCCACGGTCGAGGTGGCCGCCGTCTTCTCGCCCGAGGCCGCCGCCACCTCGACCCGGGCCTCGTGCGGGACGCCGTGTTTGGCCATGCGCGGCTGAAGCGCGACGGGGCTGCCCGACGGTACGCAGAGGTCCTTCGGTTGCCGCAGCAGCCGCCAGTGACAGCCGGCCGGCGCGGGCCGCTTGGCGGCGAGGAACACCTCGGCCGCCTTCACGATGCCCTCCGACGTGACGACCACCTCGTTGCGTGTGACCACGACCTGCTCGGCGCCGGAGAATCGGACGGCGGTTCGCGGCAGTCCGTTGGCGGCAAGTCGGCCCAGGATGGTGGTCCGGTTGATGGCGAGGCGTTCCTTGGACCACGGCGCCCGGCCCATGGCAATGGCCGCCGCCTTGCCGGCCACGGCCTCGTCGCCGGCGCGGACGACCGAAATCATGCCGAGGGACAGCCGTTGGGCGTCCACGCTGACGGAGCGCGGGAGGTGGACACTGAGGGCCGGCACATCGTGGTCACAGGTGGCGGCGCCCGAACTCGCCGCAAGAACGAGCGCCGCCAGTAGGGGTCTGAAGACTCTCATGGTCGCTCCTATTGGACCAGGCGGTTCGTGATGCTGAGCATTTCGTCGCCGGCCCGGATGGCGCGGGAGTTGATTTCGTAAGCCCGCTGGGCGGTGATGAGGTTCACGAGTTCCGTGACCATCTGGACGTTCGAGCGTTCGAGGAAGCCCTGCTGGATGCTTCCGAATCCATCTTCGCCGGGGGTGCCCTCGGTGGGGCTGCCACTGGCGGGGGTCTCGGCGAGCAGGTTGCCGCCCTCGGACGTCAGGCCCGAGGCGTTCGGAAAGCGAACCAGCGTGATCTGGCCCAGCGACGAGGACGTGCTGTCGGAACCCTTGAAGACGGTGACGGTGCCGTCGGCGCCGATGCTGACGGACCGTGCGTCTTGGGGGATGGTGATGCCCGGTTCCACGACGTATCCGCTGGCGGTGACGAGTTCGCCGTCGGCGTTTTTGCGGAACGACCCGTCGCGTGTGTATCGCTCGTCGCCGCCGGGCAGGCGGACTTTGAAGAACCCGTCGCCCTGGATGCAGGCGTCGAGTTCCCGGCTTGTGTTTTCGAGTTCACCCTGCGTGAAGATCTTGAGGGTCGAGACGGGCCGCACGCCGGACCCCAGTTCGAGCCCGCTGGGCGCCTCGACGCCGGAAGCGACTTCGACACCGGGCTCCTGGAGTTTCAGGTAAACCAGGTCCTGGAAGTCGATCGTCGACCGCTTGAACCCGGCGGTGTTCATGTTGGCCAGGTTGTTGGCGATGGTATCGACGATCATTTGTTGGGCGGTCATGCCGGTTGCGGCGGTGGAAAATGCCCTGAGCATGGGGTCCTCCTTGCGGACTAGGCCATCGCGACGCGCATCAGGTCCTCGCCCCGGTCGCTGGCGGCCTGAGCGATTTTTACGTTGGCTTCGTAGAGGCGGGTCACCTGGATCAGGGCCACCAGTTCGCCGACCGCCTCGACGTTCGACCCCTCCTGGAAACGCTGGTGGACGGTGGTCTCGGTGGCGGGACTGGGGCCGGCGGTCTCGGGCGCCTCGAAGGCGCTGCCGCCGACGGGCCTCAGCACCGTCGGGTCCTCGAACTCGACGATGCGGAGTTTGCCGATCTCCGCGCCGGCGGCGAGAACGCGCCCGTCTGCGGCAATCGTGACCTGCATCGGCGAAACGGTCGGCGGAATCATCAGCGGACCGCCACCTCCCGCAACGCTTCGGCCCTGGGTGTCGACGAGTTGCCCCCGGGCATTGGTCTGGAAGGTGCCGTTTCGCGTGTACCGTTCACCCTGGTCGGTTTCCAGAACCAGGAACCCCTTGCCGCTCAGCGCCACGTCCAGGGACCGGCCCGTGTGGACAAGGCGTCCCTGTGAGAAGTCGACGAAGTCGGTGCCGGCGGTCGCAGGCGCCGTGCCGGTTGCGGCCGGTTCGGAGGCCGAGTCGCCGGCGGCGCTGAGCCGGCGTTTGAAGCCGGCCGTATTGGCGTTGGCCAGATTGTGGGCGATCGTCTCGTACTGATGCGCCAGCGCCGAGAGGGCCGCTGCCACGTCGGTGGGCGCTGTCTCAACTCCCATCAGCCCGCTCCTGTGGTCGTGACGACCTGCCTGGACACGGCCTCGGCGTCTTGGCGTGCAGCGGCGTTCGTTTCTATCTGAAGTTCACCGATCTCGGCCTCGCTCAGGCCGACCATCTCAACGGCAACCACGTGGGCGGCATCGTGGCTGTCGAGAACGCGCCGCACGAGGGCGGTGCCCTGGATCGTCTTGCCTTCGTCCATCTTCAGGACCACGAGAACGCGGTCCCCCGCCTCAACGCTCAGCGGCACGTCCAGCCGCAGACCCGGTCCGCCGATCTCGGTGAGCGTCCCGGCGACGAACTGGGGGGTGTCGTCGGACTGGGCGGTGTCGTCGGACTGGGCGGTGTCGTCGGACTGGGCGGTGTCGTCGGAGACCTCGAGGCTGCTGAAAGGAAAGGCGGCGGCGTAGGCGGTGTGCCGGGTCGGCACCCGGGCAAACCGCCTCAGGTTCCGCCTGCGCGGGCTGCCGATGAGCCGCGCCACCGCGAACCCCTCGCCCGGCTCGGTAATCGAGACGTCGTATTCCCACTGCTGGTCATCGCAGACGCGGTGAATCACGCAGGCCTGTCCGACGCGGAGCGAGACCTCGTCGGCGAACTGGAGCGTGACGTCACGCCCGTTGGTGCTCGTGACGGTGGCCTCGACGGCGGTGGCGCTTCCCCGGTGGACGAACGTGACGCCGTCGCCCTTCGTCAAGTGGACCGCTTCCTCGGGGTCGCTGTCATCGTAGGGCGAGAACTCCATTCCGAGTTTGACACGAAGCGACTCGATGACCTCGGCCGTGCGTCTGGCGACCTCTTCGGGCATCTCCTCGACGGCCCGGCTCTCGCTGAGGAGGCTGACGCCTCTCTCGAAGGCCGTCTCCATGGTGAAGATGCTGCTGAAGCGTGTCACGTTGGCCAGCCTGGCGATCTGCTCCAGCACAATGCGTTCGTTCGGCGTCAGTTCGAGGCGGTCGGCCGTTCTGTGGAACGACTTGAGCATGACCTTGCCGGCGGCCCGCACCCGGTAGATCCCGATGGCCGCCAACATCAGACCCACGCCGACGATGATCGGCACCCAGACGGACCACAGCATCAGGATTTCGTGGTGGAAGCCGCCGCTGTCGCGTGCGGCGGCGAAGCGTTCGAGGGGGCCAAGCGCCGCCGCCATCATCCCGTAGCCGATAGCCGTGCCCATGCGATCAATCCCCCGCCTAGCGGATCAGGTTCGACAGTTCCTGGAGCATATCGTTGGTGATCCGGATGGTGCGGGCGTTGGCCTGAAACCCGTTCTGTGCCTCGATGAGGCTGACGAACTCCTGGGCGACCTCGACGTTCGACCGCTCAAGCGCCCCGCCCGCGATGGCGCCGGCCCCGCCCGACAACGCCCGCGTGGGAACGGCGTCGCCGGAGTTCGCCGACGCCTGGTAGTAGTTGTTGCCGATGCTCTCGAGACCGGCGGGGTTGTGGAACGTGGCCATCTTGACGGTGGCAATGGTGCACCGGACGCCGTTGGTGAACATGCCGTTGAGGTTGCCGTCCCGGCTGGCCGAAACGCTCGACAGGTACCCGGCTTCGTACCCGTCCTGACTGGCGGCCGCCGCCGTCGATCCGCCGCCGAACTGGATCAGCCCTTCGTATCCGCCGGTGGTGCCGAGGCGCACGTTCAACGTCGTTGCGGGCTGCGACGCCCCGCCGAAGCGGACCGTGAAGGTGGGGTTGTCCGTCACCCCCCCGAAACTGCCGTCCTGGTTGAACGCAATACCCGTGATCCGCCGGTCGTCAACCGCCACGGTGCCGCCCGACACGCCGCACAGGACAGCGTCCCAGGTGTTGGGGGTGTCGGTCCGGACAAAGGCCGTCGTGAGAACGTGGCCGATGCCGTAGGTGTCGAAGACTTCGATCGTGGCCGTCCGGCTCTCGTTGCCCCCGGTCTCCAACATTTCGAAGTGGCCCGGCAACTCAAAGGTCCCTGCGCCCGAAGGCGTATACGACAGGACCAGGTCGGTCTGGCTGTATCCCCCGTTTCCGGTGTCTTGCAGGCGAATCTCGCCGGCCTCCAGAGACGCCGTCGCCCCGCTGAAGGCGGCCGAGATCTGCGTGAGAAGGTCCCCCATGGTCTCGCCGCCCGCCAACACCCAGTTCGTGCTGACGGGCGTGCCGTCCTTGTCGGCGCCGGAGATCGTGATGGTATCGCCGGCCGCCAGGCCGCTCGTCTGGTCCAGGTCCGTCAGCACCGTGTCGGTGGTGCAGATGACGTTCGACGCCTTGAACTTGAGGCGGCTCGTCAACGTCGTCCGGGTCAGTTCGGTCTCATCGGCGCTCAGGTTCCCCGTGAACGTCACCTGGGAGGTGGGCTTGGCCGGCAGGGCCACGTCGTACGGGATGCGAATGTTGTCGGACCCGACGTCCTGGAACCCCTCGGCCACGCCGGCGCTGCCGATCCGCTGCACCTGATAGCCCGTGCTCGGGTCCACGAGGTTGTACTCGGCGTCAATCTCAAAGTGCCCGACCCGCGTCAAGACCTCCTGTTCGCCGTCGTGGACGACGAAATACCCCTTGCCGTCGATGGCCAGGTCGAGCGGTGCCCCGGTGTTGAGGAGGTTGCCCTGCGCCATGCTCCGGTCGATGCTGGCCACCGCCACGCCCGAACCCACCTGCTGCGGGTTCGTCCCGCCCACCGTCGCGGACGGCTCGGTGGCCCCGCGGATGGTCTGCGCCAACTGCTCGGCGAACCCGACGCGGCCGGCCTTGTACCCGTACGTGTTGACGTTGGCCAGGTTGTTGCCGGCCACATCCAGCATCTGCTGGTGTGCCCGCAGGCCCGTCACGCCCGTCATCAGTCCGTTGCTCATGATCAGTCTCCTCTACGGCCCCCGACAGGCCGCCTCGGTTCTATGCCCCAAGAACGCTGTTCAGCGGAACGTCGCGATCCCCCACGACGAGGTAGAGTCCGTCGCTCAGCATCTTGACGCCTGAAACCACGCCTTGCTCGTACCGGCCGTCGCCGTCGGTGTCGAAGTAGACCGTCTTCTGGAACAGCGACCCGGCGCGCTTCAGGTCGGCTTCGCTCGCGGCGCCGCCGCTTGCATCCATCACCGTGACGCCGTCGAGCGGCACCGTGTGGGCGCCGGAGGTGTCGCTGAAGGTGACCTGCGCCTGGCCGTCTCGCACCGTCACTTCCGTCACGCGGCCGACGAGGGCCGGCCTATCGGCATCCGGCTGGTACGATACCGTCTTGCCGAGCGTTTCGGCGGCCGCCTGACGGTCCGCAAACGTCGCTTCCGACAGGGCCGACTCGCCGATGCCCTGCAGGTCCGACAGAGCGAGCAGGTGGCCCCCAACCTGCAACCGGGGCGCCTCACCGCCCAGAAGGACCCCCGAGACCGGACCGCTCAGCACCGCATCCGTGACGGCGTCGTAGAACGACACGTCTCTGCCGATCAGGCCCGCAGCCTGGTTCAGTCGCGTGGCCTGGAGCACCTCCTCAAAGGACTGATTGACGCCCGCGAGTTGCTCCAGTTGCGAGATCTGGGCCAGTTGCGAGGTCATCTCGGCGTTGTCCATCGGTTCCAGCGGGTCCTGGTTCTGGAGTTGGGTCACGAGCAGTTTCATGTAGTCCAGTTTCAGGTCGCTGCTGTACGCCTCTGTGCCCGAGATGGCCGTCATAACCGTCTCCTAGATCCGAACGTTGATGGCCCCGCCGCCGATGCCGGCGCCCGGGTCCGCCGTCTCCGACCCGGCCGTCGTCTGGCCGGCGTCGGCAAACGCGTCGCCTGAAGGATTGCCGGACGGGTCCTCGGCGACCCAACCGTTCTGGCGGCCCTGGCCTTCGCGGAAGGCCGGGTTCTGCGTCATGTCGTCGCCCTGGGAATCGCTGAGCATCATGTCGAGCCGCCGCACGTCAATGCCGCTCGAGGCCAGCCGCTGCATAAGGGGTGCCGCTTCACGCTCCAGCCGCGACAGCGTCTCAGGGTTATCGACCCGAACCACGCCACGCACGGCGTCGCCCACGCTGCGGAAGACGATGCGGACCCGGCCGAGGTCAGGGGGCTGCAACTGGACCACGATCTGCCGGCCCGTCGGGGCACCCGACGCACGGATCGATTCGGCGACCTGGTCCGCCACGTCGCCCGTGGTGGTGCCCTGCGGCAGTTGACTGAGCCCGACCTGCCCCTGCCCGGCGCCCGTTCGCTGGGCAGCCGTGCCCGAGGCGGTCACGCCGGCAACGATGGTCGCCGCGGCCTGCTCCTTGCCGCCGCTTACGACCGTCGGGCCGCCGACCCGTTCAACGGCGAACGCCTTGGTCACCGCCGCCGTCTTGCTCCGCGGCGTCTTGGCGCCCTGCGTTCCCCCCGCCACGGCCTCCCGGAACACGTCCACGGCCCGTCTTGCGGCCGGCGAAACCGGGGGCACCTGAGACCCGCCGTCGTTCTCTACCCCCGCACCGGACGCCGCCACGACGGTCTCGCCCGGGCCGAGGGACGACCGCAACGCCGTAGCGGCCGCCGCCGAAGCCTGAGCCTGAGCCTGAGAGGTCGGCGCCGTCGCCGACGCCCGGGGACCATCCTGGACGGCTTCGGGCACGTCCTGGCCGACCGCCTGCGTCCCCTCGGCCAGGGTGGGCGGCGACGGAACGTGAGAAACGGCCGCGCCGAGCCCGCTGCCTGCCTTGATCTGTATCTGTGCGGCGTCCGGCGCGGCGGGGCCGGGGACCTGACCGGCGGCCACACCCGCTTCGGCGCCCTGGTTGAGCGTCACCACCGGTCCGTCCGCAACCACAGGGGTGGCCGACGGTCCACCGTCGGTCGGAGCGTGCCCCATCCCCATCTGGAGCGCCGCCTTGACGGCCTGCATCCAGGCCCCGGCGTCAGCCTCCGGCGGCACGGGCGGACCATCATGGGTCGGGGCGTTCTCGTTTGCGGGAGGGTCGGCACGGGTCCGGCGTTCGGCCGCCCGCGTCGCCTCTGTGCCGTCTCGCCTGGTGGGCGTCTCGGGCGTGTCGGCGATTTCGCGGCGTCGCGGGGGCCGGTCAACCGGGTCGCGCCGAGCAGAAGCGTCGTGCTGCGGGGCGTTTTTCTCTGCCCGGGCCCAAGCGGCGTCTCTCGGACCGCACGCGTGGCGGGGCGCCGCGACGGGGGCCTGCCGCCCCACGTCCATGACGACCGCCGCGAGTTGCCCGACCGGACCAGCCTGCATCGTCACCTCCTCCGTCCCGGCAACGAAGAGCAAACCCCGTGCCAGGGCGGCCGGCGCACGGGCAGGAGTTCTCCTAAGCCCTTTCCACACAAGCACTTACGATCCTGATATCGCGGAAGCGGCACCACACGACGCAGGCGAAAAGACGGCCACAAACGGAAGACTCTTCCTGCAGGCGGCAGGATCTTCCGGTCTGCCGGCACCGCCAACGGCCCTCGACGTGCCGGAAACGAGCGCACGGGATGTGGCAAGTTTTTCCGGCGATGGTGGTATCGTGCAATCTGTCACCCTGAGAGCCCGCATCGCGGGGTCGAAGGGTCTCGCCGTGAGTCCGTTCTGCCCCACGCCACACGCCAAAGACCACGGCGAGATTCTTCGCTGCGCTCAGAATGACAACCAAGGCCCCCGACCAAGTTGCATCGTGCCAGAAATCGTTGCCACACCCGCGTACGATGGTCCCATAATTCCCCTCAAGCCCACATTCGCGGTTTGACGAAGAGAGAGTAACTTCCGGCGAGAGCCCGACCGCTGGGAACGCTGATCCTCCCAAGCGGTCATCTTACGCGCGTGCCGCAGTGTCCGGCGGACGCGCTGTCGGGACGGTCGGGCGTCATCGGCGCACGGACGGGCGGACTGAAAGCGGGCGAGGGGATAGGAGCCGATCCAACGGCCATGCTCGATGCCGTGGTCACGCTGGGCGAGTCGTCGCCGCCGGAGGCCTGCCCGTTTGAGGGCATCGCCCGGACGGTCGTCTCGGCCGCCCGAGCCGCCGACGCCATCGAGGCGGCGCGGGAAACCTCTGCCGGCCTGATTGTCATCCGCGAAACGGTTCCGCAGACCGAGGCTCTGGCGTTCCTTGCCCAGGTCCGCCGGACCGTTCCCCGGGTTCCCGTCGTGGTGCTCTCGAACCGTCGCGACGTGGACGAGGCCATCCTGTTCATCCGCAGCGGCGCCCGCGACTACCTGTGCGCGCCGCCGGACGAGGCCTCGCTGGAGCGGGTCATCGAGGCCGCCCGCGCCGGTCAGGCCCGCCTCGACCCGGACAGGTTCTTCGCCCCGGAGTGTCCGCCCGGCCTGCCGATGGTCGGCCGCAGCGAAGGCATCCGCGAGGCGTTCAAGACGATCCGCCTCGTCGTCGAAAGCCAGTGCAACCCCGCCTTGATCGTCGGCGAGACGGGCACCGGGAAGGAACTGGCGGCCGCGGCGGTCCACAGGCTTCGCGGGGCGCCGCCCGAAACATTCGTTGCGGTCAACTGCGCCACGCTGACGGCCAACCTGCTCGAGAGTGAACTGTTCGGCCACGTCAAAGGGGCCTTCACGGGGGCCGACCGCGAGAAGACCGGCCTGTTTGAGTTGGCCGAGGGCGGCAGCCTCTTTCTCGACGAGATCAGTGAGATGCCGCTCAACCTCCAGGCCAAACTGCTGCGGGTCCTCCAGGAGAAGCAGTTCCGGAAGGTGGGCGGCACGAAGACCATACCGTGCCGGGCGATGATCATTGCCTCAAGCAATTGCGACCTGGCCGCCGACGCCATCGCCGGACGCTTCCGCAAGGACATCTATTACCGATTGGCGGTGTTTCCGATCCGCCTGCCGCCGTTGGCCTCGCCCGAGCGCCGCAACGACATTCCCCTGCTGGCCGAGTATTTCATCGAGACCGCCTCGGCGCCCTGCCGCGACAGGGTCCGGGGGATCACCCCCGCCGCCCGAGACCGCCTCCTCGCCCACAACTGGCCCGGCAACGTGCGAGAACTCCAGAACGTCGTCGAACGGGCCATGATCGTCGAGCCGTCCGACCTCATCACCCCCGAGAGCCTCGTGATGCCGGGCGAGGCCGGCCCGGCCGGTGCCGAGACGGACCTGCCCGTCCCGGAGAACGACTTCTCGCTCGAGACCGCCGAACGGCTGTTCATCACGCGGGCCCTCACCGAGACCGACTGGCAGCGTACCCGCGCCGCCGCCCTGCTCGGCATCACCCGCGCCACGCTCCACGCCAAACTGAAGCGGTACAAGATTACGATCCCCGACAGCCCCGGCCCGACGTCGCCCTCCAACCGCCAGCCGCGCCGGTCGCAAGCGCTGCAGAAAACCCCCCACTAATCCTCAAACCCTACTTGGTCTTTTTGGCCGCCTGGTGGCCTTCCCAGGCCACCAGGGACAGGCGTAAACTGTGTTCGCGGCGGCCTGGGAAGGCCGCCGCGCGGAACGTAGCCTAGAGTCGTACTAACCCGGCCCATACCCCTGCTACGCCAACTCCATGTCGCCGCGAACCGTCTCGCTCGGTGTCTGAAAACCGTACGGGCGCACGAAATTCTGGCGCGCCCCGGTCCGCTCTCGGTGCCCGCCATTCCGGCAAAGCGGCGTTTATGGGCATGAAAAGGGCGTTCTCGGCGCTAACGTGGCTCACTGAGCCGATTGGCACGGCGGTTGCTCTCTCCTCGGCCGTCTTGGCGCCTGCGCCCTCGCGCCGGCCGGACGGACCACAGGACGAATCGGTATCGGCTCACAAAACATGGCAGACCCCGAAGAACAAAACGCGGGTGAAACGGACGAATCGCCAACCTCGCCACCCGAGCCGTCACCGCCCACCGAGCAGAAGGCCGAGAACCCCGACGCCCGGCACCCGGCGGCCGAGCCCGACCCGCCCCAACCCCCCGGCGAAGGCCCCGAACCGCAAAGCGCCGGTGACGCCCCCTCCGACCGCGAAGCCGGTACGGAAAACGCACCCGACGGACCGCAGACCACCGCGAACGGCGAACCCGCCGGCGCCTCCGCGTCGGCCCCCAAGTCGGCCGAACGACAGGCACGCCGCGAGCCCCGCCTCTCCCTCGAACCGTTCCTGTCGCCGAGCATCTTCAAGAGACGGCGACGGAGGTCCCACTGGCTGTGGGTTTTCTTCGCCCTCAATACGGCGGCGCTGGCCGGCCTGCTGGTCTACGTGCTGGGGGTCGGGTTGCATGGGGACAAGCCGTCGGCGCCCGAACCGACCGAGACCGCCCCGAAGGCCAGGCAACCACGCACGTCGCCCCCTACCCCGCCGATGCCGGAAGCCGTCTCGTGGCAGACGGTCGAGGAGACCTACGCCGCCAAACGGTACGGCGCGGCGATGACCCAGTGCATCCAACTGCTGGAGGCGGCCAAGGGCAACCCCCGCGACGAACTGATGCGGGACTACCTGCGGTTGCGCATCGCCCAGTGCCAGCGGAACCTCGGACGGCGACGCGACGCACGGAACACCCTCGTCGGGCTGGTCGACAGCCGCTCGCCCATCGTTCGGGGGTCCGCCCTGCTGGAGACGGCCTCGCTGGACACGGCCGAGAACCAGTACCTGTCGGCCCGGACGCGGGCGTACGGGGCCATCGCCCTGCTGGGTGCGGTGGAGGGGACGGGACCGCTTCAGGACGCCTGCGACTTCCTGATCGCGGAGGCGTTGACCCGCAAGGCCCTCGCCTTCTTCAACGACGCGGAGAACCTGCCGCCCAGCCGTCTGCCGGAACAGGACCCGTTCGCCGGCGTCGAGAGCGAACAGGCGGTGCGGGCCATGGTTCTGGCCGGCGTCGAACGTCTCAGATACGCCACCTTCGCCCCCAAGGTCCACCTGGCCCAGGGCAAGCAGGCCGACCGCGGCCCCCGATGGACCGTCACCAGCACCGGGGCGCCCCTGGAGGAACTCCTGTGCCGCGTGGCCGGCGCCGCCGATCTGACCATCGACTGGCGGGCCGTCGAACCGCGCACGCGAAGCCGTCCCCTGACCCTCTGCCTGAGCAACGCCACCGACCATCGAGCCATCGAGGTCGCCTGCGGCGCCGCAGGCCTGGTGGCGCGCCTCGCGGGCGCCGACGTCTCTATCCACGACCCCCGGACCCTGGCCACGTCCGACCACCTGCAGGACATGCTCGTCAAGGAAGCCATCTCGCTGTGGCGCCGGCTGTTTCTGCGTGAATCCGACGGCAAGCGGCTGGTGTACGGCCACTTTGCCCTCGGGATGCTCTACGAGCACGCCGGCGACAACGCCGGCGCCCTGGCCGAGTACCGGCTGCTGACCCAACGTCACGCGACCTCGGCGCTGGCGCCGCACGCCCTGCTCCGCTGCGCCACCGTCCGGATCGCCCTGCGCGACTACACCGGCGCCCGCGAAGACCTGCTGGCCTTGCTCGACCGGCATCCGAACTTCCCCGACGCCGACGTCGTGTACCTTCGGCTGGGCCAGACGGCCATGGCGGCCGGGCTTCTCGACGAAGCCGTCATCACGTTCAAGAGGCTCTACTACTACGAACTCTCGCAATCGTCGAAGATAGGGGCCGCCCTCGGCGCGGGCAACTGCTACGCCGCCCTCGGCAAGCCCAAGGCCGCTGCCGAGTGGCTGACCCGCTACGTCAACCTCGCACACCAGGCGGGCCAGAAGGACGAGCAAACCACCCGCGCCGGCTACCTGCTGGCCACAAGCCTCCGCGAAGACGGCCGAAGCAAAGAGGCCAGAAAACGACTCCTCCTGCTCCTGGAGGCCGACCTCAAGGAACCCCTGCGAACCGAGGCGCTGCTGGAACTCGCCCGGACCATGACCGACCTGGACGATTTCCCCGCGGCCTTCGCCGTGCTTCAGCGTATCGACACCACCAAGGTCCCCCCGCCGCTGGCCGACAAGACCGTCCTGCTCCAGGCCCAGATCCTTCGGCAGATCCACCTGCCCGGGCGCGCCGTACGCCTGCTCAAGAACAGACAGGCCGAGGCAACCACCCCCCGCACCGCCGCACTCATGACCGTCGAACTCGGCCGATGCTACGCCGACACCGGCGACCTCGAACGGGCCAGGGGGCTGCTGACCGAGGCGCTGCCGAAACTCGGCCAGGACCCGCCGGCCAACGAGGTCGCCCTGGAACTGGCCCGGATGTGCCTCGACACCGACCAGGCCGCCCAGGCCATCGGCCTCTGCCGCGAACTGCTCATCCGCGACGTCCCGGAGACCGTCCGACGCCGCGCCGTCAGCACCCTTGGCGCCGCCTACGCCCACAAACGCGACCACGACCGGGCGGTCGTCGCCCTGACCGGCGAGGTGCCCGTTCCTGAAGGAGCGACCCACCCATGAAACGCCGGATGCTCTGGGGTCTGTGCGCACTCAGCGTTGCCCTTGCCGCCTCGTCGGCCGCAGGCGCGGAGGCGACCTACCAATTAGCCCTCCCCGCCAAGCCGGCCGATGCGACCGCGAAACCAGGCCCGGCCTCGCCGGCGCGCCCCGTCGCCGCCGCCGACAAGCCGGACGAGGTGACCAGCAGCATCATCCGGGAGGTGCAACAGAATCGTCGTCTCCTGACGACGTCGGTCATCAGCGCCCCGGAGCCTGCGCCGCCTGACCCGCACCTGCGCGAAGCGGTGGATCTTCTGGAGGGATTCGGTTTCAGGCCGCCCGCCAAGAAGACGAAGCCGACAAAGGCCGCCAAGCCGGCCGACGAGCCGGCCGCCGAGCCTCCGCCCCAGTTCGTCCTGACGGCCGAACAACTCGCCAAACTCAAGACGCAGATCGAGAAGACGGGGGCCGACGAATTCGCCGACCCCGTCGCGCTCGCCGACGCCCTCTTCCGAAGCGGGCACCCCGACCACGCCTACACCCTCTACGCGCGGCTGCTTGCCGACAAGACGACCGCCAAACCCGTCAAGGCGTGGTTGCTGTTCCAGATGGCCAACTGCAAGCGTCCGAGCGACGCGGTGGCCGCCACCACCCTCTACGGCCGCATCCTGAACGAGCACGCCGACTCGGCCTGGGCCGGTCCAAGCAAGGCTTACAAGAGGCTGCTGGAGTGGCGCCAGACCGTGAACCCGGAAGCGATTCTCGAATCGCTCGAATCGCCGTCGCCCGAGGCGGCATCGCTCGAATCGCCGTCGCCCGAGGCGGCATCGAAAGGTGAGGCTGAATGACGCAACCGGTCTTCCAGAACGTGCTCCTCGTCGAGACCGAAGCCGCCACCACCCGGCTGCTGCTCGAGACCCTGGCGGCACGGGGCATCCGCGGCACCGTCGCCGGGGACCTCAAGACGGCCGACGAGCGGTTCGAGAAGGGCCAGTGGGACCTGGTGATCGCCGACCTCGACGTGCCGGGCTGCGGCCTGGAAATCGTCCGCCGCGTCAAGGCACGCGAGCCGGAGTTGCCCGTGGTCGTGCTCGGCGCCGACACCGCCGTCGCGACCACCGTCCGTGCCATGCGCGAAGGGTGCGACGACGTGCTCGTCAAGCCGCTCGACCGTCCGGTCGTCGAGCGGCTGCTCGACCGGCTGGTTCCCAACCACGCGGTGGCGGCGGCGGTGACGGCGGAGGCCGACGGCCGGTGCCTCTACCGCATCGTCGGACGCAGCCAGAACCTGTGCCGGGCGATCGCCCTGGCCAAGCAGGTGGCTCCCACGTCCGTGCCCGTCCTGGTATGCGGGGAGAGCGGCACCGGAAAGGAACTGCTCGCCCACCTGCTGCACCACGCCGGCCGCCGCTCGGCCGGGCCGTACATGCGGGTCAACTGCGCGGCGATCAGCGAGGCGCTGCTTGAGAGCGAACTGTTCGGCCACGAGCGTGGGGCCTTCACGGGCGCGATCTCCCGGCGGAAGGGCCGGTTCGAACTGGCCCACGGCGGCACGCTCCTGCTGGACGAGGTCACCGAGACGGGCCCGCGGCTCCAGGCCGAACTGTTGCGCGTGCTGGAGGGGCAGGATTTCGAGCGCGTGGGCGGGTCGCAGCGAATCTCCGTCAACGTCCGCATCATCAGCACCACGAACCGCGACCTGGCCGCCATGGCCAAGGCCGGCCGGTTCCGGACCGACCTGTACTACCGCCTGGCGGGCGTCCGGATCGACATCCCGCCCCTGCGCCACCGCAAGGAAGACATCCCGCCGCTCGTCTGGCACTTCGTCAACCAGTTCGCCCACGAGAGCGGCCGGCCCATCACGCAACTCGACCCCGAAATGATGGAACTCCTCTACCAGTGCGACTGGCCCGGCAACGTGAGACAACTGCGCAACGTGGTCCGGACCGCCCTGATCTTCGGCGCCGGCGGGGCCCTCTCGCTGACCGAGGCGCCCTGGCTTCAGAGTGAACTCGCCGGCGACCGGGGCGGGCCCGTGTCCGGAAGCCTGCGGCTGCGCGACGTCGAACGGCGGACCATCCTCGAGGCCCTCCGCATCACCGACAGCCACCAGGCCAAGGCGGCCGACCTGCTCGGCATCACCGACCGAACCCTCCGCGAGAAACTCCGGCGGTACCGCCAGGAGCGGTACGTCGATGAGACGGGAGAGAAGCAATGGCTCAAAGCGCCCGCATAGCCGAATACCTGGAATCCGGCCTTCGCGCCGCCGGCCTGCGCCAGGCCGTCATCGCCAACAACATCGCCAACATGGCCACGCCCGGCTTCCGCCGCGGCACGGTCCCCTTCGAGAAGACCTTCGCCGAGGCCCTCGCCGCCGGAAAACCCATCGACCACAAGGCCCTGATCGACCGCATCATCCAGCCGCGCACCGGCGCCCTCAACGAGTTTCACAACGACGTCCAGGCCGACACCGAGATCGGCAACCTGATTCACAACTCCATGCTCTACAAGACGTACGTGAGGCTGCTGAACCGCACGTACCGGCAGATGGAACTGGCCATGGCCTCAGACGGGGCCTAGTACTACAACGCTCCTTTGCGCGGCGGCCTTCCCAGGCCGCCGCGAAAGGCCCTGGGACGCGTTCCTGGCGGCCTGGGAAGGCCGCCAAGCGGGTACAAAGAGCCATGTAGCGTTGTAGGCCTAGGCCGCAGGAGGAACCGAACGATGGGCATTGACGGCATCGCGCCGCTGGCGGATATCGCCGTGTCGGGCCTGCGGGCCCAGTCACTTCGGCTCAACCTGATCGCCGGCAACATCGCCAACGCCAACACGACGCGGACGGCGGACGGCACGCCCTATCGACGGCGCGACGTCGTCCTGCAGACAACGCCCGGGCAGTTGGGCGGCGTCACGATCCTCAACATCGCACGCGACATGAGCGATTTCCGTTCCGTCCTCATGAAGGGCCATCCCGACGCCGACCAATACGGCTACGTCCAGATGCCCAACGTCCACATGCCCGTTGAGATGATGAACCTCGTCACGGCCTCGCGGGCCTACCAGGCCAACGTCGCCGTCCTCAAACGGTACCAGGACATGGTCGAGGTGACCGTGGAACTGCTCGCCTAGTCAAAGGAGCCGTCATGAACGTCGCGGGACTCAGTGCCATCAGCACGCAGCCGGTCTTCCCGGGGCCGACCCCGCAGACCGGGGCGGGCGCCGCCGGCGGCAAAACCGACTTCGGCGCCATGATCCGAAAGGCCGTCGATGCCGTCGACAAGAACCAGGGCCAGTCGGCCGACTCGATCCAGCAACTGCTCACCGGCAAGCAACAGGACGTCCTACCGGTCGTCGCGGCCGTCGCCAAGGCCGACATGAGTTTCAAACTCCTCATCGGAGTCCGCAACAAGATGATCGAGGCCTACAAGCAAACCATCAACATGCAACTGTGAGGCGGCCGGAAACCGGGAACCCACGACGGGGTGATCTACCGTGCCAAACTCCTTCCAAACCGCAGTGGACATCTGGCAGCGGATGGGCTTCATGCAGCGCATCGGCCTGATCTCGGTCCTGCTGGCCTGCGGCGGGGCCGCCGCACTGCTCCTCGGATGGGCACGCCAGCCCGACATGGCCCTCCTCTACACAGGCCTCGACCCCGAAGACGCCGCACAGATCGTCGAGAAAATACGCGACGCCGACACCACCTATGAACTGAGAAACGGCGGAACCGCCGTCTACGTGCCCTCCGACACGGTGTACACGCTGCGGCTGGAACTGGCCGGCGAGGGACTGCCGAGCGGCGGCCGCGAAGGCTATGGCCTTCTCGACAACGAGAAGATCGGCACCAGCCCCTTCTCCCAGCGTATCAATTACGCCCGCGCCATCGAGGGCGAACTCGCCAAGACCATCGCCCTCTTCGACGCCGTCGCCGCAGCACGTGTCCACATCGTCCGACCCGACAGCAAACTGTTCCAGGAGACCAACCAGGGCGCCTCCGCGACCGTCGCCCTGCGTCTGCGGCCCGGCCGCAAACTCACGCAACAGAACGTCGCCGCCGTCGTCCACCTCGTGGCCGGAAGCGTCGACAGCCTCAGCCACGAAAGCGTCGTCGTCGTCGACAGCCGCGGAAACCTCCTCTCCAGCGGGACCGACGACGACTTCGCCACAGGCGCCGGCAACGTCCTCGACTACAAGAGCCAGGTCGAGCAGTACCTGGCCAGGAAGGCCGAGGACATGCTCACCCTCGTCCTCGGACCCGGAAGGGCCACCGTCAAGGTCGATGCCACCATCGAGACCAAGACCGTCAACGAGACCGTCGAGCAGTACAGCCCCGACGACAAGGTCACCACCAAGGAGGAACTGATGACCAAGTCGTCGACCGGCGGCTCGACGCCGGCCGAAGCCGCCGCCGCCACCAACGAAAAGGAAGAAACCGTCACCACCGAGTACGAGGTCGGCCGCACCGTCACACAGAGCATCGAAATGTCGGGCCAGATCGTCTCCCTCTCGGTGGCCGCCTTTGTGGATCTGTCGGCCCCCGAACCCTCCCCGACCGGAGCAGAAGAAGGCGCGGCGCCGGCGAGTTCCCCCACCTCGCCGGCGCCGGAACTCGCCATCAAGGACGTCGAGGAGGTCATCCGCAACGCCGTCGGACGCGAGTTCCTCAAAGAGCCCGACTCCCTCAAGGTCGTCAGCCGACCGTTCTATCACCCCGCCCCGCCGGCCGACGACGCCGACGCCGAGAATCTCTTCGCCAGCCCCGAATTCTACCTGGACGTGGCGCGGCACGGGTCGCTGGGGGTGCTGGTCATCGGCGCCCTGCTGATGCTGAAGATCTTCGGCGGCTCGAAGCGCAAAGGCCCGCCGATGCCCGCCGAGGGCGCCCTCGAGGCCGCCGCACTCGGACAGGGCCAGTTGCTGACCGCCGGCGCCGCAGGCCCCGCCCAACTGAACCAACGCATCGCCGCCGCACTCCAGGAAAACCCCGAAGAGGTCAAGCGGCTGTTCCGAACCTGGGTCGAGAGCGAACAGGGAGGGGGCTAGGTGGCGCCGACCGGCATCCAAAAAGCGGCCGCACTCCTCAAGGCGCTTGACCCGGACACCGCCGGGCAACTCCTCCAGGCCGCCCCGTCGCGGTCGGTTCCCGAGATCGCCGCCGAGATCCTCTGCCTCGGCGGCCCCGGCCAACCCGGCGGACACCCGGCCGACGGGCCCGCGACCGAGTTCCTCGGCCTCCTCCACGGCAAGCAGACCGACGGCAGGCTCGAAACGTTCGTCCAGCAGGTGATCCACAGCGCCGTCGGCAAGGACCGGACCAAACAAATCCTCGACGAGGCCCGGCGCATCGTCGACAGCCGCGACCCGTTTCTGTCGATCCGCTCGGCCGACATCGAGAGCCTCTCGAAGGCCCTCCGTGGCGAACACCCCCAGGCGGCCGCCGTCGTCCTCGGCGAACTGCCACCCGAACGAAGCGGCGAACTCGTCCCCCTGCTCGACGAATCCGTCCGCGGCGAAGCCGTCCGACGTATGCTCTCCGACCGGGCCACCCCGAACGAGGCCCGGGCGCGCATCGCCGCCACCATCCGCAAACGCCTCGACGCCATGCACCGGGCCCCCGCCCGGCCCGGAGGCGCACCGGCCGAACCGCAGGACCGCCTCCGCCAGGTCGCGCTCCTGCTGAGGGGCCTGCGGCAGGAGATGCGCGACGGACTCCTCCAGACCATCGCCGACCAGAGCGCCGATACCCGAACCGACGTCCAGAACATGATGGTCATCTGGGAAGACCTCCCCGTCATCAACGACCGCAACCTCCAGGAAGTCCTACGCGAAATGGATGCACGCGACCTGGCCCTCGCCCTGTGCAACGCCGAGGAGTCGATCGAAAGCAAGATCCGCGGCAACGTCTCGGAACGCGCCGGCGCCATGCTCGACGAAGAAGCCTCGCTCATGCGAGACCCACAGGAAGAAGACGTCGAAGCCGCTCGCGAAAAACTCCTCGGCCACTTGCGAAGCCTCAATGCCGAGGGCCACCTCCGGTTCATGGAGACCAAGGCTGATGACACAGCCGCAGCCGGTTGAACTGCCCCATCCCCCCACGGCCGTCCGCGTCATTCCCGGACCCGCCGGGGGCGACAACCGCGCCGCCGGGTCGGCCGACGCACCCGACAACGGCGCCCTGCAGAGCGACCAGGCCGCCCTTGAGACCGAACGGGCCGAACTGGCCCGCGCCCGCCAGGCCCTCGAACGGGCGGCCGCCCAGGTCGCCGGCCTCGAACCGAAGATCCTCGCCGACGCCGAGCAGCACCTGCTCGACCTGGCCATCGCGATCGCACGGAAGGTGCTCATGCAGGAGATCCAGGCCGGCCGCCACGACATCCTGCCCATCGTACGCGAGGCCATCAGCCGCGCACCACCCAAACGCGAGATCGTCGTCCGCCTCAACCCCGACGACGCCGCCCACCTCGAAGCGGCGCCCGGCCACGACGAGATGCCCGCCAACGTCCGCCTGGTGGCCGACCCGAGCATCGGACCGGCCGAGTGCGTCGTCGAAACCGCCGAGGGAACCATCGAGGCCCGAATCGAACAGGAACTCGACCAGGTGGCCGCCGCACTCAAAAACCACGAGGAACCATGATCGACTGGGACCGACATCGCGCACGCCTTGACCGGGCCGACCCGCTGGCCTGCCGCGGCGCCGTCGTCCGCGTGACCGGCCACACGGTCGAGTCGCAGGGCCCGCCCGTCGGCGTCGGCCGCACCTGCGAGATCCACCTGGCGGACGGGCGGCGGGTGCCGGCCGAGGTCGTCGGGTTCCATCACGAGCACCGCGTCCTGCTGCCCCTGGAGCCGATCGACGGCATCGCCCCGAACGACGCGGTCGTCGCCCGCACGACGGAGCGGACGATCCGCCTCGGACCCTCGATCCTCGGCCGCGTCATCGGCAGCCTCGGCCAGCCCATCGACGGCAAAGGCCCCCTCGACGGTCCGCACGTCCGGAGCCTCGACGCCGCCAGCCCCCCGCCGCTCAGCCGGCGGCCGATCACCGAACCGCTCGCGTTCGGCATGCGCGTCTTCGACGGCATCCTGACGTGCGGCAAGGGTCAGCGGATAGGGATCTTCTCGGGCAGCGGCGTCGGCAAGAGCACCCTGCTGGGCGAAATCGCCCGCGTCTCCAGCGCCGACGTCAACGTGCTGGCCCTGATCGGGGAGCGCGGCCGGGAGGTCCGCCAGTTCCTCGATCAATCGCTCGGCCCCGAGGGCCTGGCCCGCAGCGTCGTGGTGGTCGCCACCTCCGACTCGGCGCCCATCCAGCGGGTCAAGGGCGCGTCGCTGGCCATCTCGGTCGCCGAGTATTTCCGCGACCTCGGCAAGGACGTCCTGTTCATGATGGACTCGGTGACGCGGCTGGCCCAGGCCCAGCGTGAGATCGGTCTGGCGGCCGGCGAACCGCCCACCACCAAGGGCTACTGCCCGAGCGTCTTCAGCCTGCTTCCGAAACTGACCGAACGCCTCGGCCCGGCCAGCCGCGGAACCATCACCGGCGTCATCTCGGTTCTGGTCGAGGCCGACGACATGAACGAACCGGTCGCCGACTGCGTCCGGTCGCTGCTCGACGGCCACATCGTCCTGTCGCGGAGGCTGGCCGAGTTGGGCCACTACCCCGCCGTGGACATCCTCCAGAGCGTCAGCCGACTCATGGACGCCTGCACCACCAGGGAGCACTGCCTGGCGGCCCGGAAACTCCGGGCCATCTACGCCACGTACCAGGGCGCCGAGGACCTGATCAACATCGGCGCCTTCAAACGCGGAAGCAACCCGAGGATCGACACCGCCGTCTCACTCATCGAACGGGTCAACGCCTTCCTGGCACAGCCCCTCGGAACGCGGTCCGGCTTCACCGAGACCGTCGAGCACCTGTGTTCGATCACGCAATCGTGGGACCACCTGATGCCGGCCGGCGAGACCGAAGGTCCCGAACCCGTGACGGCCCGGGCCGGTGGAGCACCCTCGTGAAACGCTTCAAGTGGAAACTCCAGCGCGTTCTCGACATCAAGACCCAGCACGAGCGGGCGCTGCGCAGCGACCTGTTCGCCCTGGCCCAGGCCATCGCCCGGGTCCGCGAGGAGATCCTGGAACGCCGGACCGTTCTGAGGGTGCTGCTTGCGGAACTCGCCGACCGGCGCCTCGCCGACCGCCTGCCAGAACTCGCCGTCTTCATGGAGTTCTCGGCGGTCGAGGAGCGGCGAATCGAACGGCTCGGCGCACGGCTGGGAGACCTCGAATCCGAACGGGCCGAGAAGCAGCGCCGGTTCCTCGAGGCCCGGGCCACCTGCAAGACCCTCAAGCGGCTCCGGGAAGAGGCCCGCAGCGCGCACATGCGAGACGTCGGAAAACGCGAGCAGATGGCGTTCGACGAAAGCGCCCACACCGCCTTCGCACGCAACGCCCTGCCGCGACTCGGGACAACCGTACCCTAGGAGATGGACATGAAAGGCGGCAAACTCGGCATTCTCATCCTGGGCGGGGCGGCGGCCTTCGCGTTCGGCATCTCGCTCGCCGTCAGCCTCTGGACCAGCGGCGGCCCGGAGAAGGCAAGCGGCGACGCCGGACAAACCCAGGCCGGCGATCCGACGGCGCCCGGCATGGTCATCGTCACCAACGACGTCACGCAACTCGAGGGCAAGCACCTGATGGCACTCATCAAGGACCTCCGCGGCCGGATCCGCGACTGCGACAGCCGCCAGGACCAACTCGAGGAGGAGAAACAGCGTCTCCGGCTCACCCTCCAGGATCTCCAGAAAGAGGCCGAGCAACTCGAGAGCCTGCGCCTGCAACTCGACGCCGCCGCCGCCGGCCTGCGGAAGGCCAAGGTGGACCTCGAAAAAGAGCGCATCAACGTGAAGGCCGCCGAGCAGAAGAACCTCAAACGCACCGCCAGCGTCTACGACACGATGGCCGCCGAATCGGCCGCTGAGATCTTCGAGAATATGTGCAAAAACCGGCAGGAGGAAGACGCCGCCAAGTACCTCTACCTGATGCAGCAACGCCAGGTCGGAAAAATCCTCGCCGCCTTCACCGACAAGACACTCGTGCCGCGCCTCAACGACCTGATGAAACGCATACGCCAGGAAACCCCCGCCTCCTAGCAAGGCTACCTTGCGAGGCGGCCTTCCCAGGCCGCCGCGAAAGGCCCTGGGACACGTTCCTGGCGGCCTGGGAAGGCCGCCAGGCGGGTACAAAGAGACAAGTAGCGTTGTAGGACTAGGAGATGACCATGAGCCGCAGCGAACTCACCGTGCTGATCCTGGCCGCCGTGGGAGCCTTCACGTTCGGCGCATGGTACGCCCTCAGCCGCTCGCCCGGCGGCGCGCCGGCCGGGACAAGCGGACACGTGCGGCCGGCGGCGCGCCCGGCGACGACCGGCCGGCCGATGCCGGCCGAACCCGACGATGACCCCCGCCGCGTCACGGGCGCTGCGCCGCTCGAACCGCAACGCCCGAGACGCCTGGCCGCCGTCTACGACACCAGGGCCGCCGAACCGGCCGCCTCGGCCGGCACGAACGTGGTTCGACGTCTGAGAGAACCTGTGAAACGCATGCACGAAGGGAACTGAGCCGTGGATATCGCAACAGTCATCGGTCTGGTGGCAGGGTCGGGTCTGATCATTGCGGCGATCCTGACGGGGGGCGGGGCGGGGATGTTCTTCAACATCCCGTCGATCATGATCGTGGTCGGCGGGATGATCGCGTCCACGCTGATTCATTTCTCCCTGGGGACCGTCCTGAAGATCTTCTCGGTCGCCAAGAAGACGGTCTTCAGCCAACTGCCGCCCGAACAGGCCGTGGTCCAGCAGATGGTCGATTGCGCCGCCATCAACCGCCGCGACGGCGCCCTCGCCCTGGAGCAGCAGGTCCAGAACGTCGAGGACGGCTTCCTCATCAAAGGCCTCCAGATGCTGGTCGACGGCCAGAGCGAAGAGGCCATCGAGCAGCAACTCAGCACCGAGGTCCAGTATCTCGGGCAGCGCCACGCCACCGGCAAGAAGGTGCTGGAGTTTATGGGCGCCAGCGCCCCGGCCTTCGGCATGATCGGCACGCTGATCGGCCTGATCCAGATGCTCCAGAACCTGGAGTCGCCTTCCGGCATCGGCCTGGGCATGGCCACCGCCCTCATCACAACGTTCTACGGGGCACTGCTGGCGAACCTCGTCTTCCTGCCGCTGGCCGGCAAACTGGCCCTGCGGTCCAAGACCGAGTCGCTCCAGAAAGAGATGATCATCGAAGGCCTGCTCTCGATCACTCGCGGCGAGAGCCCCACCGCCGTACGCGAACGCATGCAGGCCTTCCTCGACGCCAAGAACCGACAGGAACTGAAACCGAACGTGTAACATGGCCAGACGGCAGGCAAAACCGGCGGACGACGCACCCGGCGCCGATTGGCTGGTCACCTTCTGCGACTGCATGACGCTGCTGCTCGCCTTCTTCGTCATGCTGCTGTCGTTCTCGTCGTTCGACCCCGACGTCATAAACCGCCTCCAAGGGGGCTTCGACAGACTATCGTACTCGTCGCTGTCCGATAGGCATCGCCTGCCGCGGGAGGCCCCTGTACAGCAACCACGGGTCCAGGATCGGACCGAAGAGGGCGACAGCACCAACAACGCCCCCGACGACCTGGATCCCGTCGATAAGCCGCGCGACCCCCTCGAAGACCTTGCCGCCGACGCCTACTGCGACCGGCGGGTTCTGACCGTTCCCAGCGAGATGCTCTTCCTGGGACAGACCCATCTGCTCAAGAAGCCCGCCGGGCAGATGCTCAGCGTCATCGCCGACTATCTGCGCCTGGTGCCCTGCCGCGTCATCGTCAGCGAGACCGTCGCCGACGCCGAAACTCTGGACCGCGCGCTGGCCAGAACCTGGGCCATCGTCGGACACCTCACGGCACGGGAGGGCCTGGAGCCCGACCGGTTCGGCATTGCCGTGCGCATCGAGAAGGCGCCCCACCCGTCCGACTTCAAGCAGGCCGTCCGCATCGCCATGCTCAGCCGAAAGGTGTATCCGTGAGGAACAAGACCCAACCGGAAGAGAAAAAGGGAGCCGCCTCGTGGCTCATCTCGTTCGCCGACATGGTCACGCTGCTGCTCTCGTTCTTCATCATGCTCCAGGCCTTCGCGAGCGTTCGCGACCCCGAACTGTTCGGCCTCGGTCAGGGCGGATTCAAGCGGGCCATCTCCGGACTCGGACTGCCCGACTGGCTCTTCGGAACGCAGGAGAAGGTCGAACAGGGCCACATCGACCGGAAGAGTCCAATGGAAGAAGACCTTGACAACGACTACCCGCTCGACGTCATCGACGCCAAAGATGAGAAAATCCGAAAGCTGTACCAGCAACTCAGTCGATTAAGAAACGTCAAGGCCGACGACCAATGGGGCGAACCCGCCCGGTGGCTGGCAACCCCCATTCGCTTCGAGCCCGACCAGGCCGCCCTGCAGGACGCTGCGAAGACCTACCTGACCGGCTTCGCGAGCGACCTCAGGCAGTACGGCAGCGCCGGCGCGGCCCGCATCAGCATCGTCGGCCTGGCGCCCGACGCCGCCACGCCGCGCGACCGATGGAGGCTCTCGGCACGCCGCGCCATGGCCGTCGAGGCGTTCCTGACCAACATCCTGGCGGAGGAACTCGCCGGCGGGGCCATGCAGATCGACTCCTGGGGAGGCGGCCTCGGCAAGCACTGGTACGGCGACGCCTCCGACCAGGCCCAGCAGGCGTTCGTCGTTCTGGCACTGATGCAGTCGCAGGCCGAGGAGTGAACCGAGTCATGGCTGATCCGACCGATACCGATACCGACCCGCAGGAACCGGCCGACGAGAAGCCGGGTCAGCAAGAGGGCGACTCCGGGCAGCGGCCCCTGGGCAAACTGCTCAAGTTCGCCGCACTCTGCCTCGGCATCATCGCCCTCGCCGGGGCCGCCGGGTACGGCACCGGAACCCTCCTCAGCGGCGCCGACGCCGAAACGACCCAACCCGAACCGCAGCCCGCCGAGAACGCCGAGCCCGACGCCGACGACCAGACCCAGTTCCAGTACAAGGACTTCGAGCCCATCACCGTCAACCTCGACGAGCCTCGCCTCGCCCGATACATCCGCGCCACGATCACCGTGGCCATTGCGAACGGGGACTTTGAGGAGATCGGCACACTCCTCGACGACAAGATGCCCCTGCTGCGCGACTGGTTGACCGGCTATCTGGCCAGTTGCACGCTCGACGACGTCCGCGGGTCCGCCAACCAGAACCGCATCCGCCGAGAGATCTTCGACGCCTTCAACCAGCAGTTGTGGCCCGACCAGACGCCCAAAATCGCCAAGATCCTCTTCAAGGAGTGGACCGTATCATGACCGATGGTCGGCGAACCGACGACCTGGCCATTCTGCAGCAACTGCAGGATGCGGCTCACCGGCGTGCGACCGCCGCCCCGGCGCCCGCCGACGCCGCCGAGTACGACTGGACCTGCCCGCATCGCTTCACGCAGTCCCAGCGCCGCCGCATCGACGCCTTCGCCCGCCAGGCCGCCGAACGCCTCAGCGAGGCCCTCGCCGCGCTCCTTCGCACCCAGACCGCCTTCGCCCCAGACCCGGTCGCACAGCGGTACGCCTCGGCCGTCGCCGACACCGACGCACCGGTCTACCGCGTTCCGCTGCACGATGCAGCCGGCGAAAGGTGCGGCATGGCTCAACTGCCCGTGACCCAGGCCCGCGGATGGGTCGAGACACTGCTCGGCGGCGCCGCCGCGACCGACGACGACGAACGCAAACTCTCGTCACTCGAAACCGACCTCCTCCTCGACCTCGTCTCGGCCGTCGTCCAATCACTGGCCTCCGTCAGCAGGGAGACCGGCGGACCCGACCTCCGACGCGGCGAGGCCGTCATAGCCGACGCCGAGCCCCTCGACACACCCGCAGGCGACGAGTTCTGTCAACTCACCTTCAAGGCCACAGGCGACGAGCCCCGCGACGAGGTCACCTGCTTCCTGAAAAGCGAACTGCTCGACCCCATCGCCGGAAGAACCGGCGCCGGCGGCGAGACGGTCGGACCCGAACAGACCCGCGCAAGGCTCCTCGACCATCTCGGCAACGCGCCGGTCGAGGTCGCCGCACGCCTCGGCACCGCACGCATCTCCGTGCGCGACCTCATGTCACTCGAACCCGGCGACGTGATCATCCTCGGAACCGGCGCCTCGGAACCCATCGCCGTCGCCGTCGAGGGCCAGGTCGCCATGCGAGGCGCACCCGCCGCATACCACGGACACTACGCCGTTCAGGTGATGGACCCGCGAGATTACCCGCGTCTGGGACTGCGCACGTGACCCCGCAGGCCCGCGAAGATAAGGAAACGCTGCCATGACCCAAGCCACCGCAACCGAGGCCGCCCCGCCCGCCGCCAAAGACACGCAGGACGCCGAGGTCGAGGTCCACGATGCCGAACTGGGCGAGGCCGCCGTCACCGCCGTCCGCGCCGGCACCGCCCAGATCGACATCCTCCTCGACACCACCGTCGAGATCGCCGCCACCCTCGGCTCCACCCACATGCCTGTCCGCGAGGTGCTCGAACTCGGCGCCGGGGCCGTCATCGCCCTGGACCGCGCCGTCGGCGAACCGGTGGACCTCCACCTGAACGGCATCCGATTCGCCGCCGGCACGCTCATCGTGGCCGGCGACCGTCTGGGCATCCGCATCGAGCAGATTCTGGCCCCCCACGGCGACGCCCCGCCACCGCCACCCCAGGACGGGGCCGAGACCGGGGCCGAGACCCAGACCGAGACGCAGGCCGAGACCGGGGCCGAGGAAGAAGCCGCCTCGTAAACTTTTTGAGCGCCGTCTGATTCTTGGCCGACCGTGCGGCCGAAAACCGCCTTTTCCCACCCGTCAGGGTAGTTTTCCCCTTTGGCACGCCATGTGCACCCCCTCCGCACAGGAACCCGTGTGCACGGTCGGAGACCGGACCGATGGCGACGCGAACCATCCTGGCAGCCCTCTTGAGCCTCGGCCTGGCGGCCGCAACCGCCGACGCCGGCCAGACCGACACCGACACCGACGCCTCGCCCCTGCTCTGGAGCGGGACCGACAAGGCCGTCGGCACGGACGCCGATACGCTGGAACCGGGTGAGAAACAGGACGAGACCGACAAGGAGCCCAAGCGGTTCGATTCCGGCAGCCTCGTTGCCCAGTCGCTGGCCGCCGTCCTCGTCATCCTGGTCCTCGGTGCAGCGGCGATCTTCGTCGTCAAGCGGGTCCTGCCGCGCATCGGCATCGCCCAGGGCCGACGCATCAACGTCCTCGAGACCGTGTATCTGGGGTCCCGCCGCTCGCTCCACATGGTCCAGGTCGGAGACCGGACGCTGCTCGTCGGCGACACGCGCGAGCGGCTGGGCCTGCTGGCCGACCTGACGGGGTCGGTCGAGACGGACGAAGCGCCTCAAGCCGCCCCCGTCCAACGGAGGAAACCGGCGGCGTTCGTCATGCCGGTCGCCTGCCCGGAGGAGAACTCTTGACCCGCTGGGCCGCCATCGTGAGCCTCGCTGCGGTGCTCGCCTCGGCCGCCTCCGCCGCGCCGGCCGCGCCGGCGTCGCCCGCGCCCACGCCGCCGTCGCTGGCCCCCAAGACGCCCCTGCCGGGCCGGACGCCGACCGAGAACGGCGGCCCGACGGCCCTGCCCGAACTCGGCGAACTCCTCGAAGCGGTTGACAAGGTCACCTCCGAGAAGGACGTGGCCGGCGACTGGTCGGCCCCCGTCAAACTGGCTGTCGTCTTCACGGGCCTGGCGCTGGTGCCGGCCGCCCTGGTCATGATGACCAGTTTCACCCGCATTGTAATCGTTCTGTCGTTCGTGCGTCGGGCGCTGACGACGCAGAACATCCCGCCGAACATCGCGATCGTGGGTCTGGCGCTGTTCCTGACGCTGTTCACGATGGCGCCGACGCTTTCGCGCATCAACGAAGAGGCCTTCCAGCCGTACCTGAGTGGCAAACTCACCTTCCAGCCGGCCCTCGACCGCGGCTTCGCCGTGGTCAGAAACTTCATGCTCCACCAGACCGACAAAGAGGATCTTCGGATGTTCCTCGGCTTCGCGAAGACCGATGCCCGGAAGGCGGCCGACGTGCCGATGCACGTGGCGATTCCGGCCTTCGCCATCAGCGAGTTCCGCACCGCCTTCGAGATGGGGTGCCTGCTGTTCATCCCGTTCCTGCTGATCGACCTGGTCATTGCGGGCATTCTTCTCAGCGCCGGCATGATGATGCTGCCGCCCATCATCGTCAGCCTGCCTTTCAAGATTATCCTGTTCGTCCTCGTGGACGGCTGGGCCATGTTGTCGCAGAGCCTCGTGAACAGTTTTTACTGAGTGAGATCAGCCGATGGACGGAGATCTCATCCTGCACCTGGGCCGGCGGGCGATGGAGACCGCCCTGCTGGTGGCGGCGCCCGTGCTCGTGGTGGCCATGGTGGTCGGCATCGTGACCGCCATGCTTCAGGCCGTCACGAGCGTCCGCGACATGACCCTCGGCATGGTCTTCAAACTCGCCGGGGTGGCCGTGACGGTCCTGCTGACGGCGGGCTGGGCGCTCCAGGTGGTGGTGGAGTTCGCCCACGAGGTCTTCTCGCACGTCGAGATGATGGGGCACTGATGGGAACCGTCAGCCACATCGTGGTGCCGTTCATGCTGGTCCTGGCCCGCATCTCGGGCCTGTTCGCGGTGCTGCCGATCTTCAGTTGGCGGACCGCCCCCATCCGGGTCCGGGCCGGCCTGGCCCTGGTGGTCAGTATCGTCTTCGCGTCGGTCCTGCCGGCGGGCCCGAACACGGCGGGGGGACACTGGATGGTCGTCGGCATGCTCGTCGTGCGAGAGGCCGTCACGGGCGTCGGCCTCGGCCTGGCGGTCGCCCTGATGTTCGGGGCAGTCCGGCAGACCGGCCTGATCATCAAGCGGCAGATGGGCCTGGCCGTCGCCCAGGAGATCGACCCGATGAGCGGCGAACGGTCCCAGCCGGTCGGCCTCCTGATGGAGATGTGCTTCGCGGTGTTCTTCCTGGCGGCGGGGGGGCACCGGCTGATGCTGCACCTGGTGGCCCGCAGTTACGAGGTGTTCCCCGTCGGGCAGGCGCCGACGGCGGCGGCCATGGCCGAAGCCATCATCGACGCCGGCGTCGTCATGCTGACGTTCGCCCTGAAACTGGCCGCCCCCATGGTCGGAGCGTTTCTCGTCCTGGCGGTGGCGCTGGCGATCCTGGCCCGCATCCTGCCGGAGATGAACATCCTGATGGCCAGCCTCCCGCTTCGGGTCGGCCTCGGCCTGTTCGTCGCCGCCGCCATCATGCCGTCGATCCGCACCTTCACCGTGGAACTCGGAGACTGGTTGAACCGCTTCATGGTCACGTAGCAGGGGCACCGCAGAAGCGCCGCGCGGCGGCCTTCCCAGGCCGCCGCAACGCAGGACTCGCACCTGGCGGCCTCGGAAGGCCGCCAAGCGGAGAAATCGAGAACACGTAACAGGGGACCGACTCTCCCGATGGCCAAGCCCGCAGCCGAAAAGACCGAGCCACCCACACCG
>CAZEBQ010000010.1:0-41057 GCA_964510295.1 uncultured Anaerolineales bacterium | reverse complement strand
GCGGTCCAACAGGCTCGCATTTCCTTGCAACGGACGCGGGGCGGGTGCTACCATGTAAGGGTTCAGAAACCGTGATCCAGAAAGGGAGATACCGATGAGGCGAGTCCTGCTTGTGGCGATTCTGGCGATGGTCGGGGCGGCCGGATGCACCTCGGGCCTGAAGCAGGTCTACCACACCGCTGCCGGGGCCAGCGCGCGGTACTACGAGGTCAAGAGCGTGGGCGGCCCGAACGCCCTCGACCGGTTCGCGGCGGTTGGCGTCGAGCGTTTCGACACGTCGGCGATGCTCGGGGCGGTTCCGTCGAGTCTTGCCAACGTCGTGCAGACGGCGGTTGTGAAGCGGCTGGTCGAGACGAAGATGTTCAGCAGCGTCACCAAGGGCGCCCCGGCCGCGGGCGGACTGCTGATTCGTGGCAAGTTCATGGACTTCGACCCCGGTGGCTCGGCCCTCAGGGCCGTCGGCTTCGGCGTCAACCCCTTCCTGACGGCACAGGTCCAACTTATCGACACCGCCTCGAACCGTGTCATGGGCGTGGCCATGGTCACCGGCACCGTCAAGAGTGCCGTCCGCACCGGCAGTGCCGAGGTGGCCGACGGGCTGGGCAAGGCGGTCAAGGGACTCCTCGAACAGCACCACACGAAGCGGGAGTAGCACACGCCGCGCACCCACCGTCTCGCACCGTCCGGGGAACGTCAGGGCCGCACGCAGCCGGAGTCCGCCGTTGATCCGGCGGCCGACCTCTGTCAGCCGCGCCGCTGCGGCGCCGTAGGGGCCGTCTGCCGCCCCGCCGGTTGATTCGTCGTCCGACGGGTGCGGCAAGACCACGGCGTAGAGACGGGTCTCGAGATGGGTCAGAAACGGGCCGGCCTCGAGCAGCCCTGTCTTGGCATCCCGCAGCGCCTACCGCGCGTACCCGTTCCTGAGAAGGGCCGACCGATACAGGTGAGCGAGGATGCCGGCCAGTGCGGTTGCGGCGTCGTGGTCGCTCGCGTCAAGGGCTGTTCCATCGGTCTTGCCCGACAGGCAGAGGATGCCGAAGGTGGTGTCGTCATGGCGGACGGGCACGCAGAGCAGCCCGGCCGGGGGCGCGCCGGCCGTGCCGGCCTCAACGAGGAGGGTCTCGCCGGTTCGCGAAGCCCGTTCGGCCGCGGCCCGTTCGGCCTCGAGCCCCGCCAGGTCGGCGAGGTCGGCTTCGCCGAACGCCGCAACGAGTTCCGGGCCGCCGGTCTCGGCGCCGCAGGAGAACACCCGCCCTTGCCGCGCGCCGAGCCCCTGGAGAACCAGCATCGCCCCGTCGCGAAACAGCGGCTGCGGTTCGGACGTGGCCAGGCGCGCCAGGCCGCACGCGGTCCGGAACAGCCCGGCCGCACGTCCCTCCCGGACACGTGCGGCGGAGGTGGCCGGGGCTGGTTCAGTCTCCGGTCGCAGGAAGGCCGGCAGCCGACGGATGTCGTCCGGCAGGACGAAGTAGTCGGCGGCGCCGGCGGCCAGGAGCCGGCGCCCGAGGGGCTCGTCCTCGGGCGCGACGAGCAGGCAGACGGGCACGTCCGGCCGGCATCGCCGAAGGGCTGCCAGCACATCCTGCGCCGCGCCCGTGAGGTCCTCGAGATTGAGCAGGACGGCCCGGGGCGCCTTCCTGGCGACGGCCAGCATCGCGTCCATCGCCGCAGCGTGGGTCCGGACAGGCTGAACGAGACGCTCGACGACGGCGCGGCGGCCGGGGTCGCGGCAGAGGAGGAGGATCGTGCCGCCCGAGTCGGCGGTGTTGGTCGCGGACGGTTGGCCGGTCACGTGTCGCCTTCCTCGCCGAGCAGGACGCGCAGTTCGTCATCGGTCAGGTGGACCGTTCGGCCTCCGTTGGCCTGTTCAATTCTCCGGTCGCCATCGCGGTTCCAGGCCTCGTCGGGTGACGTTTCTGTTTGAGGTTGCGGCTCGTGCCGGGGCTCTGGGGCGTTGTCCGTCGTCGTGGCGCCCGCGAGATACGACTCGATCTCCGGTGGAGTCGGCGGCGCCGGAGCGCGCGCGGTTGCAGGCTCGCGGGCCGGTAGCGGGGGCGCCGCATCGGACGGTGGACCGGCCGGTTCGGTCGCGGCTGCGGGTGCAGGTGGCAGCGATGAGAAGGCCGCTGCAAGGGGCGGCGGGCGGCGGGGCTGAATCAGAGGGGCCGGGCCGCGAGGCGCTTCGGGCGCTGCCTCAGACGCAGGCGGCGGCGGTGTCGGCGCCGCAGCGGGCGAAGACGCACGCGGAGGCGTCGCATCGGGTGCAGGTTCCGCCGGTCCAGCCGCGGCTGCGGGTGCAGGCGGCGCGGGAGAGGGCGGTTCACGAGGCGGTGCAGGCTGCGTCGCGGCCACGGGTTGCGCAGCACGAGGCAAGGCAAGAGTCGCGAGAAAACGCGAGGCGTCCGCGGCCGTCGAGAGAACGATGTCGGCGCCCACGAGTTCGGCAATGCGGCCTTTGTACTCGAAGCCGGGAGCGTGGTACGCCACGACGACCGTCTCGGGCCACTCCCGGCGCACGAGGGGAATCAGCCGGAACTCGCCCGGACCGAAATGGTCAACACCCACGACAATGTGGTCGACGGCCGCTGAAGCACGTTCGGCCTCCGCAACCACATCGTAGGCCGTGGGAACGAGAACCACCCACACGCCGGCGTCACGAAGACCTCGGTCAAGCATCTCGGCGACCGCCGAGCCGGGCTGCTTCACCAGGACCGAGACGGGGGCGGTGATGTTGGCGTCCGAGATTGTCTGACCCGCTGCCATCAGTACCATACGCCTACTATGGCCGATTTATTCGGGCGCGTCAAGGCGGCGTTTCATCATTGCGCGTGGCGGCTTGGGCGCGGGGTGGGAAATGGCTTGACAGGTCCGAAACCGAGCCCTATAAGGAGCGGACGATTTCGTGTCGGCATCTGCCGCACGGGCGGTTGTCCGCTGCGGTCAGGTGCGGTTCAACGCGCAGACGTGTTCCCGGGCAAGGAGGCTGTTTGGATGGCGACCAACATCGGTATTAACGGTTTCGGCCGTATCGGCCGCATCGTGTTTCGGGCGATGTGGGCCCGGAAGGACGAGTTCCGTATCGTCGGCATTAACGACCTGGCCGATGCGGAGACGCTCGCCTACCTGCTGAAGTATGACAGCGTGTACCGTCAGTTCAACGCGGATGTCGGGGCCGACGGCGAGGCATTGGTCGTCGATGGGACGAGCATCCCCGTCTCAACTGAGAGGGACCCGTCGAACCTGCCGTGGGCCGACCGCCAGGCCGAGGTGGTGCTCGAGTGCACCGGCGTTTTCCGGACCCGCGAGGGATGCGAGAAGCATCTGACGGCCGGGGCGAAGAAGGTCATCCTGTCGGCCCCGCCCAAGGATGAGGTCGACGCCGTCATCGTCCTCGGCGTCAACGACGAGGCGCTGGCGCCGGAGCACAAGATCGTCTCGAACGCCTCGTGCACGACGAACTGCCTCGCGCCGGTCGCCAAGGTGCTGCACGAGACGTTCGGCATCAAGCGCGGCCTGATGACAACCTGCCACGCCTACACGAACGACCAGAAGATTCTGGACATGATCCACTCGGACCTGCACCGGTCGCGGGCGGCGGCGCTCAACATCATCCCGACGACGACCGGCGCCGCCAAGGCCGTCGGCAAGGTCATCCCCGAACTGAACGGCAAACTGAACGGTTTCGCCCTGCGCGTGCCGACCCCGGTGGGCAGCATCGTGGACCTGACCGTCGAACTTGAGAAGGCGGCGACGGACGACGGCATCAACGCCGCCATGAAGGCCGCCAGCGAGGGCCCACTGAAGGGCATCCTCGGGTACACCGAGGACCCGATCGTCTCCAGCGACGTCATCGGCACGACCGTCTCGAGCCTTTTCGATGCGGGCGCGACGATGGTCCTCGACGAGACGTTCGCGAAGGTCTGCTCCTGGTACGACAACGAATGGGGCTTCTCGAACCGGATGGCCGACCTCGCGGTCAAACTGGCCGCCATCTAAAACGCAGGCTCAGCGGAACACGGGGGCGGGCGTTCGGCTCGCCCCCGACCAGTCTCAGGCCGACAGGAGGTCTGCCGTGGCCAAACAGACGCTCGACCGGTTGGACATGAAGGGGAAGCGCGTCCTCATACGGGTCGATTTCAACGTGCCCCTCGATGAGAATCTGACCATCACCGATGACCGACGCATCCGCATGGCCCTGCCGACGATCCGGTGTGCCATGGAGGCCGGCGGACGCGTGATCCTGATGAGCCATCTCGGACGGCCGAAGGGCCACGTCGATGCGAAACTCAGCCTCAAGCCGGCGGCGGTGCGGCTGGGGGAACTGCTCGAATGCGACGTCGGCTTCGCGCCCGACTGCGTGGGCCCCGACGTGGAGAAGATGGCGGCCGATCTGGCCGACGGCCGGGTGCTGCTCCTCGAAAACCTCCGCTTCCACGCAGGCGAAGAGAAGAACAACGCCGACTTCGCCCAGGCCCTCCGCAACCTGGCCGACCTGTACGTCAATGATGCCTTCGGGACGGCTCACCGCAAGCACGCATCAACGTACGGCGCGGCGGCGCTGATGCCGGAGGGAACGCGGGCGATCGGGTTCCTCATCGAGAAGGAATTGGCATTCCTGGGCGGGGCGATCGAGAACCCCGAACGCCCGTTCGTGGCCGTCCTCGGTGGCGTGAAGGTGTCGGACAAGATCGGTGTTATCGAGAACCTCTGCGGCAAGGTGGATCGGCTGCTCATCGGCGGCGCCATGGCCTACGTCTTCATGGTGGCCCGTGGCGAGAACACCGGCAACTCCAAGGTGGAGCGGGAGGTCGTCAAGAAGGGCAAAAAACGCGACATTATCGCCGAGGCCAAGCAGTTGCTCGCCACGATTGAGTCGAGCGACGCCGAGGTCTGCTTCCCCGTGGATCACCTGACCGGCAGGGAGTTCGCCGCCGACACCGATACCGACATCCAGGGCCCCGAGATGGAAGACGGCTGGGTGGGCCTCGACATCGGCCCCGAGACAACGGGGCTGTACCGCGAGAAACTGGCCGATGCCAAGACGGTCGTCTGGAACGGTCCGATGGGCGTCTTCGAGATGGCCCCCTTCGCCGGCGGCACGCGGCAGATCTGCGAGGTCCTGGCACGCGTGGCCAAAGAGGGTACCGTGGTGGTAGGCGGCGGCGACACCGCTGCCGCCGTCGAGAAGTTCGGGCTGGCCGGGCAGATGACGCACGTCTCGACCGGCGGCGGGGCAAGTCTGGAGTTCCTCGAGGGCAAACCCTTCGAGACGATCGGCCTGATCGACGACGCCTGACGCCCCCGTCGCTCGGCCTGCGGCGACTCGGCGCCCGGGAGGGACGCAGACAGGCGCCTCGCCGCGGAAGGACAGTGCCGCGTGAAACGCTCGCTCCATCAGTTGCCGCGACCGGCGATTGCCCCGTCGATCCTGGCGTCGGATTTCGCTCACCTGGCCGACGAGATCGCCCGCGTCGAGCAGGCCGGCGCCGACTTGCTCCACGTCGATTGCATGGACGGCCACTTCGTGCCGAACCTCACGATCGGACCCGTGGTGGTCGAGAAGGTCCGGGCCGTGACGGACCTGTTTCTGGACGTCCACCTCATGCTCAGCGAACCCGCCCGGTACATCCAGGCGTTCGCCGAAGCCGGGGCAGACAACATCACGTTCCATGCCGAGGTGGCGAGCGAACCGGAGGGGCTGGCCGACCGCATCCATGAACTGGGCTGCTCGGCGGGCATCACCATCAATCCCGACGGGCCCCTCGACCGCGTGGAGCGGGCCGTGCCGCACATTGAGATGGTCCTGCTGATGACCATCTACGCGGGCTTCGGCGGGCAGGCGTTCCTGCCCGAGGTCTTGCCCACGATTCGGCAAGTGAGAGGATGGCTGACGAGCGAGCAGCGGCTCGAAGTGGACGGCGGCGTCTACACCGAGACCATCGGCGAGGCAGCGGCGGCCGGGGCCGATGTGTTCGTCGCCGGAACGGCCGTCTTTGGGACCCCGGACGGCGACTACGGCCGCAGCATCGCCGACCTTCGTCGCTCGGCCGCCGCAGCGATGGAATCGTAGACGCGCCTCGCAGAACGGTCGCCATGGCAATCAACGGCAGAAAGAAGAAACGCGATATTCCCGAAGGCCTGTGGCTGCGGTGCCCGGGCTGCGCGGAGATGGTCTTTCGGAAACGGGTCGAAGAAAACCTCCACGTGTGTCCGGAGTGCGCGCACCATTTCCGCCTGGGGGCGAGGCAGCGGGTCAACCTGCTCGCCGACACCGACAGTTTCGAGGAGTACCTGCCGAACCTCATGTCGCCCGACCCGCTCGGGTTCGCCGACCGAAAGAGTTACGTGGAGCGGCTGGCAGACGCCCAGCGGCAGACCAACCTCTACGACGCCGCCGTCGTGGGAAGGGCGTACATCCGCGGCAGACCCGTGGTCATGGGCGCCATGGACGCCAACTTCATCATGGGGTCGATGGGGTCGGTCGTCGGCGAGAAGATTGCCACCGCCGTGGAGAAGGCCGCGGAACTGGGCCTGCCGCTCGTGATCTGCTGTGCGTCGGGCGGCGCGAGAATGATGGAAGGCATCCTCAGTCTGGCCCAGATGGCCAAGACCAGTGCCGCGCTGGCCAGGTTCGGCCGCCAGGGAGGGCTGTACATCAGCCTCGTGACCCACCCGACGACGGCGGGGGTCCTGGCGAGTTTCGGAAGCCTCGGCGACATCATCCTGGCCGAACCGGGCGCCATGATTGGCTTCACCGGGCCGCGCGTTATCCGCCAGACGATGAAGCAGGATCTGCCCGAGGGCTTCCAGACGGCCGAGTTCATGCTGGAGCACGGGTTCGTGGACCGCATCGTGCCCCGGCGAGACTTGAGGAGCGAGATTGCCTCCCTCGTCGATTACTGTGGTTGACCGCGCCGGCACCGGACGGATTGGGAAGATTTGCCGTGCGAATGTTGTTGGCGCGGCGGGGGGGGCTTCCTAGAATAAGGTGTCATGTCTCCTCACGCGGCGCGCCGTTGGCGGCCCTGGACGTGGGTTTCTGAGGTTTGAGGAGGGAACCGTGTTCAAGCGATTCTTCCAAAGACTGCGGGGGGGCCAGCCCAACGAACTGCCGGGCTATACCCCCATGGGCGTGGTCCGTGAAGGCAGCATGTCCACCATCATCAAGGCCAAAGACCAGAAGACCGGCCAGGTGGTCGTCGTCAAGGTGCACAAGCCCGAAGCCCGCAAAGCCGTTGAGAAACTGGAGTCGCGGCACCGCGACTTCACGGAAGGGCAGATCACGGCGGCCTTCGACCACCCGAACGTCGTCAAGTGTTACGATCACGGCAAACTCGGCGAGACGCCGTACCTGGTTCTGGAGTACCTGGAGGGCGTGACGCTGGCCAATCTGATGGGCGGTGACAGCAAGCGCCTGCAGGGGCATCGGTTGTCGCTCGTGCGTCAGGCGGCCACGGCCCTGGAACACGTGCATGCCAGACGCTTTGTGCATCACGACTTCTGCCCGAAGAACCTCTTCGTCACCAACCAGAACCAGGTGAAACTGATTGATTTCGGACTGGCCACGCCCTTGCTCGACAAGCCAACTCGCAGCACGCGCATGGGGACGATTGAAACCCTCGCCCCGGAGGTGCTCCGGCGGGAACCGTGTGATTACCGCGTCGATGTGTTCGCCTGGGGCGTCGTGGCTTACCAGGTTCTGAGCGGGCACTGGCCGTTCGAGAGCCCCGAACACCATCAGACGCTCAGCAAAATCATGAACGTTCGGGCCGTGGCCTTGGGCCAGCGCATGCCCGATCTGCCGGAGGACATCTCCCACTTGGTCATGCGGGCCATCGACAAAGACCCCGGCAAGCGTCTCAGCAGCATGACGACGGCAATGGGGGTTCTCGACCGCTTCAGCGCCGTGGCCCTGTAGCGCCCTGAGACGGCTCTGTCTGGGCCGGTGTGTGACCCTTTCTCGCGGTGGGTCGACGGCGCGCCATCATTCGCGCTCACACCCTTGCTTCGTATGCTCTCCCCCCGGTGTGTGTGTGGCAACCACTCCTGGCATGGCGCTTGCAATCGCAGCAGGACACACCCTGTCATCTCGACTGACCCCGCCGCAGGCCGGTGAGTGGAGCGCTCTACCCCGAGTGCCCGCAGGAAACCTCGCTGGAGAAAACGGCAAACGGCTCTGGCCCCTCGACTCTTTTGCGCTCGCTCGGGGTGACAGGCGCTACGCTCCCGGCGCGGCCCGGCGTGGTGGCCTCGAAAGGCCACCGCGCGAAGCCAAGGCGACTTGTTCAACGGGCTCGGCCGGACCGGGAAGCGTTGGCCCAGACCGAGGCGTTGACGTTACCCCGCGCAAGCCTGAGAACTTGGCCTCACGGGGCCATAATCGGCGATATCGGGCCAGAAACGACACCAAGTGACCCGCGACCGGGGCCGCGTCAAAGGTGGACACCTAGGGAATAAGACTTTCGTGTTTTCCTGTTGACCGCCCGGCAAGCCTGATGTATTATATCAGTGCTGGGGGCCGGTGAATGCCGGCAAGGTTGGGGCTCGGTGATGGCCAAGTTTCACCACGGCGAGATGGCGGATCTCGCCAGGCAGTTGACGTTTCTGGCGCCGAAGGTGCGTCTGAGCCAGATCCTCAGGGCCGAACGGCTCGTCTGCCTGACCGATCCCCTGAAATCGTACCCGTACGAGTTCGTCTGCTACCAGATCACGGGCTATCGGCCCAGGGGGGACGTCGGGAAAACGTTCCCCGGCAAGACCCTGCGCGAGGACCTCATCCGGCTGGTCGAAGAGGTTTCGGGGAGCCTCAGACTGAAGCCCGATGAGATGTCCGAACCGATTCTGTCGATCGAGGAGACCTCGAAGCACTTCAACGTGTCGGACAAGACGATCCAGCGATGGCGGAAGGCCGGCCTGGTCTCGTGGAAGTTCATGGGGTCCGGAGGGCGGCTGCGCGTGGGGTTTCGCAGATCGAGCCTCGAGCGTTTCGCGACACGCAACGCCCAGCAGGTGAAAGCGGCAGGGGATTTCAGCCGCCTGGCCCCCGACGAACGCCGCGAGATCATCCGGCGGGCCAGGCGATTGAGCCTCTTCTGCCACTGTTGTCTGTTCGAGGTCTCGAAACGCATCGCCCGCAAACTCGGCCGCGCCGTCGAGACCATCCGCCTGACCATCAAGGATTACGACCACGAGCACCCGGGTGTCAGGCTGTTCCCCGACGCCGGCGAACCGCTTCAGGATCGAGACCGCCGGCTCATGTACCAGTCGCATCAACGGGGCGTGGGCGTCCACGCGCTGGCCAAGCGCTTCTGCCGCACGCGGTCCAGCATCTACCGCATCATCACCGACGAACGCGCCAAGGAACTGCTGGACGAACCCGTCGATTACATGCCGAGCCCGGAGTTCGAGCAGGAGAACGCCGACACGCTGATCCTGGGAGATGAGGCGGCTGCGGCGGCCCTCGACGGAGAGGACAAACGGCCGGCCACCCCGCCGAAGGGTCTGCCGATCTACCTGAAGAGCCTCTACAAGACCCCGCTGCTCAAGAAGGAGGAGGAGCAGGGGCTGTTCCGCCTCTACAACTACCTCAAGTTCAAGGCCGCCCGCGTCCAGCAACGACTCAAAAGAAGCCGCACGCCCAAGGTCGAGGATATCGAGGAAATTGAGAAACTCCTGGACCAGGCGAACCGCGTCAAAAACCGCATCATCCAGTCGAACCTGCGGCTGGTGGTGAACATCGCGAAGCGGCACGTCGGGCCGCAGGTCAATTTCTTCGAACTCATCTCCGACGGCAACATGAGCCTGATCCGGGCCGTCGACAAGTTCGACTACACCCGGGGCTTCAAGTTCTCGACCTACGCCTCGTGGGCGATCATGAAGAACTTCGCCCGAAGCGTGCCACAGGCAGGCGTCCGCCGCGAACGCTTCATGACCGGACGCGACGAACTCCTCGAAATGAGCCACGACCTGCGCTTCGAAGGCGAGGAACCCTACCGCGAACCCGACGTCACCGTCCGCGAGAGCATCGAACGCGTCCTCGACGAACTCCAGCCGCGCGAACGAGAGATCGTGATGCGGCGGTTCGGCCTCGGCGACATGCCCGGACCCCAAACCCTCGAAGAGGTCGGCAAACACTTCGGCGTGACCAAAGAGCGAATCCGGCAGATCGAAACCCGCGCCCTCAACAAACTGCGCGGCATGCTCAGCCCCCAAGCCCTCGAAGAAGTCCTGAGTTAAGCCTACAACGGTACGTCGCCTTTTTGTCCGCTTGGCGGCCTTCCCAGGCCGCCAGGAACAGGCATAAACTGCATTCGCGGCGGCCTGGGAAGGCCGCCGCGCGGAACGTAGCGTAGTAGTATTGAGCGCAGCGAGGTACGTTCTGCGCGGCCGGTCTCCGCACCGACCGCGCCGCCGTGTGTGCGCGAATCGTTACGGACAATCCTCGTCCAACAGGTGTCCGAGTTTGACGCGCTTGGTGTTCAGGTACCGCTGGTTCAGCGGATTGGGCGGGACGATGATCGGCACGCGCTCGACCAGGCTCAGGCCGTACCCCTCCAGCGCGACGACCTTTCGCGGGTTGTTGGTCATGAGGCGCACTTGCCTGATGCCCAACTCGACCATGATCTGGGCGCCGATGCCGTAGTCCCGGAGGTCGGGCTCGAAGCCCAGGCGCTCGTTCGCCTCAACGGTGTCGAGGCCTTCCTCCTGCTGGAGCCGGTAGGCCCGGATCTTGTTGGTCAGTCCGATGCCCCGCCCTTCCTGGCGCATGTAGATGACTGCCCCGCGGCCTTCCTCCGCCACGCGGGCCATGGCCGTCGAGAGTTGCTGGCCGCAGTCGCACAGCAGGCTGCCGAACACGTCGCCCGTCAGGCACTCCGAGTGGATGCGAACCAGCACGGGCTCGTCCTGGACGGGCACACCCCCGTCGGGTCCCGGCATGCCGATACCGCCGAGCGTCAGGGCGATGTGCGGAAAGGCGTCCACCACGCTCTCATAGGCGAGCAGGTCGAACGTGGCGTGCCGCGTGGGCAGCGTCGCCCGGGCCACCTGCCGGACGAGACGCTCCTTGCGATGGCGGAACTCGATGATCTGGGCCACGGAACATATCTTCAGACCGTGTTCTTTGCAGAACACCGCCAGGTCGGGCATGCGGGCCATCGTGCCGTCGGGCTTCATAATCTCGCAGATGACGCCGGCCGGCTTGAGCCCGGCCGCGCGGGCCAGGTCCACCGCGCCCTCCGTCTGCCCGGCGCGAACGAGGACGCCGCCCTCGCGGGCGCGGATCGGAAAGACGTGTCCCGGCCGCGACAGGTCCTGCGGTTTGGCGTCGTCGGCCACGGCGACCTGGATCGTCCGGGCGCGGTCGGCGGCGCTGATGCCCGTCGTCGTGCCCGTCCGCGCATCAATCGACACGGTGAAGGCCGTGCCGAACCGGGCGGTGTTGTGGGCCGTCTGCGGGGGCAGGTTCAGGCGGTCGATGAGTTCGGGGGCCATCGGTAGACAGACGAGGCCCCGGCCGTGGGCCGCCATGAAGTTGATGACCTCCGGCGTCGCCTTCTCGGCCGCACACACCAGGTCGCCCTCGTTCTCACGGTGCTCGTCATCCACGAGGACGATCGTGCGCCCCGCCTTGAGGTCCTCAAGAATCTCCGGAATGTCACTGAATAAACCGGCCATAACACGCTTATGGTACAGCGAGGGGACGTGCGAATCAACCCGCATGCAGGCCTCGGACGGGTGTGGCGGCGATTCCTGGCGGGCGGGCGAGGCTGAGGGAAAAGGAGGAGTTGGGTCTACTTTTGCGATCAAACGGGGCCGTTCCCGTTTGATCAGCAAAACATACGGGCACCGGGACCCTTCGCAGCAAGCCGCGCGGCATTCTATACAAAACCAGACGGCGAGTTTTGTATAGAATATAGACCCAACTCATGCTTTTCCCTCAGCCTCGCCCCATCCCACCGTGCCAGAAAAAATGGCCACCCCCGCCTTGCGGAGGTGTTCCGTTTCCTTTTGACGGTCCCCGGCGCCGGTCCTATAATCCGGCCAATCGAGGAGAGGAGCGGATGGAAGTCCTTGTCGGCGGCCTGGCCGGTCTTGTCCCATGCCTGATGTTCGGCGGCGTCGCGGCGCTGATCGTCGTCGGGATCGTTTACGCCATTATCAAGGCCCGCGAGCGCCGTGAGGCCATGGCGCGGCTGGCCGCGAGCCTTGGCCTCCAGTATTACGCCGCCGACCCCTGGAACCTGCCGTCTCGGTACGCCCACTTCGGCCTGTTCCAGAGCGGGCACTCGAAACGGGCGGCGAACGTCCTGGCCGGGGAGATCGACGGCCGCTCCGTCGTCGCCTTCGACTACCGGTACACGACGGGCAGCGGCAAGAACCAGACGACCCATCACTACCAGGGGGTGATTCAGGCGATGCCGATCCTGGCCCCGCGGCTGCGGATGCGGAAGGAGAGCATCCTCGACCGCGTCGCCTCGTGGGTCGGCTACGACGACATCGATTTCGAGAGCGACGAGTTCAGCCGCCGGTACCACGTCAAGAGCGAGGACAGGCGTTTCGCGTACGATATCCTTCACGCGCAGTTGATCGACTACCTTCTGCGGTGCGGCACGGCGCCGTCGATGGAGATGCAGGGGCCGCTCGTGCTGGTCTATGACAGCGGTCACGGCGACGTGGCGAACGTGCAGCGGCTGCTGACCATCGGCAAGGAAATCATCCGCAGCATACCGGACTACGTTCTGAAGGCGCGCGGCACAGCCCAGCCGCCGGGAGGTTGATGATGACGACAGGCTTCGACGGCACGCTCGCGGTCCTCGCCCAGGCGGAGGCCTTGTTTGCCCTCCTGCCGCTGTGCGCGTGTGTGTTTCTGCCCATCCTCATCATCGGGCTCGTCCTGGTGGGCATGTACAACAGCCTGGTGCGCGGGCGGAACCACGTTCAGGAGAGTTGGTCGGGCATCGACACGGAACTCAAGCGACGCTACAACCTCATCCCCAACCTCGTCGAGACGGTCAAGGGGTACGCCAGGCACGAGCGCGAGGTCCTGGAGCGGGTCGTCCAGGCCCGCACGCAGGCGGTGGCCTCGACGGGCTCTCCCGCCGCGCAGGCCCAGGACGAGAACTTCCTGGTCGGGGCGCTCCGGCAACTGTTTGCCCTGGCCGAAGGGTACCCCGACCTGAAGGCCAGCGACAACTTCCTGGGGTTGCAGCGGGAACTCACCGAGACCGAGAACCGCATCCAGGCCGCCCGGCGGTTCTACAACGCCAACGTCCGCGATTACAACAACCGGTGCGAGATGTTCCCGACCAACATGATGGCCTCGATGTTCGGCTTCCAGAAGTCCGAGTTCTTCGAGGTCGAATCCGCCATGCAGCGCACCACCCCCCACGTCACCTTCGGCGGCGCCGCGCCGGCGACCGGGCAGGGGGAAGGCTGAGGGGGGTGAGTCTTGCCGCACGTGTGCCCCAAGTGCGGTGACGCAAGGCCGACCGGGCCGACGAGGGTCTGCTATCTCAAGTCGGTCCGCTTTGCGCCTTCGGCCTTCCACCAGCGCTGCCACGCCCCCTTGCTCGTGCCGATACTGACCCCGGTGATCTGGCGGAGCGATTCTGCGATGTTGTCGCGGAACATCTCCGGCGTAAGGGCCCGTTTCCAGTCTTGCTTCCCGTCGAAGTCGGCGTCGAAGCACTCAATCAGACCCGTCACCGCTGCCTTGTGGCGGTAGGCGCCCAGCACGGTGATGGCCTGATTGACTACGGTGCCCGTTGGGTCGCGCTTGATCCGCTCGACCAGATAAGGGATCGCCCGCGCGTCCGGGGCGTCACCCAGGGCCCAGACGATCTCTCGACTTGCGTACCGGTCCAGCGACATGTCGGATAGCAACGCGCAGTAACGAGGAATCGGGTCCCCTTCTTCCAGGGCGGCCAGGGCAATCTTGGCCTGGTCGAAGCGTTGCTTGGTGATCACGGGACCAGTCTGCGCCGGGAGGCCCGCAGGTCCTCCCCCGGTCGCGACCATTTCTCGCAGCACGGGCACGGGGCGCGGGTCACCAATACGCCCCAGGGCTCGGATGACGTCCGGGTAACCCATGTACTCCATGAGCACCGGCACCGCTTCACGGGGCTTGAGGTCGCCCATGGCATCGACCAGTCTTTGGAACGTCTCAGACAACCCGTAGTCGTCGGTATACTCCGCCGTTGCCGCGTGCTTCTTCAGGTATTCGAGCAGTACAGCCACCGCCCGCCTGTCGCCGATTCTGCCGAGCGCCGTCACCGGCCCTCGGCGGGCATCGGTCTTGTGTACCATCTCAATCAGGGCCGGCACCGCCTTGCGGCATTTCATATCGCCCAGAGCGTAGCACAGGTCGGCGTCTTCATCAGCCAAGTACGATAGGGGGAGACGTTCGTCCTGGAACGGGTCGGGCGGTTCTGCCACGACTTCTCGATCATCCGCCAGGGCTGCAATGATCGAGTCGATCACCCAACCGGGCGGGTCTATCTCGGTCAAGTACCCAAGGGCATCGAGCACGCTCCGCATGAAAGCAAGGTCCGTTCGCTCACGGCACTTGAGAAGGAAGTCGCGTCCCACAGCGCTGCCTGCCGAGGCCGCGATGGTGGCGTGGAACACTTTCATGTTCTCGTCTGACTCGGCGGCCATGCGTTGGTCGAGCGCGGCAGCCACCTCGGCCGCCAAGCAGAGGTGGAGGTGCGCCGTCAATTCACCATTTGCTACCCGAAGGTACGAGAACATAGATTCGCCCGATCTAATCATCTGCAGGCCGGCAACACCCTGTGGCGACTTCATGGCAGGCAGATGGTCGGGAAGCGGCAGCGTTCTGGCCATCGCCTCGTAGGACTGCTCGCTGATATGCACCGGCCAGGCGGGTGTCTCCAGCCTGCCGGTCCATGCCCTCTGCCGCGCGCTCTGCTCGACGTGGAGCGCGACCCTCACTGCCGACATCTGGTTCCAATGCATGGGAGCGTGGCCGCACACGAAGGCCAGGGCGCTCTGGCGTGGTCTCAGTGTTACGGGCGGACGAGGGCCGGAGAGGCCGCGCACATCCCACCATACGCCCGGCTCCTCGGGCACCCACTGCAAGCGTTCCCACCGTCGGCCATCGACGGTGTAGTAAAGCTGGAAGGGGTCCGGCCCCGCGCCCTCGGCGGGCCTGCTCGTGGGCACAACCACCGGCACCGTGCCCACGTTTGAGAGCCTGACGAGGATGACGCTGCAGGAGGACAGCCACACCCCCTCAATGCGGGCTTTCAGGCCGTTGGACGCCGGGGACCATCGCAGTAGGCTCTCGGCCGTCTGAGGGACGGGCCACGGCTCGCGGGATTGCACGGTGGCGCAGCAGCCCGGTAAGATGAGCGCGGAGACAAGTAGCGCCCCAAGAGCCGCCGGATGCCCAAGCCTACCCCTTACGCGCGATGGCATGGTATCCCCCCTTCGCGGCGCGGTGGCCAACCCACGGCGATAGAGTGCACCTGCTCTCGGTTCAGCACCCCATCTTACGCCTCCGCGCGAGCAAACAGCGAGAGCAAGCGGAGCGACGGTGTCAGGGCGACGTCTTGTCCGCAGGGCCCCCCAGTTGGCCCAGCATGGCCGTGGCGCCATGCTTTATAGAGGGGTCGCCTCGCTGAGCACGCGGTCACGGATATACCAGTGGAGGGCCTTCTCGGTCACGAGGTCTACCTTGCAGCCGAGCAGGTCCTGCAGGTCCATGAGCAAGGCGCCGAGGTCGAGCAGGCTTCGGTCGGGGTCCAGGTCGACCAGGAGGTCCAGATCGCTGTCCGGTCCGGTCTCGCCCCTCGATGCCGAACCGAAGACGCGGACGTTACGGACTCCGTGTCGGGCGGCAAGGCGAAGGATCGCCTCGCGATTATTCTGCAGCGTGGCGTCAAGGGGCATGTTGGTCACCTCCGGGCTGACGCGCTCCCTGCCGGCCATCGGTACGCCATCAAGGTACCACGCGCCGACACGTCGTCAAGTCTTCTTGACGCCGGGTTCCTGCATTTCGGGCAGCACCTCATCCATCGCCCCGGCCCGGTAGCCCTGCAGGTCGGCCGTCACGTAGGCGTAGCCGAGGGCCTTAAGGTCGCGGACCAGGCGGTCGCGGTGCTCGGTCAGGCGGGCGATGTCGGCCGGCGCCACCTCGATCCGGGCGATGGTCTCGTGGTCGCGGACGCGGCAACCCTCGAACCCGAGTTCCCGTAGCAGGGCCTCGGCGGCGGCGACGCGGCCCAGTTTCTCCCCGGTGATGGCCTCACCATAGGGGAACCGGCTGGCCAGGCACGCCATGGCGGGCCGGTCCCACGTCGGCAGGTCCAGTTCGCGCGAGCGGGCCCGGACGAGGTCCTTCGTGAAGCCGGCCTCCTTCAACGGACTGCGGACGCCCAACTCGGCCGCCGCCTTCAGACCCGGCCGCCACGCGTTCACGTCGTCGGCGTTGGCGCCGTCGCACACGGCTGCCAGGCCGTTCGCCTCGGCGATCTTCCTGATGGTCGACAGGAGTTCGCGCTTGCAGTAGTAGCAGCGTGTGGGCGGGTTGTTGCGGAAGTGCGGCACGTCCAGTTCCCGCGTTTCGATGATTTCGTGCCGCACGTCGAGTTGCTTCGCCAGGTCGCGGGCGTTTTCGAGTTCCTCCGACACCTGCATCTCGCTGTCTGCCGTGACGGCCAGGACGTTGTCGCGGCCGAGGACGCGGCGGGCCTCCGCCACGAGAAGCGTGGAGTCGACGCCGCCCGAGAAGGCGATCGCGACCGAGCCCAGGCTTTCGAGGATCGCCTCGAGTGCCTGGCGCTTGGCGGCCGGTTCGGTATGGGTCGGGTCGGCCGGTTTCACGATGGTTCCTCCGGTGCGATGATCCACCGCCTGGCGTCTGCGTCATCGGCGGGCGCGACCTCGATGACCGACGCTGCGTCTCCCACGGGCCCGATGTCCACCCGCTGCGTCTCTCCGGCCGGCGCCTTGGTGTAGCGCAGGGTCAGGGCGGCGGCCGTGGCAAGGGTTGCCTCGCCGGCGGTGCCGCGCACCAGCGTCGTGGGGCCCGGGATGTCGGCCGCTTCGATCCGCACGTCGCCGTCGTGAAAGAGCGGGTCCAGGCGCAGGTTGTCCTCGTGATGGCGGCCGACGACGACGAGCGTGCCGTCGCCCAAGCGAAAGTGTCGGCCGACCTTCAGCAGTTCCACGTCCGCCGCCGTCGGGTCCTGGCGAGCCATCAACTCGCGCAGCCGATAGGCGAAACCCGGATCGGTCAGCAGGCACCCGCCCGCCGGCGACGGGTAATCCGTGATGCCGAATTCCTCGGCCAGCGCCATCTGGGCTTTGCGCGACCGGCCGACGATGCCCAGGAGTTGGTCCCGGTCGAGCCTTCCCTCTCGTTCGGGCCGCGTCGGCGCCAGGCGTTTCGCACACAGCGGGCGAACCAGATGGTCCGCGAGGTCCGCTTCGCGCTGCACCCGTTGCATGGCCTGTCGGTTCTGCGACATCGGCCGCTGGCCGAGCACCTCGCCGGTGAAGACGAAGTCGGCGCCTTCGGCCTCCATGAGGGTCTTGGCCTGCCGGAGTGTCCCGATGCGGCAGTCGATGCACGGGTTCATCCGTTTGCCCATGCCGAAGGTGGGTTGCCGGACCATCCGGAGGTCGGCTTCGGCGGCGTCGAACGTTTCGACGCGGACGCCGCGGGCCTCCATGGCGGCGACCGCACGCGGTTTCGCACCGGCCTCGAGGGGCGCCGGATACCACAGGTGCAGCACGTGCAGCGCGACGACCTCGATCGCCTGCCGCCGAATCAGGCAGACCGCGAGCGTCGAATCGAGCCCGCCCGAGATGCACCCGATGGCCTTGGCCATGCGCCTTCGCCTTGTTTTGCCGCCCCCTCCACGTATAGTATGCCCTGGCCGAAAAGCAGTCAAGCGAGGACGACATGGCCGAACGCCCGACGACGGCAGACGCCACCGAGACGATCGAGCGCGCCCTTCGCGACCGCATCCGGGGCGACCTCCTGACCGACCGTTTCAGCCTGACCGCTTACGGGACGGCGGCGTGCATCTACCGGATCCTGCCCCTGGCGGTCGTTGTGCCGAAGGACGCGGCCGACGTGGTGACGGCCGTCAAGACGGCGGCCGAACTCGGCGTGCCCGTTATCCCGCGGGGGGCCGGGTCGAGCGTGTGCGGCCAGGCGCTCGGCCGGGGCATCGTTCTCGATTTCACGAAATACATGACGGGTATCCTGGAGATCGACACCGAAGGCCGCCTCGTCCGGGTCCAGACGGGCATCGTCACCGGCCGCGTGAACGAGGCCCTGGCCCCGCACGGTCTGATGCTGGGCCCCGACCCGTCGAGCGAGCCCTTCTGCACGATCGGCGGCAACCTGGGGAGCAACGCCTCCGGGGCGCGCGGCATCCGATACGGCTCCATGCGAGAACACGTGGCGTACCTGGACGTAGTCCTGGCCGACGGCTCCGAGGTGCGTCTGGAACCGCTGGAGGTTGACGGCGCCGCGTACACCGAACTCGCCTCGCGCGACGATGCTTTCGGCCGCATCGTCGCCGGCACACGCCGCATCGTCACCGAAAGCGCCGACCTGATTAGTCAGCACAAGCCGTACACGACCAAGAACAGCGCGGGATACAACCTGTTCGACCTGCTCACCGACGGTATCCTCGACCTGACGCGCGTGGTCGTGGGCTGCGAGGGCACCCTCGCGGTGGTCGTGGAGGCGGGCTTGCGTCTGGTGCACAAGCCGACCGAACGGGCGAGTCTGCTCCTGTGGTTCGCGGGTCTTGAGCAGGCCGGCGAGGCCGTCCGCCCCATCCTCGAACTGGACCCGAGCGCCTGCGAAATCATGGAGCGGCAGTTCCTCGACATCGTTCGCGCCGACGGGTCGGTCCCGGCCGAGTACCTGCCCGAAGAGGCCGACACCGTTCTGCTCATCGAGCATCTCTGCGACAGCCGCACCGAGAACGAGGCGTTCATCGCCCGCGTCCGCGAGCGGATCATCGACGACCTGGGTCTGGCGTTCGGCGGCATCGAGGCGTACGACCCGGCCGACCAGGTGCGGCTGTGGCAGGTCCGCAAACAAGCGGTGCAGATTCTGCAGAAACTGCCTGGGCCGAAGCGCGCCACGCCCTTCATCGAGGACGTCTCGGTGCCGCCCGACCGGTTGGTCGAATACGTCCGCGGCATCCGCGAGGTCTTCGAGCACTTCGGCGTGGAGGCCGCCGTCTACGGCCACGCGGGCGACTCCAACCTCCACGCCCGGCCGTTCCTGGACACACGCGCTGCCGAAGACGTGGCCAAGATGAAGGGGATCGCCGGCGCCGTCGCCCAGTTGGTGACCGAGATCGGCGGCACCGTTTCCTGCGAGCACGGCGACGGCCTGGCGCGCAGCGGGTACCTCGAACGCCAGTTCGGCAGCGCACTCTATGCCGTCATGCGCGAGATCAAACGACTCTGGGACCCCGACAACATCCTGAACCCCGGCAAGGTCATCACCGAGGAGCGCGAGATCCACCTCGACGACCTGCGGATGGGACCGGGGTTCGAACAGCGGCCCACCGGCGACGGATTCGACCGCGAGCCGTGGGCCGACGAACTCGTCCGATGTCACGGGTGCGGCACATGCCGCGAGTTCTGTCCGGTTTACAAGGTGACGGGCGACGAGGTGGCCACGCCGCGCGGCAAGGCGAACCTGCTGCGCGAAGCCATCAGCGGAGGCCTGGACCTCGGGGACCTCGACGCCGAGAAGATGCGCGACATCGCCGGCCTCTGCTACAACTGCAAGATGTGCCTGGTCGAGTGCCCGAGCAACGTGGACGTGCCAGGCCTCATCCTCCGGCACAAGGAGCATCTTGCCGCCACGGGACATTTGGGCCTCACGGAGCGGCTGCTCGCAAAGGTCCGGCCGCTGGGTCGCATGGGAAGCGCGACGGCGCCCGTGTCGAACTGGCTCGCGCACCTGCGGCCGGTGCGGTTCGTGATGGAGAAACTCACCGGCGTGGGACGCGACTCGGCGCTGCCGCGCTTCGGGCGTCGCCGGTTGACCGAGGGCGCCCGGACCGGTCCGGCGGAGGCGTCGCGGCGGATCGCCTATTTCGCCGGATGCTTCGAACTGTTCAACGAGCAGCAGATCGGCCTGGCGGCGCTGAAGGTGCTCGATGCGCTCGGCTGCGAGGTCGTCATCCCCGAACAGAAATGCTGCGGCATCGCCAAGATTTCGGCCGGCGATGCGCAGCGGGCCGTCAAGGACATGCGCTTCAACCTCGACGTGCTCGCGCCGCTGGTCGAGGCCGGCTATACGGTCGTCAGCGGGTGCCCGTCGTGCGTGCTGACGCTCACGGACGATTACCCCGACATGGCGGCCGACGATGCGCGGGCCCGCCTGGTGGCCGAGCACACGCGCGACATCCACGATTTGCTTGAAGAGATGGTCGAGGCACGCGGGTCCGAGCAGTGGCGCGGCGGGTCGGGAGCACCATCGCGCACAGCGCCTTGGCGCGGGAAGCGGTTGGCGTACCACGCCCCGTGTCACCTTCGGGCAGCGGGAAGGGGCGTGCAGCCCCGCCGCCTCCTGGAGCGGCTGCTGGGCACCGAGTTCGTCCTGTCGAACGAGGTGTGCTGCGGCATGGGCGGCACCTACGGTCTCAAGGCGAAGAACGCCGCGATCTGTGCCGAGATCGCCCAACCGGTCTTCGACCGCGTCCGCGACTGCGGCGCCGAGGCCATCGTCACGAGTTGCGGCATGTGCCGGACCCAACTCGCCCACGGGACGGGCCTGCCCGTCTATCACCCGATGGAACTGCTGGCCGAGGCCCTCGCGCCTGCGACCCCTCCGGCGCCGTCTCGCGCGGCGGGTGAGGACACCCGCCGCGCAATGGGTTGACGAGTTTTGCGCGGTGGGTGTCCCCACCCACCGCGCAGCCGTGCGGTGCTCTCTGGCGGTGGAGCGGTGATAGCGCGGCGGGTCAGGAGACCCGCCGCGCGGGTGGGCTGACGCGAACCGCAACGAAGCCTACGGCTTCTCGATCTCGAGGCGAAAGAGGACCTTCTTGGGCAACGGCAGTTTCTGGTCCTGGACGACGAGGAGCCGCCCCTCGGGGTCGAGGGCGATGCATTCGGGTTTGGGGACCGCGTCAAACCCTTTAGCGCGAACGGCATCGAGTTCCCTGGTGCCCGGCCGCCACCGCACGAGGCGAAAGCCGGGGCCCGGGGTGTCGGTTTGGTCGCCGAGCAGGATGAGGATGCCGTCGTCGGTGGCGGCCATGTCGCGGATGGCCTCACCCGGTTTCGTCGGCAGGACGATGGGAGGGCCGAAGGAGGGGGCGTGCCGCCGACCGTCCGGCTGGAAGAGGCTCGTCGGCTCGCGCATCGGCACGACCACGGCGCCGCCTTTGGCCACGGGCGACCGCAGACCGAAGAGCAGTTCATCCTTCCACCAGGCCAGCCCCTCGACGTTCAGGCCGCCCCGGTTCGGCCCGTTCTGGACGATGGCGCCGGGGTTCTCGAAGAGGCCCCGTCCGCGGCCCATGAGGAGCATGGCAAGATGAAACCGCAGCCGCTCGTAGACGCGGATCGAGACGATCCGTCGGGCGTCTTCGGTCAGCGTGACAAAGGCGAGGCGGTTGCGTTCGGGTTTGTCCTTCTCGAGCGTCTTGGTCCGACTCTGCGAACAGGAAACGAACAGGCTGCTGCGGCCATGGCGTGCCAGGGCCTCGATGTCGTCGAGCATCGGTGTGTTCGGCGGGAACACAAGTTCCCATCGCCGGGAAAGGCCCTCGAGCGACACGGCCCACAGGCGGTCGGTCGTCTCGTCGCCTCCGATGACGGCCACCTTGCCGCCGCCGCGAACGACGATGCCCGACCCTTCGATCAGTTGAACGGGACGGCCCGGCGCAGAGGCTGTCTTGCCGAGGCCGGCCCCCGCCTGCTCGCCGGTGACGGCGTCGGGCAGGAGGAAGGGCGCTGCGAGGGCAAACAGCAACGTCGTGACGACGAGAATGGCCCTGGCGGTTCGCATCGGTCCCTCGTTCCATGCGCCGTGGCCCGGAAGATACTCCTCAAGTCGTGCGCGGTGGTTCTCCGTAACCACCGCGCTTTCGACGCAGCTGTCGCGGCGGGTGCGGAGACCCGCCGCGCCCGGACATAGCGAAGAGGTGGATGGCTTTGGCTGCTCCCATCGGTCCCTCGTTTCGTGCCCGGCGGTTCAGCCGAACATCTGGGTCCAGGTCTTGTAATGCCTTCCCAGGCCGACGCGCGAGTGGTTGCCGAGCATGTTCTTGTGGTGTCCCGGACTGTGAAACCACTGGCGGTTGGAGCCGGGGCCCGTGTTGGATCCTCCGGCAATGTTTTCGGCGTGGGCGGTGGTGCCGAAGCGTCTGGCCCGGTCCCACGGCGTCCGCTTGCCGGGCACGGGGGACTCGTGCGCGAAGAACTTCATCTCGACCATGTCCTTGGAATGGTCGCGCGCGGCCTCGCAGAGTTTCACGTCAATGCGGAGGGGTTTCAGGCCGAGCAGCAGCCGCATCCGGTTCAGGTCGCGGATGCCGTTGGCCTCCTCGAACTCGATTTGCGCCTCCAGCGTGACGTTGGCGATGAGGACCTTGCGGTGGGAGTCGCGGGTCGCGAGGGCGAGCGTGGTGCCGAGCACGTCGTCGGCCCGGATGACGTCCTCGAAGCGCGGCGCCTTGTCCGGTGCGCCTTCGCGTTTCGGTCCGAACTCGGCGACGTAGTCGGCGGCGCGCTGCCAGTGCGGTCCGATGACCATGAGCGTCTTGCGCTGCCTCTGGAGAGCGGCCGTGGCGTCAAGGATCCGCTGCGGGTCGATCCACAGGAGGTCGTTCAGTTTGGCCATGGCGGGGTCGCCCTTGGCGACGATCTCGGCCTTCGTGAGGTTCGCCTGCTTGCCGAGGCTCAGGACGGTCTGCCTGAGGGAATCGACCTCTTTCGGATCGCGGTCGGTGAACTGCTTCCGCAGAAACCCCTTGGCCGCCGCGTAGAACATCGCACGGTACCGGGCCTGCAGCGGCGCGAGGTCTTGGGTGATGAGGGCGAGCAACTGGGCCGGCGCCGGGCCGCCTATCTTCAGGATACCGTCCACGGCCTCGGTGCGTTTCTCGGGGTCGGTCTTCGCGCGGCGAAACATCGTCAGCAGGGCGCTGATTTCCTTCCGCTGCCGGACCGCCAAGGCAGGGCTCGCAGGGGCGGCAAGGACGGACTTCGGGAAGACGAACAGCAGGGCGACCACCAAGGCTGCCGCGTAGAGGACGCTTCTGCTCATGCCGGTTGCCCTCACGTGATCTGCGGCCGTCGGCGTTTCCCGGCCGTTGCCCGCATGCCTATACGAATAGACGCCGTGTTACGACGACGGATTCAGCGAATGGCAGCGGATCGCAACGGGCCGGGCTAAGCGGTCCGAGATAAGTCCTGTAAAGTGTATGCGCGGCGGGTCGGAGCCTGCCCTGAGCCTGTCGAACGGGCACCCGCCGCGATTCATCGGGTTTTTGCGCGGTGGTTACGGAGAACCACCGCGCACAACTTATGTCGGACCGCCTAGTGTTCGGACGGTTCGCCGAGGATGCCGATAAGTTTCTCGTACATCTCGTCCTTGACCCGTTCGCTCTTGGCTTCGAGGGTCAGGCGCAGGAGCGGTTCGGTGTTCGACGGGCGGCAGTTGAACCACCACTGGTCGTACTCGACCGTCACGCCGTCGAGGAAGTCGACGGTGCCGGCCGAGAACGTCTGGGCCAGGCGGCGGATCATCTCGTCCTTATCCTCGACCTCGAAGTTGACCTCGCCGGTGCCGGCGTACCGTCGCAGCGGTTCGATGAGTGCGCTGAAAGGCACCTCCGGATGGCGGGAGACGACTGCCAGGACCTTCAGCAGCGTGACGATGGCGGAGTCGCAGAAATAGTTCTCGCGGTAGTAACTGTGGCCGGAGAGTTCGCCGCCGAACGGTGCGTTCGTCTCGCGCATGGCGGCCTTCATGTTGCTGTGGCCGACCTTCTCGCGCCGCGGCACGCCGCCGTGCGCGAGAATCTCTTCCTTCAGCGCCCAACTGGCCCGCAGATCGTACACGATGGTGGCGCCGCGCTCCTTCGCCAGGACGTCCGGCACCAGCAGTGCGGTGACGAGGTCATTCGAGACCGTATCGCCGTTCTCATCGACGAAGCCGACGCGGTCGGCGTCGCCGTCGAAGCAGACGCCGAGGGCCGCCCCCGATGCGCGAACGCGCCGCTTCAGGTCCTCCAACGCCGATTCCCTCAACGGGTTCGGCTCGTGAGCGAAGCGGCCGGCGCGTTCCAGATTCAGCGCTTCGACGTCGATGCAGTACTCTCGCAGCAGGCTCGGCACCCACTTCGACGCCATGCCGTTCGAGGCGTCGAGCACCATCTTCAGCGGCTTGATCTCGCCGGCGAACTTCTTGACGTGCAGCAGGTACCCGCTGGAGATGTCCTGGTGCCGCAGCGGACCCGTCACCGGCAGGTCCGTCTCCTCGGTTGTCGAGGCGATCTGCTTGATCTGCTCCAGGCCGGACCCCATGCCGACCGGCACGCAGCCCGTTCCGGTGATCTTGAAGCCGTTGTACTCGACGGGGTTGTGGCTGGCGGTGACCTGGATGCCGCCGAGCGCCGCCATGCTGCCGACGGCGTAGTAGATGGCGGGCGTCTCGACCTCGCCGATGTGTACGGCCCCAACCCCGGCCGCCCGGACACCATCGCTGACACGTTGGGCGAACTCGTCGCTCGTCGGACGCATGTCGTGACCGACCACGATCCACTGCGCGCCGGGTTCGGCGCGGGCTTCCTCCGGCAGAAGCGACAGCAGGTGACGGGCCGTACCGCAGCCCACCTTCCACGCCAAGGTCCTGGTCACCTGCTGACCGACGAGGCCGCGGATATCGTAGGCCTTGAAGACGGCGTCGTAGTCAATCGGCGGTTCGGTCGGGTCGAGGGGTTCGCCGGTGGTAACCTCGCGCCATTGGCAGGACCGGCACTTGGGGAAATGGCGGGCGATGCGCCCCCGACAGACGGCTTCGCTAATGGCGTATTTCTCGCCGGGGCATCGGCGCTCGTCTGACCGCTTGGCAGCCACGTGGTCCTCCATCCGGACGCCGGGGCATCACAACTCGAATTTCGGATTCTGGCCCAGGAACGTGCTCGGGTTCGTGAACACGAGCGTCTCGATCAGGCTGTCGGGCAGGTCCAACTGACGCATCACGCCGACGGTGACCAGCACGGCCAGCGGGTCGCTGTCTCCCCAGTCGGCGGACGAGTTCAGGAGCATGCGTTCGGCGCCGTAGTCGCGGACGATGGTCGCGGCATCCTCGGGCGTGAGTTTCCCGGGGTAGACGGTCAGGCCCGTCCAGCAGCCGGTTTCTCGGGCCATGTCGATGGTGTCGCGCGTGCAGTGGTCGATGACGCACAACTCGCGCGGCCCGTCCACCTCGCGGATGATGTCGACGATGATCTCGGTGCCCTGCTTCTTCTCGGCGGCATGCGGCGTGTGGATGATGCAGACGCACCGGCGCTCGATGGCCATCTCGAGTTGCCGCCGGAACATCCGGATCTCGTTCTCCGTGTTCTTGTTCAGGCCGATCTCGCCGATGCCCAGGACGGTGGGACGCGCGAGGTACGGATCGATCCGCTCGAGCACCTTCTCGGTGAGTTCGACGTTTTCGCTCTCCTTGGGGTTGACGCAGAGGACGCAGTAATGCTTGATGCCGTGCTTGGCCGCCCGCCCGGGCTCAAACGTCGTCAGGTGGTTGAAGTAATCCAGATGGCTCTCGGGGTATTGGCGGTCGGTGCCGGGCCAGAACGCCGGTTCGCAAACCGCCGCGATACCGGCCTCGGCCATCAGGCGATAATCGTCGGTGGTGCGGCTAAGCATGTGAATGTGTGGGTCGATGACTCGCATGGGTCGCCTCGTCTCAATGGTTCAGGAACCTCTCCGGCAAACGCAAGCCACAGGATAGCGATTCGGCGACGCGAATCAAGAGCGCAGGCGTCATCGGTCGGGAACCGCCCCAGACATCGTACCCAGGCGCGGTGCGGCTAAACCAGGTGCACGGAACCTCAAACCGGATGAGCCGTGTTTCTGAACGAGGAAGGGAAGCGGGCGGCCCGCTCGGAACCGCCCGCTGTGTCCCTCGCCCTTCTTGCCTGGTTCACTGTCTCCGCCGTCGCACGAGAACGCCCAACCCGCCGAGGGCCAGCAGCGACAGCGTCGCGGGTTCCGGCGTGTGAACGTCGGTGATGAACCGGAAGCCCCCGACCGTTCCTTCCGTGGTCAGGCTCGTGGTGCCGTTGACCAGGTCCCAACTCGCCTCGACCCGGCCGGTCCTGTTGCCGGCCTGGTCGTATTCGTTGTACCCGTAGGCGATCCCGCCGAAGGCAAACGAGACCTCCTCGATGGGGAGCGGCTCCCCGAGCGAGCCGCCGCTTGAGAAGGATGACACCACCACGTCCTGCAGTTGCCAATCAGCGATCACGTTACGGGTCCCCGCCACCTCAGCGATTTCCAACGTCGCTCCGGGAAGGAGGCCTCCCTGGATCACAGAGAGAGCGAGCATGGGAGAGGCCTTGTCGAGGCGTTTGACGAGTCCGAAGGTGGAGACATCCACCACGGGGGGCGTTCCGTTGGCGCCGCCATCCAGTTCGGTTCGCGTCACGTCGATGCTGAAGCCCACCACGTCGATCCAGGCTTCGTGCCCAGGGGTAGTCGACTCTCCTGGGATTCCGTCGATCTGCAAGAACATGTCAAACGCCGCGTGGGCCGGAACCGCCAAGGCGGCGACCGATAGCACTGCTATCATTACCCGAGTCATTGTAAGTCTCCTTTCTTAACCTGGTATTTGATTCCACCCAACCGGTCCGTTTTCAGGATTGCGCCCGCTCAGATTTCTCTCACCCGCACCACCTCCTCGTCCGGTCAAAGCCCGTGCCAAGGTCTCGCTCGAGACGGGGCGGACGACATAGGCGCAGGCCCCGGCGCCGCGCGCCCGCCGCTCCATTTCACCGTCGCCGCCCGGACCCACCGCAACGAGGCAGCGGATCGAGGGCAGAACCGCAAGGCGGGCGAGAATCGGTTGCCCGCCGAGCACCAACTCGGTGGCAACCACCGCCCGCTGGAACGTCTCCTCTCGCAACCGCTCGAGCACCTGTTGGGCTGAGGTGGCCAACCGAACCCGGCGGACGATCGGACAAAGACACTGCTGAAGCCGTTCGGCCTCGGCTGCACCGATCTCCGCTGCAAGGACAACGTCATCGGAATCGGCTGCCACCCGCCGCATCGCTTGCTCCTCGAAGCAGACCCCTGAACACCGCGTTCCGCCGCCTGCCCACCGCACCCTTGGAAGGCGCGTGGCCGGTCCACGTTCGCCCTCATCGGCCTTTCCCTTTTCGGCCCGTCGCAGCCGCCTGCGCCGCGACGAGCCACGTGTCGCTAACGCAAGAGGCGTGCCAGCGGCCATGACGAATGGAGAATCGTCATAAGCCTATTCTATGCAAGGGCTTACAGTGCTGGCGGCCAAGTCCCGCCCTGCCATCCGGGGGGCTTCGCCGGGCAGAACGCCCCAGCCTGCAGCAAGACCTCTGGGCTAACCCCCCGCCAGGGAAGGGGTTATCCGGTCCGGGGCGTTTTGCCCCGGGCATGGGGCTGTTTGCTCCGGTCACCGGAGGGAAGAGAGAAGGAAAACCGTGGGACGAAAACAAAAGCCGCTTCGCATGCGGAGGTTGAAATCGGCCGGACCGGCACGGCCGTCTGAGACCTGCGGGAAAGCCTATCTGATCGATCGCCCCCCATTCAACGCGTCGGCGAGGTGGACTACGAAAGATGCTGCCGGGCCATCATTCTTCGAAGTGTTTTGCGGTCGATCTCGAGCATCCGGGCCGCCCGGCTTCGCACGCCGCCGGTCAGTTCCAGCGCCCTGGCAACGTGGCGCCCCATGGCTTCGCGGAGCGTCGGGAACTGCTGGTGGGGCGATCTTCCGTCCCCCCGGATTTCAGGCGGCAAATCCGCCACATCGACCACCGGACCATCCCCGAGGACGTAGGCCCGCTGGATGACGTTCCCTAACTGTCGCACGTTGCCCGGCCAATCGTAACGGACCATGAGAGCCATCGCATCGTGAGAGATCGTTTTGGGCGCCACCTCCAGCGCCGCGGCGATCCGGCCGAGCATGTGTCGGGCCAGCACCGGAATATCCGCTCGCCGCTCCCGAAGCGGCGGCACCTTCAGCGTCACCACGCTGAGACGGTAGTAAAGGTCCTGCCGAAACACGTTGTTCCGGACCGCCTCGGCAAGGTCACGGTGCGTGGCGGAGAGAACGCGAACGCTAATCGGCACGGGCTTCGTCGCGCCAACAGGCACCACCGCTTGGTCCTCCAGGACGCGAAGGAGTTTGCTCTGAAGGGCGCCACCCATGTCTCCCACCTCGTCCAACAGAATCGTCCCGCCGTCCGCCGCACGGAAGAACCCCAGCGTGGCATGCCGCGCACCCGTGAAGGCGCCGGCCTCGTGCCCAAACAGTTCGCTCTCCAGCAGCGTTTCGTGGATAGCGGTACAGTTCACGCCGATGAAGGGGCCTCCGCAACGCACACTGAGCCGGTGCAGCAGATGAGCCACCAACTCCTTCCCCGTACCCGTCTCGCCCTGAAGCAGAATGCTGACATCGTGAGCCGCCAGGCGCGCTATCTCCGCGCGCAGCCGCTGTACTTGCGGCGAAACACCCACAAACCCCTGCATCACAGACTCATCGTTTAAGCAGGCTTGCATGGCTCTCTCCTCCCTTCTCAGAGTGGGTGCCGATTGGCCGAAAAACACGGCCTCCGGCATCAGCACTCCCCACCAGACCGCCCTCGTGCGATCCGTTCACGTTTCCGCCATACCGGCCAAACCGTCGTTCCCCCACACGGCCCGGCCACGCAGCCGGACCTTGACGTGCGAATAGAAAAAAGGGCCGGCCCGCGTTCAGGCGGACACAGCCCCGGATGCGTACAGTCCTTAACTCGCCTATAGTCTAACACAAGCAGCGCGGATGTCAAGCGATCCGCCGACCCGCCCGTCAGTTTCGCCGTGCGTGAGTTCCGGCGGCACGCCCTGCGCCGCCCGCGCGCCGGTTTCCTTGAAGCACGCTCTTCTTTGTCGCCGATACACTGTGGCGCGGGGGTGGAGCCGGTGGTTGGAGCAGGGGCGTGCGGTCCTTGAGTTGCGAGGGGTTGCAATGCTTCACGTTCAAGAGCGGCGGCGGCACGAGCGGGTGGCGTTGGTCTGTCCGGTCGTGTTGAAGGACAAGAGCGGCCGGGTCATCTTCAGGGGTCGGTCGGCGGACATCTCGCCGTCCGGCATCAAGGTGATCGGTCCGCCGCCGGCGGCCGTGTCGGAAGGCCTCGACGTGTGGGTCGAGATGAAAGTGCCGAACCCGCGCTCGAGCGGCCCGCGGACCCGCGTCGTCAAGTTGCGCGGTTACATCCGCCGCATCACCGACATGGGCAACTGGAAGTGCGTCATCGTCGTCATCACCGAGGCCGACTTCCCGCAGAGTATTTTTGAATCCCGGCCGTGAGGCATGGCGGTCTCGGGTCGAGTCAGGCTGAGTTCATCGCGGCGGGCAATCCTGCCCGCCGCGAGTCTTTCCGGTGACCGCGTACCCGCGCGGCAGGTGAGGACACCCGCCGCGCATGCGTTGTGGATGGGGTCACAGGCGGCCGAGCAGGCGGAGGATCACCTGGAGGATGACGGCGGCTGCGGCGGCCCATATCAGGTACAGGCCGACCGGCTTGTAGCCCGTGACCTGGATGCGTTCAACGGCTTCGACGAGTGAGGCGGGGGAGGTATGAATGCGTCCCCCGCCCGCCTTGACGATGCGCTCCAGCCTCATCCGGTCGACGCCAAGGCGCCGGAACTCGCGCGGCGGGCGCCCCGGCGCCGACAGCGTGACCGCCGCGCCCGACTCATCGCGGCGTTGGACGACGATCACGGCGCCGCTGTCGGCTTCCACGTCCGCCTCGTGGATTCCCGGCGCCGTCTGCCGGAGGATCACGCCGGGGGCGTCGTCGCCGCGGTCACCCAACACCGTCGCGACGAACGGCGCCGAGGACGTGCCGATGGCTTCGGCTCGCTGCTCAACACGCACGCGCAGGGCCCCGCGCCGGTCAACGAGACGGGCCGACCAGTCCTCCGGCACCGTCCCGGCCGCAAGGTACCCCAGCAGCGGCGCGAAGCGCGTCGCAACCGCCTCGTCGGACAGCCACTCATCGCCTGCGCTCCCGACGGGCCAGGGCATGGCCGCCGCCTTGCCGAGACCTCGCCGCCAGGATGCGAGCAGGGGCAAGGCAGCCGGCTCGGTTCCCTCGGGCGCGGTGACCCAGTGAACGTCGGCGCCTTCCTTCGGCCACGTGACGTTGCAGGCCGGCACGGTGGGCAGCGCGCTGCCGCGACCGGTCCAGACCGGCTCGGGCTGTCCCCACACGGCTGCGCGCGTGACGGTGCGGAGCCCTTCGCCGCGCGCGAAGGCCATATCTTTGAGGAACGTTTCGGCCAGGCGCCCGAGATCGCCGCCGGCGTAGAGGCGTCCGCCGGTTTCGCGCGCCAGGCGGCCGAGGTGGTCGCGCTGGGCGTCGGCGCCGGTGGCAACCGCGCTGGCGCTGGCGCGGCGGTCGCGGCAGAGGCCGATGAGACGGTCGACGTCGAAGTCGTCGCTACGGCCGTCGCTGAGGAGCATGATGTGCCGGACCGTCGTGTCTCCTTCCTTGGGCGGGGCGAAGCGTTCGACGGCCGTTTCGACGGCGGGGGTGATTCGCGTGCCGCCGCCCGCCTGGATGGTGACCATCCTCGCCCGCAGGTCCTCCCAGCGGGCGACGGACGTCAGGGGCGAGACGACGCGCGGCTCGCCGGCGAAGGCGACGATGCCGATGCGGTCGGCCTCGCCCAGGGACGGCCGCAGGGCAAGCACCGCCTGCTTCGCCAGCGCCAGTTTGCGGACGTTGCCGAGGGTCTCGTTCATCGAACCGCTGGCGTCCATGATGAGGACGATGTCGAGCGGCGGCCTCTCACCGGTACGGCTGCTGACGGGCAGGATGTCCTCGAGGGGCGAGTCGGCGTATCCTCCGGCGGCAAAGGCGGCGTCGCCGCCGAGGGCAAGCAGACCCAGGCCCCCGTCCGTGACGCGGCGCGCGAGGCTGCGGCAGGCTCGCGCGCCGAGGGTCCAGGCCGAGACGTTGTCCAGGACGACGACGGTCGCGCCGGCGAGGCTGATACCCGACGCCGCGGAAACGGTCTTCACGGCGGCCCCCTCGGGAGCGGCCCGGGCGAGGACGTCTGCGACGGGGCCGGCTCCATCCGCGCCATGGACGTAGAGGATCTCTTGAGGTCGGCCGACACCGACGGTGCACGCGGCGCGGTCGTTCTCGGAGCAGCCATCGCCGGCGGCCCGGACACAGGCATCGTAGCGGTAGAGGCCGGAGGGCAGACCGGCGTCATGGAACAGGAGGGTGGCGCCCGTGACCGGGTCGACGGTCACGCGCCGCCGCCAAGTCCGCTCGGGCGTCTCGCCGACAGCCGGTCGCGTGACGACGACCTCGGCCCCGGCGGGCACGGTCGAGGTGAGTCGGACCCGGACGCGGACGGGCCGGCCGACAGCGGCGTCGCCCGCCGGCGCGAGCGAGGCGACGGCGACGTCGCGCGGGCGGAGGTCGGGCGCGACGGCGTGGGTCTGGATACCGGCGGCGGCCAGGCGGGCGGCGGCGGCGACGGCGTCGCCTCGGGTCTCGCGGGCGTCGGTGTAGAGGAGGAGGAGGCCCTGGCCGTCGGGCAGGGCACGGGCCGCGTCGGCGATGCCGCGCTCGAGGTCCGACTCGGCGCCCTCGGTGAGGGGATGCAGGATGACCCGGCCGAGGGGCACCGCGGCGGTCCATGGGGCGAGGGCTTCGGCAGGGTCGCCTTTCCCGGCAGCGGCCGACATGCTGGGCGAGATGTCCTGGGCGAGCACGACCGGGCAGACGCCTTCGCGCAACGTGCGGACGCTCGGTCCGGCCAGTGCCACAACGAGCAGGCCGGTCGCCAAGCAGGCCAGCGCCGCCCGGGCCGGCGCCCCGGCGCGACGGTGACGAGGCGCCCCGGCCGCATAGACGATGACCGCCCAGACCGGCACGAGACCGGCGAGCACCCACGGGTTGGCCAGGCGCAGGAGGTCCATGGGTGCAGATTATAGAGCGCGGGGAAGCGGACTGCGACTACTACTACAACGCCACGTCGCCATGTCGCGCGGTGAGTCGGCCGACCGAGCGCGCGTTAAAACCCATTTTTTTGCCGTTGCGCGGCGGGTCCCCGTTCGACAGGCTCAGGGCAGGATCCGACCCGCCGCGCGAGTTGGTTGAGGGGGCTCAGTCGAGCCACTGGAAGTTGAGAATGCGGGGTCGGATGAAGTCCTCGTCGGCGCCGTATTGTCCGGGTGGATAAGCGAGGCAGGGGCTGCGGTCGACGAGCGCCCAGAACCGCCGCCGCCGCATGACCTGAAACTCGGTGTTCGGGGGCGCCCCCTGGGGGAGACCGTACTCGATGGTGCCGTAGATGGAGAAGGTGTCGCCGCGAGTCGAGGCGACGTTCGAGATGAGGGTATAGGGGAGGTCCCGGCGTTCGACGGCGCCTTTGGCCTCCACGCGGCCGGCGGGCACGTCCGTGAGGTTGACTTTCGCGAGGATCTGGGCGGGGGTGACAATGGGCCTGTTCTGGTTGCGGAACGACCTGACGTAGTTCAGCAACAGGTCCTCCTGGAAGTCAAAGGTTTCGGCCATGGCCCTGAGGGTATCATCGGTGGCGGTGTTAAGGTTGATCTTTCCGGCGACGCGGAGTTCGGGTCCGCCGAAGCGTCCCTTGCCGTCCAGGCTGACACCGGGCACACCGGAAGTGGCGGGGCCCTTGCCCTCGTCGGCGGTCTCGCCGGCGTAGCCGTCTTCATCGGTGTAGCCGTCGCCGTCGTTGTCGAGGCGGTCGAGCCAGGGTCCTCCGACGCAGAGGATGTTGGCCGCGTTCATGCGGCTGTAGGTTCCGGGGGTGGGTTCGTTGTCGTTCCAGTTGAACTTGAGTTTCTCTTCTTCGGTGAGCAGGGCCTGTCCGGCCATTCCGGCCTTCTTGGCGACCCTCGTGACCCACGGCCAGAAGAAGTGCTCGCCTTCCTCGAGGTTGAGGAGGTCCGCGGCGCACGGGCAGAGGACCTGGTTGAGGTCGGCGAGGCGTGCGAAGGCGCGGAACGACGCCTCGGGAACGTTCGCGCCGGGGTACGGCGGCATCCCCTTGACGGGATACGTAATGTCGGCGTCGACCTCGGTGCTGAACTTGACGGACCGGGGGAAGCGGATGGGGATTCCGTTGGGGGGCGAGTCGGCAAAAGCGAAACTGGTCATGCCCCCGCCGTCGCCGTTAACCCAGTTGCCGATGTAGACCACGTCAATGGCTTCGGTGTCGCCGGGCCGGCGTGTTTCGAGTTCGCGGTAGATCTGTCGATGCATGGAGCCGCCGTTGTTGAGTTCGGTGTCGTTGAGGACCTCCGTGCCCATCCGGTCGATGCACACGCCGGCGGCCCTCAGTTCAATGCTCGTGAGTTTGGTGCCGACGGGTTCGGTGCCTTCGGTCGCCACCTTGGCGGTATGGGTCCACTGCACCCCGGCGGCGGGATTGGGCGGCATCCGGGCATCCTTGGGGAATGCGGGTTCGAAAGGGGCAGCAGTACCGCCGGCGCTGGCAACCACGGCGGTGAGGGTCACGTTTCCGACCGAGAGTCCCTCGGTGTCGCCGTAGACGTTGCCGCGCCAGGGGCTGATGACCTGGACCTCGACGGCCCACGTCGTGTGTATGACCTCTTCGCCGTCTTTTTCCTCGCTGTCCCAGGTCACCTTGATTTTGCTGAAGAGCGGCTGGGGTGCGGCCCCGGCGTAGTCGCCCACCTCGGGGCAGGCTCGGATGGGGTCGGCGGTGAAGTCGCTGCCGTCGCGGAAGGCGGCGATGTTGGCAAGCAACTGATTCCGAATCTTCCTGGCGTCCTCGTCGCTCTCGTCGAAGACGTAGCCGGTGGTCATGGCGCGTTTGAGGTCGTCGATGGCGTCGAGGTTGAGGTCGAGTTTGCGCGGCGACCAGTCGGTCCTGCCGCGGGTTCTGTCGGGCAGGTAGGTAAAGGCCTCCAGAATCGCGCCCGTCGGGCTCTCCCAGTCGGGCCGGACCTCGCTGGTCCAACTGACCGTCGTGAGGCTGGCGCGGTTTCTGGCGTGCTTGGGGGGGTTGACCGTGTCGGGTGCGCAGTCGAGTTCGCTGGTGTTGGCGAACTGTTCGAGGCGGCTTCGGAAGCGGGTGCCGGTGAGGCGCCGCAGTTCGAACTCCTCGTCCAGCGTGAAGGGGTGGTCGCCGTAGCGGCCGGGGTTCTCGATGACGGCCTCGTACAGCAGGTCGTTGGACGGTTTGATCGGCTGGCTCCACAGTCCGGGCACCGACGCCGCGCCGCCAAGGAGCAGATTGGGCCTGAAGCCGAAGTACGAGGGGTCGATGTCGCTGACGAAGTACCCCCACCTGGGGCACCCGTCCGCGCTGTTGACGCTCTGCTCGCTTCGGCCGTGGGCGTTCAGGTTGAGCATGCCGGCGTGGTCCAGCACGGTGAGACTGATGCGGATGAGACCCACGTCGAAGGGGAACGCGAGGTCGGGGTTCCAGACACCGTGTCCGTTGCCCTGGGTGTAGGGTCGGACTTGCCTGTCGGTGTGCGGCCATCCGAGGTTGTTGGGCCGCTCTTCGGGGGTCGTGCCGGGGAAGCCCCAACTGGTCAGGCCGTAGTGGGTGCCCCCCTTCTCGCCGTACGAGAAGTGGCCGTTGGCCGGGATCGACAGCCCCTGCCCCGCCGTGTACACGGGCGGCGACGAGAGCCAGGGGTCGTACATGGCGCTGGGGTAATCGAAGGGCTCGTTCCGGGCGAGTTCGGCGCCGTTCTCGGTGTTCTGGTCCGTCAGAAGCAGGGCTGCGCGGCCGGTGCCGCCGGAACCTTGCTGGTACTGGTACTCCTGCCTGCCGAGGTCGTAGTACCAGAGGTCCTGGATCAGGTGATGGCAAACGTAATCGACGGCGGCGTCGCCGGCCAGCATGAACTGGCTCTGGAGAGCGAAGTTGGCCGCCGTGCGGCGGTCGATGTTGCTCATCGTGACGAACGTGATGCCCACGACCGCCAGGATCGCAAGCAGGCCGAGGACCACGATCAGGACCGAACCGGGTGACCTCATGCGGTGTTTCCTTTTCACGCCAGGGCTCTTGTGCCCCGCACATTCCCTCTCGCCTGCGGGCACGGGGGCGCTGAATGACGATTGGTTGACCAAACCGCCATCGCGACCGGCAAGGGCGCCGCGTCGATGATCCGGCGCCTTGCGTCATGCGTCATTGCTGTTTCGTTCGACATTCGCTTTTCCGCATTCGTCCTTCTCCGTCCCGGCTACGGGTCGGTCAGCCAGAAGACCTCCTGCAGCGCAAAGCCCCGGAACGGTTTGACCGTCGTGCCCGTGTCCCCGGAGTATTTTTCGGGAGGGGCGTTGTCGGAGGGGTCGTGGACGACGACCGTGACGCGAATGGCACGCGGCCAGGTCTTGATGGGGTCGCTGAGCACCGCTTTGCGGGACCAGGTGTAGGTTCCGGCGATGGGCCGGAAGTATCTCCCCGACGGATTGGGCACGGATCCCGAACTGCCGCTTGCAGCGGGGTCGATGGTCTCGACGTAGAACTCGCTGACGCAGGAGGCCATGACGCGCTTCAGGGTCTCGGCGTGCTGGTCGGGCAGGCCTCCCACAGCGGTCCACGGGTAGACGACGAGGTGTGTGCCCCACCTGCTGATGCGGTCCTCTTTGGTGCCGGCGACTTGCTGGTTCTGGTTCTGGAACATCTCGCACAGGTACGACGCCGCCGACGTGTCCTGCAGGTCGTGCGCCGTGCCGGAAGCCTCTCCCGACATGATCCACTGGCCCCGGCCGAGGATGCCGCGCCGCGCGCTGACCTGAGTCGTTCGGCCGCTCGACTTGACGTACAGGACTTGCGAGGGCGTCCGCACGTTGTTGGTGTAGACGACCTCGGAGGCCGTGCCCTCGTAAGGCTGATTGCCGAAGATGCTGGCACAGCGGCCGATCGTGACGAAGGCCAGCGTGTCGCGGCTGTACTGGGGCGACCCGGTGACGCTTGGGTCGTTGCCCTTAGCCGACGTGATCTTCAAGTACCCCTCGCGGGTCATGCCGCGCAGGTCGTTGTGGAGCCGGTTCAACAGCGCCCGCAGTTGCTGCTGGGCGAAGTGGACGCCTTCGGCCTCCGACGCCGTCTGCGTGATGATCGCGAACACCTGGACCACGCCGAGCATCATGACCGTCATCAGAGACGCCGACGTCACGAGTTCGACGAGGGTGAAGCCTCTGCGGCGGGTGTCTCCCCCGCCGGGTCGCACGCGTTTCACGGTCAGTCTCCCAGAATGGTGTGATAGGCGGCCACGGCCCCGGGCAGGCTGACCCACTCGGTGGGCACGCTGTTGTTGACGCGATAGCAGGGCACGCCGTCGTTCTGTTCCGCTTGGTCGCGGCCGGCTGTGAAGGCATAGAACTGCATGCGGCCGGGTGTTCTATCGACAAACGCGACGGCGGGGACAACACACTCGTCGTTATCCGAGGTAATGTGGCGTTGCACTTTGTAGGCCTCGCCACGGTTGTTCGGTTCTCCCTGCGGGTTGGCGGCGTCGAACCGCCAGTCCATGACGTAACCGCCGACCTCCCCGAGGTTCTTCTGCCAGACCCACAGGTCCGACGCGGGCGAGCTCAGGTAGGTCGGCAGGGCGCCTCGCGACTTGAAGACCATGATGGTGATCCGCCAGGGACCGTGGCCGACATTGTTCGGGTTGTCGCTCATGGGTGTGGCGAACACGACCGGGACGTAAGCGCCCATGCTCCACAGGCCGTACATCCCCGTCCGGCTGTCGCTGTACTCGCGAGGGACCTTCGGGGTACCGACCGCCCCGGCGGCGGGTGGTTCCTTGACCGAGTCGCCGTAAACAAAGTTGGCGGGATTGTAGTTCCTCAGTTCGTACGGAAGAACCGTCGTGCCCAGTTTGGCCGTATGGGGGCTCGGCGTGCCGCTTCCCCCCGCCGACTGAATCATGGTGTTGGTGCGGAGCCACGGGGTCGCCTCATCGCGGCGGGCACGGAGAACGGCTACCACGCTGCGCGCGCTCAGGGCCGCCATCGTCATATCGGTGCTCCGGCGGCTTTGGTCCACCGCCACCGGGAACACCGAGGCCACCATCGTCATGCCGATGCCGAGAATGCCCACGGCCATCAGGATCTCGGTCAGGCTGAAACCCGCCCGGGCGGTACCGGTTCGCATCACGGCGCTGCTCCCTGTTGAGGACAAGGATTCTTCGCTTCCCCGTCGTATTATAGCGGCCGTCGGTTTGCGCAGCAACACTTATGCTTCCGGGTGAGCCGCTGGTGGCAGTGAACCGGGCCGCAAGCGCAAGGGCGGTCGCAGGGCGTCGTGCACTCGGCCGGTCGCACCGGCGAACGCCTCCCCTGCCCGAAACTGGGGCTATAACGGTCCTGAATCCCAGGTGTCCCGGAGTCCTCGGCCCCCCAACGCCGACTCTGAGACGCGCTCGCCTTCCCGGCTTCGCCAAGGATTCGGCGGGCAGGCGGGCCGCGGCTACAAGCGCGCGCTCCGGCGCCGACGGGCGGGTGGTGGGTGGGTCGCTGACGTTCGGAACATTCGCTTGGCAGGACGCCGCCACCCTCCATAGAATGGCCCGACGCCGCCTTGGGGGGCGGCTTTCGTGCGGGGACGCGATGGGTCCGCGGGTGGTCATCATCGGCGTCGGCAATCCCCTGGCCCGGGATGAGGGCCTTGGGCCGAGGGCGATCCAAAGGCTCGCCCGCCGCAGGCTGCCACAAGGCGTCGAGGCCATCGACGCCGGGACCGACCTCCTGGCCGCCATCGGCGACCTCGAAGCCGCCGACCGGGCCATCCTCATCGATGCCGTCCGGGCCGGCCGCCGGCCCGGCACGATCCACCGCTTCACCCTCGAGACACTCCTCGAGAAATCGGTCGACGGGCCCGAGTGGCGCTCGGCCCACGGCCTGACGGTCGTGGCGGCGATCCGCCTGGCCGAGGCGACCGGGACCCGCCTGCCGCCGACCGTCGTCTTCGGCGTCGAGCCGGGTGAGGTGGCCCTCGGCGAGGGGCTGACGCCCGCCGTCGAAGCAGCCCTCGATGAACTCATTGAGAAGGTCCTGGCGGAGATCCGCACGGGGGGATAGCGCCGCAAGAGACGCCGGGCACTGCGGCAACTCTTCCGGTTCATGACCCATTTGCAGGGACCTCAGCCCGAAAGGGTGCGCAAGCGACATATCAAAGCACGTTGTGTGCGGCGCGTGCGTTATGCCCAAGCCCCGCGAGACTACGCGCTGGGTGCGCTTGCTCCGGCGTGATGAAACTCCCGCCAGTCAAGAAGTGGCGCGACGTTAAGCGGGTTTTCGCTGAATACGGGATTGAGACAGTAGAAACCGCCGCTCCCGATAATGGCGTGTCGGACGCGGAGTTTTACAGCAAGTTCTAATCCCGCTTCTCTCGCACAGCACTACCCCAGCGCCAAACTGACCCACTACCCAGCCGCAGGGGCGCGGCATGGTGCGTGCCACGGTGGGGAACGTGCCCGGCCGCTTACGCGGCCGGCTCGATGCGCTTGCTTTGCCGCACCGTTCCGTTTCGGTCACCCTCACGCCGCGCGGCGGCGGATCAGCAGCAGCCCCCCAACAGCCAGCAGGGCGAGCGTGGCGGGTTCGGGGATGAGGGTGGCGGGGCCGAGGTCGAGGCCGTTCATGACGAGGTGCTTCACGACCACGACATTCGCGCCCGTGAAGCGGACCAGGCCGTTGTCGCCGATGGTGAGCGTATCGAGGTACTGGTTGCAGCCGAGGTAGAGTTCCGCGTCGGTCACCGAGATGGAGAGGTACGGCGCGATGTCGCTGCCGGCATCGGTGTTCAGGAAGACCGTTCCGTCCCGGACGTCGAGCAGTGCCCCGGGGCCGTGGATCTGGAAGGCATCGAAGGTGACGGTGCCATCGCCGACCTTGATGAGCGTCTTGCCGTCCAGGTTGTCGAGCAGCCCGGCCAGCCGGACCGTGCCGCCCGCCTCCGCGGTGAGGGTGAGGTCTGCATACAGCGTGATGTCGCCGAGGAAGGTGGCGGTGCCCGAGGTGTTCGTGCCGCCGAGCGTGAGGGCGGCCGACCCGCTGCCGTCATCCTGCACCGTGATGTTGCGGTCCACGGTGAACGCCCAGGCGACCAGGAGGCTCGCAGCGCTCGGGGTTTCCGTGTCGCCGAGCGCGACGTAGCCGGCGCCGAGCGCGCCGTCGGCGGCGACGATGACCGTGCCGGAGTTGATCCGCGTGTCGCCGGTGTAGGCGTTGCTCGTCGCGATGGTCAACATCCCGGTGCCGTTCTTGGTCAATCCGCAGGACCCCTCGATGCCACTGAAACCTGCCAACTCGAAGTTGGTCGTATCGCCCCGGACGAGCACCGACCCTGGGAAGACCGTGTCCGTGATGTCGACCAGGGCAAAGGCGGCGGCCGTGTCTTCGAAGATGACGTCGTCGCCGTCACTGTACGTACACGGCACGTCGCCCTTCGACCAGTTGGCCGTCTGGTCGAAGTCCCACCTGTTGTCGACGGCGCCCGTCCAGACGGTCTCTGTCGGGTCGCGGCCGAGCGCGATGTTGTCGAACGAGACCCACACGTGTTCATTGGAGGCCTGCGAGCCCAGTTTCAGGGCGACGACAAGTTCCCCGATGTTGCTGACCTGGCCTCCGTGGCCCCACGGGTTCGGCGAGAGACTTGCCGCCTGCCAGTCCCAGGTGGTCGGGGGATTCATGCCCCAGGAGTCCTTCTTGTAGGCGATATCAAGGAATTCGCCCTGGTCGATCCTGGCGACGATCTCGTCATCGCTGGTCCCCGGCGGGATCGAGAACAGCATCACCTCCGCCCAGCCGGCGCTGCCGATGCTGCCGCACCAGTCGGCCCAAACGCTCTTGACCGCTCCGTGCGGGGCCGTAATCCGCTGGTACCAGCCGAAACTGCCCTGCTCGTCCGTGCCGAGGTGCAGGTTGCCCTCGGGCGGCGTCAGGCCGGTGCCCGTCACCAGCCAGTTGGCGTCTCCCCAGGGTGCCGACCAGCGACCATCCATCCAGCCGGTCTCATCGCCCGTGGACCAGTCGCCGTTGATGAGCGCCTCCGCCGCCCGCACGGGAGTCAGAAGACCGAGCAGGAGAGCCGCCGTAAGGGATACCAGCCTGACCGTCCCTCGATGCGCCATACCTGTTCCCCCTTAACCGCCGGCACTCCTGCCCCGTCGCGGAACAGGAAGCCGTGTGGCAAACCCGTCCGAGCGCTTTCGGTCCGCTCGTCTTGAGTGCGATTGGTGCGTATCGCCTCCGCGCGGGCGCGGAGCAGACCGCCGAGTCGTCCGCGGCAGTGCCCCGCCGCCAGTAGAACGTACCCGCGCAACGCCCGCAAAGCAACAAAGGCCGCACCCGCTTCACGCGCAGGCACAGCCCCGGATGCTTACCTCTCCCCCGTCATCATCAATTATACCGCAAGAATCGGATAAAGGCAAATCAAAGGCGCCAAATCCTCATACAGGGCCTATGGCCGGGCGGCTCGGCGGGTGTGCGAGGAAAAAACCGGCAAAGAACAGTTCACGTTCTTGTGTAGCGATGACTCGCGCGGTGGGCAATCTTGCCCACCGCGCTTTGGCGGCTTCATGCGCGGCGGGCAGGATTGCCCGCCGCGCAAGGTGCTACAACCACTCATCAACTGCGCAAAAGGGGACGGCGCACGTCGCGCGAACGCGAAACACGCCGCTCTACGCTGCGCTCCTGGTGGACTACTGCCGGCAGGCACCTGGTATCTACTGACCGCCAACCGCCCAAAGCGGCTTCAAAAAGCGGGGAAGATGGTGGGCAGGGTGGGAGTTGAACCCACGACACACGGATTTTCAGTCC
>CAZEBQ010000009.1:33726-42549 GCA_964510295.1 uncultured Anaerolineales bacterium | reverse complement strand
GCGCGCGGGCTTCGGGCGGTGCTTCGTCACGACCCGGACTCGGTGATGATCGGCGAGATCCGCGACCTCGAGACGGCCGAGGCCGCCATCCAGGCGTCGCTGACCGGCCACCTCGTCCTATCGACCTTGCACACGAACGACGCGTCCTCGGCTGCTACCCGGCTGCTCGACATGGGGGTCGAGCCGTTCCTGGTCACCAGCACGCTGGCCGGCGCCATGGCCCAGCGTCTGGTGCGGACCATCTGCACGCACTGCAAGCAGGAGTACGAACCGGACCCGGAGAGCCTGCCGGCCGACTTCCACTTCGAGCCCGGCCGGAAACTCGTCCGCGGCGCGGGCTGCCGCAAGTGCCGCAACACCGGGTTCCGCGGGCGGACCGGACTGTTTGAACTCATGGTCGCGGACGAGCCGATCCGCGAGAAAATCATGGAGCGGGCCTCGTCCGGCGCCATCGCCAAGGTGGCGGTCGAACGCGGCCTGCGCCTGCTCCGCGAAGACGGATGGATGAAGGTTCGGGCCGGCATCACCACGCCAGAAGAAGTCATGCGATCAACGAGGGCCTGACCCGAGACGAGCAGCCCCAGGGAGAGCGAGGTCTCGTGGCAACCTATCAGTACCTGGCCAGAACCGCAACCGGCGACGAGGTCACCGGCCTGATCCAGGCCGAGACCGAGACCGCCGCCGTGCGCGCGCTCGACGAGAAGCGCCTGTTCCCCGTCCGCGTGACGTCGCGCGAGAAAACCGGGAAGGGGTTCCGCTCGGGGCGCGTGCGGGCACGGGATCTGGCGGTCCTGTACGGCCAACTCTCGGACCTTCTGGCGGCCGACGTCCCCGCCCTCAGGGCGCTCGAGATCCTGTCGCGGTCCACGATCAACCGGCGTCTGGCCGCGCACATCAACCGCGTGCGCGAGGACGTGGCGGCCGGCAAGTCGCTCGCCGATGCCATGACGGTGTTCCCCGACGCCTTCAAGCCGCTGCACGTGGCGATGGTCCGGGCCGGCGAGCGGGCCGGGTTCCTCGAAACGGTCCTGGCGAACCTCTCCCAGTTCCTGGAGCGGCAGGACGAACTGCGTAACAAGGTCCGCGGGGCGATGGTGTATCCGTTGCTGGTCATGACGGTGGGCATGATTGTCGGGGCCATCGTCCTGGCGGCGATTGTGCCGCAATTCCGCGACCTGTTCGAGGACATCGCGGTTCCGTGGCCGACGCGGGCCCTGTTCGCCGTCAGCGGTGTGTTCCAGGCGGCGTGGCCGCTTGTCCTGCTGGGCGGCGTGGTGGCGGTGGTCTGCCTCTGGAGTTTCATGGCCAGCGCGCGCGGTCGGCGTCTTTGGGACGGATGGCGGTTGAGGGTTCCGGTGATCGGCCGCATCACGCGACTGGTGGCGATTACGCGGTTCTGCCGCATCCTCGGCATGATGCTCGCCAACGGTGTGCCGCTCCTGGAATCGCTGGCCATCTCGAAGGACGCCACCGGGTCGCTGGTCCTGGCCAACAGTATCGCGGAGGCGTCGGAGAACGTTCGGGCCGGCGAGACGCTGGCCGAACCGCTGCGAGCAAGCGGGTTCTTCCCGGCCGAGATTCTCGAGATGATCGCGGTGGCGGAGGAATCGAATCGGTTGGAGAAGACGCTGCAGCAGATTGCCGACACGGTCGAGCGTCGCACGAGCCGGCAGGTGGACCTCGGCGTCCGCCTCATCGAACCGTTGATCCTGATCGTGCTGGCCGCCGGCATCGCCGTGTTCGCTGCCGCGCTGATTTACCCGATTTTCAGCATGGCCGGGTCCATCGGACGGTAGAATAACTGGAAGCCGGCCGCGCGGCGGCGCGGCCGAGACGAACGCATGCACGGAAGACGCGCACAGGCAAGAAGGAGTGGAATGATGCAGAGACGCGCGAAAGCCAGACGTGGCTTTACCCTGATCGAAATCCTCCTGGTGCTGGCTATCATCCTGATGTTGGCCGGCGTCACCATTGTTTCGATCGTCGGCACCCGCGAAGGCGCCCGGATCGACACGACGAAGGCGATGCTGACCAGCATCGAGACCGCCATCGAAACCTACAATATGCACATCGGCCACTACCCGAGCGAAGAGGAAGGCAACCTCGAGGCCCTCCGCGTCAAGCCGACCTACGAGAGCGAGCAGATGGCCGAAATGTGGCGCGGGCCGTACCTCAAGAAAGAGCCGCGCGACGCCTGGAACAACACCTTCAACTACGAGGTGAACGTGGCCGGCACCGAAGAGGCCAAGGCCCAGCCTTTCCGACTTTGGTCGAACGGGCCCGACGGGACGGACGGGACGGAAGATGATATCAAACTCCGGTCCGACGAGGACGAAGCCGGTACCTAAGGGTGCCGGCCGGCGTCCGATGAGCAGTCAGGCGGAGGAGCCCCCGCGAACGCGCAGGGGCTTCACGCTTCTTGAAATCCTGTTGGCCCTGGCCATCCTCGTTCTCCTGGCAGGCACGCTCGTGGTCAACTTCCCGGCCCTGCAAGGTGGCCAGGCCCTGGAGGAGACGTCGCTTCGGATCGAGACGGCCCTGCGCATGGCCAGGGCTGACGCCGCCAACAAGGGCAGGCGACTGCGGCTCGAATTCGACCAGGAAGCGGACCGGGCAACCGTCCTCTGGGAGCCCGAACCGCTGACCAGCCCGGGCGAGTTCGTCGAGTACACGGCCGGCACGTGGCAGAAGTTTCTGGAGATCGACGGCGTTGAGTTCGAGCGATGCGAGTTCGTCGGCCCGAGCGTCTACCGCAATTATGAGGAGGCGACCGCCGGCGGGGGCGATGCGGCCGACCCGGCCCGGACCGTCGTCACGTTTGAGCCCGACGGCTCCAGCGACTCGGTCCTCATCGAACTCGTTGCCGCCGACGCGCCCGAGGGATGCCGGGCCCGGGTCGAACTCGACGGACTGACCGGCGCGGTCAGCCGACGGATCCTGACGCTCGAGGAACTCGAAGAGTTGGAGGCGTACTGATGCACGCAGGCACCGTGATACGTGACCGGCCGTTCTTGCCACACCGCGCCGGCGTTGCCCTGCTCGAGGTCGTTCTCGCCCTGTCGCTGTTCTTCGGCGTGGCGATGGTGATCCTGGCCGGCCTGAGCGCGTGCGTTCGCTCGGCGAGCGACATCCGTCTGGAGGCCCAGGCGGCCGACCTGGCTGTCACGTTGCTCTCGGAGATCCAGTTGGGGGCTGTCGAGATCGAGGACGCCGGCCCCATGGCCTACGAGGACGAGGCGCTCGAAGACTGGTCGTGGCAACTGGTGGTCACGCCGGTCGTCACCACGCTGGCGGAACTGGATGTGACACGCCTCGAGATCGTCATCACCAACACGCCGCACGACTACACGCACCGTCTCTACCATCTGCTGACCGAGAGCACGGCCGAGACCGAGATGGCCTTCGGAGGTGACCTGTGACCCGGCGCGCCGCCAAGAGAGGCTTCACGCTGTTCGAGGTCGTGCTGGCGGTCTCGCTGACGCTGGCACTGCTGGTGGCGATGCTGGTGTTCTACCGTCAGGCGACCGATGTGCGTGCGGCCGTGGTGGAGGAGACGGAGTTCATCAGGGCCGAGCGCGCCGTCATGGACCTGATCACCAGGCAACTGCGCGGGGCCTTCGTCGTCCGGTTCCTCGGCCAGGGACTCGACGGCGGCGCGATGCAGGTACGGTTCCCCGCCGTCACGCTGCCGAGCAGGAGCGTCTGGCTCGTTCAGGGCCTGACCGAGACCGAGCCGATCCCGCCGCAACGCGACCTCGAAATCGTCGCCTACCGCGTCCGGTACGTCGAGGACGAGTACGGCGACATGGTGGCCGACGGGCTGGAGCGGACGTGTCAGAAGGTGCTGACCCCGCGCGTCGCCGAAGAGGCCGAGGAAGGCCAAGACAGCGAGATCCAAGCCACCCTGCTCACGCCCCACATCAAGTTCATCCGGTTCCAGTACTGGGACGGCTCCGCGTGGCTCGAAAGTTGGAGCGGCGGCGACCTGCCCCAGGCCGTCGAGATCGTCCTGGGGGCCGAACCGCTCCCTGAAGAGATTGAGAGTGCGATGGAGTACCCGTACCCGACGTTCCGGCGGGTGGTCTTCATCCCTGCGGCCGTCCGCAAACAGGTCGGCCCCATGATCCGCGGGCTCGGCGGGATGGGGGAACGATGAGACAACCCGGCATGGTACTGGTGGCGGTGCTGATCGTGGCGGCGCTGGTGACGGCCATCGCGGCCGGCGTGATGTTCCGGATGCGCGCCGAGGTGGCGGCATCGGCCGGGCAGCGGCGCGGCGAACAGGCTTACGAGGCCGCCGTCAGCGGGATCCACTACGCCATGGCCGTGCTCCAGGATTCGGCGGACGACTCGGAAATCTGGTACGACGACCCCGACGTGTTCCAGAACCAGTTGGTCGCCACCGACGGGGCCGACACCTGGTATTTCACCGTCTACGCCGATGATCCCACCTCGAAGGAGACCGTCCGCTACGGCGTGACCGACGAGGCCGGCAAACTGAACGTCAACACCGCGCCGGAAGAGGTTTGGGCCGCCTTCGAGAATCTCACCACCGAACAGATCGATTGCCTGCTCGACTACATCGACGCCGACAGCGAACCCCGCACCGAGGGCGCCGAACAAGAGTACTACGACGGGCTCCCCAGCCCGTACATCATTCCAAACGGACCGCTCTCGACCATCGAGGAACTGTTCCTGGTCAAGGGCTTCACGGCGGCGGAGGTGTACGGCGACGACGCGAACTTCAACGGCATCCTCGATGCGAACGAGGACGACGGCGACGACCGCTTCCCGCCCGACAATCGCGACGGTCAACTCGATCCGGGCCTGCGGGCGCTGGCCACCGTCTTCGCGTCCGAGCGGAACGTGGACAGCCAGGGCCGCCCGCGCATCGACATCAACCGCGGCTCCCTGCCGCGCGACCTCGACCTGCCCGACCGGACCCGGCAGTTCATCGAACGGTATCGGGCCGAGGGCAACACGTTCAAGCACCCGAGCGAACTGCTGGAAATGCGATATCGCCCGAAGGAACAGCGCGAGAATTCCCGCGACCGCCCGGACGGTTCCTCGGTCGAATCGGGCGTCGGCGCCGACGAACTGCCCATCGTCATGGACCGGCTGACGGCCGGGTCATCGGGCGGCGGCAAAGGCGCTGCGGGGCTTGTGAACATCAACACGGCCCGCGCCGAGGTGTTGGCCACGGTGCCGGGCCTCGACGCCAACCTGGCCCAGGAGATGGTGGACGTTCGCGGCGGCCTTGACGCCGAGACGAAAGCCACCGTCGCCTGGCTGTATACGCAGAACCTGCTCGACGCAGACGAGTTTAAGGTGGTGGCGCCGCACGTGACGGCCCGAGGGTTTCAGTTCTCGGTCCAGTGCGTTGGTTTTGGCGTACCGTGCGGCCGATATCGCGTGCTGGAAGCGGTTTTAGACCTGGCCGGGCCAGTGCCGCGGATCGCTTATCTGCGGGACATCACCCGGCTGGGAATGCCGTTTGCGCTGGACCCGGAACTCGTGGAACGAACGAGGTGATCATGACATCGCTTTCCGAGAAGGTCAAAGGGCTGTCGCGGCGGAAGAAGGCCGGGCGGTTCTGTGCCCTCGATTTCGACGGCCGGCAACTCCGGATCGTTGAGGCCGAGTCGTCGGGCGGCCGCACACGCATCCGCAAGGCTGTCGCTGCCGACATGCCGGAGGGACTCGACCTGGCCGACGCCCGGGCCGTGGGCGCGTTTCTCGGGCAGACCCTCAACACGATGCACCTCTCGACCGCAGCCGTTCTGATGAACGTTCCTCGCAGCAAGGCCGTCCTCAAGCCGCTTGTCCTGCCGCCCGCCTCCGGGCCGGCCGAACTCGCCAGGATGGTCCGGTTCCAAGCCGAGAAGGAACTGGCCTTCCGACCCGAAGAGGCCGTCATCGATTTCACGATCGAGAGCCACTACGGAGCCGAACCCCCTCCCGAAGATGAGCCGCAGGGCGAGCACGTCCTCCTCGCCGCCGTCCAGCGACCCGTCCTCGAATACTACCAGCAGATTGCCGAGGAGGCCGGCGTCAGGCTGCTGAGGTTGGGCCTGAGACCGTACGCGAACCGGCGCTGTGTGGAAGCGTACGGCCCCCCCCGGACCGGCGGGCGCGTAGCCCTGGTGCATATTGCCGCCGACGAAACCGAGATCGACGTCATGGAAAAGGGCGGGCTGACGTTCAGCCGCTCGGCCGTCATCGCCGTCCCGCCTTCACCCGACGACAACGAACCGATCAGCGGCGAAGCCGTTGCGACCGTCGTCCAGGAAGTGACCCGGAGCCTGCAGAGTTACATGGGTGTTGAGCGCGGCCAGGGGATCGAGGCCCTGGTGCTGGCCGGCGGCACGGGCATCGAGATACAGGTGGCCGAGTCGCTGGCCGGACGGCTCAACGTCCCCTGCGAGGTCCTGGATCTCTCCTCGGCGCTCCAGTTGCGTGAGGCCGCGCCCGACGCTTCGGGCTTCGTTTCGGCGCTCGGTCTGGCCGTGGGGCAGGGCGATGCCGACGCGCCGCCCTTCGACTTCCTCAACCCCAAACGCGCACCCGTGGAGCACGACCTGACGAAGATGCTGACCGTGGCGGGGGTGGCGGCCATCGTGCTGGTGGTCATGGCGGCGTTCGCGGGCGCGGGCCTGCACTGGTACAAAGCAGCCTCGGAGGTCGGCAGACTGGCCAAGCAACTCGACGTGCTGAAGAAGGGAAACAAGAAGGTTGCCGCCCTCAGGCACCGCGTCGAGACCATCGAGAAATGGGTCAGCGCCGGACGCCACTGGCTCGACCAGTGGGCCTATCTGACGGGCGTGTTCCCCTCGTGCAGCGAGACCTACGTCACGGGCCTGAGCACGAACCCGGACGCCTCGCTGAAGGTCAGCGTCAGGGCCAGGAGCAACGACGCCATCAACAGCCTCGGCGACCGCCTGGCCCAGGCCGGATATGATTTCAAGCCCGGCCAGATCACAACCAGCAAAGACCGCTACGGCTACGATTACTCGACCGCCGTCAAGGTGATGGTCAAGCCGGATATGCAGGTCGCCCTGGCCGACCTGTCGCCCGCGCCGCGTCCGGACGACGACGTCTCGGCCGAGCATTTCGGCCGGTTTTCGCCGCCGCGGCCGTCCGCCAGTTCGTCCTCGCCGCGTCCGGAAGCGGACCGGAGTCCGCCGACGCCGTCGCGTCCGGAGTCCGACGAGCGGCCGCGGGCCGACGAGCGGCCGCGGCCCGATGAGCAGCAACTCACGTACGAACAGTGGCAGAAACTGGTCGGCGAACACCAGCGCCGGCGCCCTCCGAAAGACGCCGGCGACGACGCGCGTAAGGCGTGGTACGAGCGGTACAAGGAACTGATGGGGCGCCGGCCGTCGAAATCCAGTCGCCGGGGTGAGACACGCTATCCGAACGGCCGATACAACGGCCGGCCGCCCTCAAGGTAGGATCATGAACAAGCGGGAGAAGATCCTGGCGGGTGCCGGCGGTTTGGTCGCGGCCGGTTTTGTGACGTACATGGCGATCAATCGGGTTTTCCTCATGCCCGCCGCCCAGCAGTTCAACCAGGCCAGGGAGTTGGTCATCCAGATTGAGAAGGCCCGCGACGAGAAGGCCAGGGAAGCCTCCTACAAGACCCGCCTCACGGAACTCGCCGCCAGAACCTACGGGACCGATGAACTCAAGGTCAGCGAGAAGATCCGGACCCAGATCGCCGCCGTCCTTGCTGCGAGCGGCCTTGACGCCCAACGCCTCACCCTCAAGCCGATCACCGGCGCCCGGGTGCCCGGCATCTATAAGGAGGTCGGCTGGATGGTGCAGGTGGGCGGCCCCATCGAGAAGATCACCAACTTCCTCTACCTGATGACCAAGGAGCCGCACCTCCATCGCCTCGACAACCTCGTCATCACCCCGGTCCAGAGCCGCTCGGAGGCCGACCTGCAGGTCAAGTACGCCACGCTCGTCCTCCAGCCCCCCAAGGGGCAGACGCTGGCCACGGGCAAGGTGGCGGCCGAGATCGACCCGGCCGTCCTCGAGAGCCCCGACCGCAAACAGTACCAGATCATAGCCGTGCGCGACCTGTTCCGTCCGTACATTGCGGCCCGTAAACCCGAACCGACGCGTCCGACGCCGCAACCGACCGCCCCGTCGCCGCCCCGCCCGCCCGAGGTGCCCAGGGGGCGGTACCGCCTGGTCGGCCTGCCCGCCTGGGCGGGCAAAACCGACATCCTCATTAGCGATTCGACCAGCGGCAGCGTCGCCAGATACCAGCCCGGCGACGACCTCGCGGGCGGCACCGTCGTCACGGTGGACTACCGGCCGATGCCCATGCCGACCCGGCCCGAGGTCCTGTCAAGCAGCCGCATTGTGCTTCGAATCGGTTCCGAGTACTATGCCGTGGAACTCGGACGCTACCTGTCCGAAAAGCACCCGCTGAAGACCGAGCAGTTGCCGCCCGGTCTTCCCAAGCCGCAACAGGAACCGCCAGCGGCCGAGGCCCCGCCGCCGGATGGCGCAACGCCGTAGGCCGGCCCGACCGCCAGGCTCGCCGGTGTACAGCCCCAAGGAGACGTCCATGCGAATCGCCGACCTGATTGTCAAACGCCTCGCGGTGGCCCTCGCGTGCGTGCTGATTGTGTTGTCGTCGTCGGCGCGTGCGGCCGACGCGCCCCCCGCCGGCAAGCAGGTGGCGCCCGAGGCCACGAAACCCGCCGGCGAGGCCAAACCGGCTGCGCCCGACCCGGCCAAGCCTGCGCCCACACCGACTAAGCCTGCGCCCGACCCGGCCAAGGCTGCGCCCGAGCCGGCGGCCGAGCCGGC
>CAZEBQ010000009.1:0-33626 GCA_964510295.1 uncultured Anaerolineales bacterium | reverse complement strand
CCGAGCCGGCGGCCGAGCCGGCACCCAAGCCGCCGGACAAGGCCGCCGCCAAGCCGGAGATTCGCTTCCAGTTCGACGGCATTCCGTACAACGATGTCATCCGCCGCTTTGCCGAGATGGCCGGCAAACCGATCCTCGGCGAGTACCACGTCGAGGGGACGCTGACGTTCTTCGACCCGCAGCCGTACACGTTCGAGGAGGCCTTCGACACCTTCAATCTGCTTCTGGCGATGCGCGGCTACACGATGGTGGACACGCGGCGTTTCCTGCGCGTCGTTGCCATGAAAGAGGCCACGAAGGCGCCGCTGCGGATCGTCAAGGGCTGGGACGAGGCCGAGAAACTGCGGCCCGGCGAACTCGTCACGATGATGCTGCCCCTGAAGTTTATGACGGCCGAGGATGCCGTCCGCGTCCTCATGCCGGTCGTCTCGACGTACGGCACCGTGGCCCCGCTGGGAAGCGGGCGAGGCATTATCATCACCGACCGCATCGAGAACATGCAGCGCATCCGCATCATCCTCGACGAGTTGGACACCGGCACGCTCTCGGCCGAGAACCAGGTGAAGACCTACAAACTCAAGCGCGCCTCGGCGCGCGACATCGCCAGCATCGTCAGCAACCTGTTCCCGCCCAGCCGTGCCGCGTCGGAGCCGAAGTACCTCCGCGACAAGGAAGGGCGGATGAGTCGTAACCCCAACTACGGCAAGCCGACCGCCCCCTCGGACTTGGGCGTCAAGGCCATGGCCGACCAGCGCACGAACACGCTGTTCCTTACCGGACCCGGCGAGAAACTTGCCCTGGCCGAGCAGATCATCGAGCAACTCGACGCCATTGAACCCGGCGCCACCGGTGACATGCGGGTCTTCGAACTGAAGAACGCACGCGCCGAGGACCTGGTCAACACCATCAAGCAGTTGCTGCCGCAGCAGTCGTCGAGTTCCTCAAGCCGGTATCGCTCGTCGGGTTCCCAGGACCTGCAGGCCCGCGTCGTGGCCGACGTCAATACGAACCGCCTCATCGTCACGGCACCCCTCGACGAGATGACCCGCATCGAGCAACTCATCAAGACGCTGGATCAGGCCAGCCAGCAGGTCGGCGGCATGCGGGTCTTCCGCCTCAAGGTGGCCGATGCCCAGCAACTGGAACGCATCATCGAAGGCGCCATCAGCCGCACCTCCGGCGACCCGCGCAGCCGCTACGGCAGCAGTCGCAGCGCCATGGGCACCCGCGTCTCCTCCGACGCGCGGACCAACACCCTCGTCATCACCGGTTCGGCCGCCGACATTCGGATTGCCGAGCAACTCATCGCCGAACTCGACCGACCGATCGAGGAGGGCGAGCAAACTCGCGAAATCCACGTCGTCCAACTCAAGACCGGCGATGCACGCGAACTGGCCTCCTCGCTCACGCGGATGATGAGCCAGGGCGACCCCAGAAACCCCTACGACCGCACCGCCACCAACGTGCGAATCGCCGCCGACGGCGGAACCAACAGCCTGCTCATCTCCGCCGCACCGGGCGACTGGCCCACCATCGAAAAACTTCTCGAACAACTCAAGGCCACGACCGTCCCGACGGCAACCGGCTCCATGCGAATCATCCCCCTCCAGCACGCCAAGGCCCGCGAACTGGCCGACGCGCTCAACAACATCTACCAGTGGCGCAACCGCAGTTACGGCTACAGCCGCAGCAGGTCGTCACAGCCCTTCGTACCCGTCATTATCTCCGCCAGCGACCGCAGCAACTGCCTGCTCGTCTCCGCCACCGACGACGACCAGAAGGCCATCGCCGAACTCGTCAAGACCATGGATACGCCGGACGCCGACAAGGCCGACGCCGTACGCATCATCCAGGTCACCGCCGGCGATCCCGTCAAGATCGCCGACACGGTGCGCGGCCTGATGCCATACTCGGACCGGGACCAGCGGCAGACCGTTTTTGTCCGCGGCGATGCCGCCAGCAACAGCATCTTCGTTCGTGCGCCGGACGCCGAGTTCAAGGCCATCGAGCAGATGGTCAAGCAACTCGACAAGGCCATGACCGAGAGCGGCAACATCCGGACCTTCCGCCTCAAGACGGCCGACGCCGAGCAACTGGCCCGCGTTATCCAGAATGCCCTCAGCAAGCGCGAGACCGACCGCTACGGCCGAACGTTCTCCCGGTCCCAGACCGTCGTCAACGCCGACGCCCGCACCAACAGCCTCATCGTGGCGGGGCCCGCCGGCGACATCCAGACGGCCGAGAAACTCATCACCGAACTCGACAAGCCCCTCGGCGAACAGGCACGAGAGATACACGTCGTCCAACTCAAGGTCGGCAACGCCAGGGAAGTGGCCCAGGCCCTGACGCGAATGCTCGCCCAGCAGACCACCACCGGCCGCTACGGCACCGTCTCGGCCGACAACATCCGTGTCGAGGCGGAGTCGGGAACCAACAGCCTGCTCATCTCAGCCGCGCCCGGCGACTGGCCGACCATCGAGAAGATCCTGGAGGAACTGAAGGCCTCGGTCGCTCCCAGCGCCACCGCCACGACGCGCCTCGTGCCCCTCAAACACGCCGACGCCCGCGAACTCGCCGAGACGCTCCGGCAGGTGTACGCGTCGCGCCGGTCCAGTTCCAGTTATTCGCGGTATTCATCAAGTTACAGTTACCGCCCCACGTCGGGGCCCGCCACCGTCCCGGTCGTGATTACCGCCAACGAGCGGACCAACAGTCTGCTCGTCTCCGCCGCCGACGACGATCAGGAAGCCATCGCCGAACTCATCAAGACGATGGACGTGCCGGCGGGCGAGGACGCCGAACCGATGCGGCTCATCCGCCTCCAGTCGGCCGACGCCGTTAAACTCGCCGACACGCTTAAAGCGATGGTGCCCCGGCCCAGAGAGGGCGAGACGCAGTCGGTCGTCATCCAGGCCGAGCCGCTCTCGAACTCCGTTCTCCTTCGCGGACCGGAAGCCGACCGCAAAATGTTCGAGGAGATGATCGCCACCCTCGACGAGGCCACGCAGGAGCAGGCCCGCGAGATCCGCAAAATCCCCTTGAAGCACGTCTCGGCGAGCCAACTCGCCCAGATGCTCGGCCAACTGTACCAGGCGTCGCCGGCGTCGAGTTCCTCCTATCGCAGCAGCCGGTATGGCTACAGCAGGTCGGGGCCGACCACCGGCAGGGATGAGCGAGTCGTCATCGCCGCCGCGCCCGGCGACCGCATGCTCGTCGTCGATGGCCCGCGCGACAAGGTCGAGGAGATCGCCAACCTGGTGGCGTCGCTCGACGTGGCCGATGCGCCCGGTCAGATCGAGGTCCGCACCTACCGGCTCAGCAGCGCGAAGGCGGGCGAACTTGCCCCCTCGCTCGCCCGGCTCTTCGCCGAGCAACGCTCGCGCACCGGCACACCCGCCGACAACGAGCCGGCGCCCCGCTTCGAGCCCGACGTGGGCACCAACCAGATCATGGTGTCCGCCACCCCTACGCAGTTCACGACCATTGAGGAACTCATCAAGAAACTGGAGGTCGACACGAGCCTGGCCCGCGAAACGCGGACGTTCCACCTCAAGAACGCCAAGGCCGCCGACATCGTCGGCGTCCTCCAGACCATGCTCGTCGATGCGCCCGCGCCGACCAGCCGCTACGGCCAGCCGGCCGAGCGGACGCCCGGCACCGACGTCCGCGTTGCCGCCATGCCCGACACCAACGACGTCGTGGTCCAGGGCCCGCCCGAGAAGATCGCCCTGGCCGAGGAACTCATCAAGACGTTCGACGCCGAGGGCGCCACGCGGCAGTCGGCCATCTTCATCGTTAAACTGAAGAACGCCCAAGCCGCCAGCCTCGCCGAGGCCGTCAACGCCGCCCTGGCCGCCGGGACGGTCCGGTTCTCCTACCGATCGCGGTACGGGTCGCCGCAGCCCTCGTCCTCCGGCCGAGAGGACCGCGTAACGGTAACGCCGGAACTGAACTCCAACAGCATCCTCGTGCGCGGTCCGGTGGCCAAGATCGCGGCGGTCGTCGAGATGATCGAGTCCCTGGACAAAGGATCCACCGGCACGGGGGCCGAGGTCCGCGTCTATCCGCTTGAGAACGGCGAACCGTCGGTCCTGGCGGCATCGCTCGGCAGGCTGTTCGAAGACATGCTCCGTCAGCAGGCGGCGGGCGGCCGAAGCGCGCCGACCGTGCCGTTCAGCATCGCCGCCGACGACCGGACCCAGAGCCTCGTTATCTCGACCACGCCGGCGCACTTCACCCTCGTCGAGGAGATTCTCCTCAACCTCGACAAGGCGCCTGCCGAGCCCGAGGCCGACGTCCAGTACATCTGGCTCGAAAACGCCGACGCCACCGAGGTCGCCGCCCAACTGGAGGATATGTACAGCACCCGCAAGGGCGAGAAGCCCGTCATCTCGGCCGATGCGTTCTCCAACGCCATCACCATCATCGCCAAGGACGCCGACCTGAAGGTCATCGAGCCGATCATCACCAAACTCGACAACGCCGCCAAAGACAACTCGTACCGCGTCCGCGTCATTCCGCTCACGAGCGTCAAGGCCGAGAAGATGGCCCAGGTCCTCAGTTCCGTCTACGAGGCGATGACCGGCAACAAGGTTAAAGTGACAGAGGAAACGCCCAAGGAGTCGGAGGGATCCAAAGGCGAATCGGGCCCTGTCGGTGTGGAAGGCCCTGCCAATCTCCCGGCGCCCCATGCCGGGGCAGGTACGCAAGAGGCCGGGGACGCGGACGCCGGGGAGGAGGCGCCCCCTGTTACCATCGCGGTGGACAAGAACTCCAACTCGCTCATCATCTCCGGCAACCGCCAGGAACTCGACTATATCGAGGACCTCGTGGACGAACTGATGCTGAGTTCCATGGACTTGGAAGCCGAGTTCCGCGTCTTCAAGATCGAGAAGGCCGACCCGGTGTCGGTCGCCCGGACGCTCGACGAACTGTTCAACCCGAAACCCAGAACCCAACGGCGCAGCCCGCAACGAGACCAGCAGCCGACCCCCCCGGCCCCTGCACCGCCGCCTGTGATCAGCGTCGTGGCCGACCTCCGAACGCGGACGGTCATCGTCCGCGCGAAGCCGACCGACTTCGAAGACGTCGAGATGCTCATCAAGCAACTCGACCAGGTGCCGACGGTCGTCAGCGAGGTCCGGATCTTCGCCCTCAAGAATACCGACGCGACCGAGGTGGCCGCCAACCTCAAGGAACTGTTCCAACGGGCCAGCCAGCGGTCGTCCGCGCCGAAGCCCCAGCCCAGGCCGAGTTCGAGCAGCCAGTCGAAAGGCCGCCCGACGCCCCAACAGCCGCAGCAGCAGCGCGTCGAGATGATTCGCCAGATGGTCGAACTGCGGACCAAGCAGGGCATCACCCAGGTCGATATCGCCTCGATGGTCAACGTGTCCGCCAACAGGCAGACCAACTCTGTCATTGTGACGGCGCCGGCCGACGCCATGGAGATCGTCGCCGACATCATCGAGGAACTTGACCAGTCGGGCATGGCCGCCGCCACCTCCGTCCGCATGTATCCCGTCGTGAACGCCGAGGTCAAGCCGATGGTCACGGCGCTGCGCGAAGTGTTCGGCGGCGCCACCCGGGCCACAAGCAAGGCGGGAAGCCGCTCGACCAGGACGGTTCTCGACGCCGAGATCGTCATCAGCGGCGACGAGGCCGGACGCCTCGTCATCGTCTCCGCGCCGGCCGAAGAACACAAACTCATCGAGTCCGTCATCAAGGAGATGGACCAGGCCCAGGGGGTCGGCGACGTGACGGTCAAGGTCTATCGCCTCGCGACCGCCGACGCCACCACCGTGGCGACCGCCCTGTCGGGCACCGTTGAACGCTCGCCGGGAGGGGCGGCTCGGGGAAGTGCCACCGGACGGGCCGGCGGGGGACGCGTTCAGATCAGCGCCGACCGGAGCAGCAACTCCATCGTCGTCCGCGCGCCGGCCGAGGAGCACCTCAAGATCGCCAAACTCATCGAGGAGATGGACCAGGCGCCCGACGCACTCGTCAAGACCTACCCCGTCAAGAACGCCAACGTGCAGACGGTCGTCACGGCCGTGAAGGACATCTTCACGGCCCGGTCGGGCGCCGGCGGCCGGACGGGCACCTCGAGCGGGGCGGGGCGGTCTCGCATCAGCGTCACGGGTGATGAGATCGGGCGGCTGGTCGTGGTGAGCGCGTCGGCCGAGCAGCACGAACTCATTGCCAAGGTCATCGACGAGATCGACAGCGCCCAGAGCGAAGAGGAGGTCAGCGTCAAGGTGTATCGCCTCAAGCACGCCGCCGCCGGGGACGTGGAAGGCGCGCTCCAGAACACGTTCCAGAAGGCCTCGTCCTCGTCGCGCGGCGGGTACGGCGGGTACGGCCGCTCCAGCCGACCGCAAGCGACCGGGCAGGTTCGGATCAGCGCCGACGAGTCGTCGAACTCGCTCGTGGTGCGGGCCAACGTCGAGGACCACAAGCGGATCGCGGCCCTCATCGCGGAACTCGACGTGGCGCCCACCGAGACGTTCGCCGTCCGAATGATCCCCCTCAAGCACGCCGACCCCGGGCGCGTCGAAGACCTCCTGGACCTGGTGTTCCTTGAGAGTTCGCGGCGGCGAAGCCAGTGGGGATCGCGGTCCAGCCGGGTGGCCCCGACGCTGGTCATCCAGGCCGACACCGATGCCCGCATGCTGGTCGTGCACGCCGACGATGAAACCTTCGAGAAGGTCAAGGCCTTGGCCGAGCAGTTGGACGCCGCCAGCGCCGGCGCCCGAGGCGAGCCCACGCTCATCCCGTTGAAGTTCGCCCAGGCCGCCGGTGTGGCCGAGGCCGTGGGTCAGGCCTTCGAACCGCCGCGCGGACGCCGCTCCAGCCAGGGCCAGTCCGTGACGGTAGCCGCCGAGCCCGCCTCGAACAGCCTCATCGTGACGGCCGGCGCCGAGAACCTTCAGAAGGTCCGCGACCTGGTCGCGAAACTCGACACCGAGCAGACCGCCGGCGTCCGGACGGAACTGATGCTCCTCAAAAACGCCCGGGCGGTCGAGGTGGCACCGGTCCTTCAGCAGATGGTCCGCGCCGAGTCCCCGTCGTCTCCTAGAACCTCGGCATCGAGCGGGATGGGCCGAGCGGGTAGAACCGTGGGCCAACCGACCGTCACCGTGGGCGCCGACGCCGGGTCCAACGGCCTGGTCATCAGTGGTCCGTCGGCCCAGGTCGAGAAGGTCAAGAAGATGGCGGCCGACCTCGACAACGCCACCGGCGAGGTCGGCACGCCGCTCGTCAAGACGTACCCGATCAAGAACGCCGAGGTCCAGGTCGTTGTGACGGCGCTGAAGGAGATCTTCGCGTCGTCGTCCGGATCGGGGTCCGCGAGCCGCTACAGCCGGCCCGCCGCCTCCGGCACAACCGACGCCTCCCGCGTCACGATAACCGGCGACGAGGCCGGCCGGCTGGTCATCGTCGCCGCCCCGGCTGAGAAGCACGCCCTCATCGCCAAGGTCATCGACGAGATCGACAAGGCGCAGACCGAAGACCAGGTGACGGTCAAGGTGTACCGCCTGGAGTACGCCAATGCGACCGACCTGGCGACCGCGCTCCAGGCGACGGTCCAGAAACGGACCTCGTCGTCGGGCAGCAGCAGTTACTGGAGCCGCTGGTCGCGCCAATCGACCACGACCGGGCAGGTCCGGATCAACGCCGACAGCAGTTCCAACTCGCTCATCGTCCGCGCCAGCGCCGAGGACCACAAGCGGATCGCGGAACTCATCGAGCAACTCGATGCGGCCCCGTCCGAACAGTACGCCGTCAGGCTGATCCCGCTGGCCAACGCCGATCCGACCACGGTGGCACAGGTCCTGAACAGCGTGTTCGGTTCCGGTCAGCGCAGCAGCCGAAGCAGCCGGTACGGCGGCTACGGCTTCTTCGGCATGAGCAGCAGCGGGCCACGGTCGAACGTTGTCATCGAGGCCGACCGCGACGCCCGGATGCTCATGGTCCGGGCCGATGACGAGACCTTCGACAAGATTCGCGAACTGGCCACGCAACTCGACACGGCCAGCCCGGGTAGCGTGACCGAGCCCGTGCTGATTCCGCTGAAGTTCGCCCAGGCCGCCGGCGTCGCACTGGCCGTCAGCCAGGCCTTCCAGCCACCGCGGGGCACCGGCCGCACCATCGACCCGAACGACGTGGTCACGGTGGTGGCCGAACCCGTCTCGAACAGCATCATCGTCACGGCAAGCGCCAAGAACCTCCAGAAGGTCAAAGACCTTCTGGGAAAACTCGACTCCGAGGCGACGGCCGGCATACGGTCCGAGATGTTCATCCTCGAGAACGCCAAGGCCGAAGACCTGGCGCCCGTGCTGACGAAGATGGCCCAGGCGTCGACCGCAACGGCGGGGGCTTCGAGCCCGTCGAGCCGCTACGGCGCGACGGCCCGCCAACAGGGCGTGTCCGTCTCAGCCGAGAAGGGCTCCAACGCGCTGGTCATCAGCGGCCCGTCGAACGACGTCGACAAGATCGTCGCGATGGCCAAGGACCTTGACAAGGCGACGACCTCGTCGGCGGCGACGGTCCGCGTGATTCAACTTGCCAACGGCGACGCGCCGGAGGTCGCCGGCATGGTCCAGGACCTGTACCGTCAGCAGTACATGCTGGCGATACGAGAGAAACGCAGCATCGACCCGCTGGCCGTCTCGTCCGACGTCCGCGCCAACGCCATCGTCCTGGCCACCAGCGACGACATGTACAAGCAGGTCTCCGAGTGGGTGGCGCAGATCGAGCAGATGCAGCCGCAACGCGGGGCGCTGAAGATCATCACCCTCAAGCACGCCGACCCGTCGGAGGTGGAGCAGGCCATCCGGCAGATCTTCGGCGAAGCGGCCGGTCGCTCCGTCACCCCGGTCCGGCGCAGCAGCAGTGGCGTCCGGACGTCCCGCCCCAGCGGCTCGCGCGGCGAGGCCGGCGCCGCCGGCCGGCAAGGGCCGACGGGGGGCAAGGTCGAGACAACCGTTTTGCCGCAGCAACGCGCGATCCTCATCAACGCCTCCGACGCCGATTACGAGATCATCAAGCAACTGGCCGAGGCCCTCGACGCCGCTGCCGCCGACACCAAGCGGCAGTTCAAGGTCTTCTCCCTCAAGAACACGAGCAACACACGCGTGGCCCTGGCCCTGACGACGCTCTACCGCGCGGTGCCCGGCGTGATCGCACGCCCCGAGGACCAGGTCACGGTCACGGCGCTTCCCGATACGAATGCGGTGGTCGTGTCGGCGGCGGCTGCGAAACTGGAGGAAGTCGAACACCTCATCGAGCAACTCGACAAGGAGGAGATCGCCCCGCAACTGGAGTTCCGCATCTACCCGCTCGAAAACGCCCAGCCGACGAAAGTCATGCCCGTTCTGCTGCAGATGCTTGCCCAGGTCCAGAAGATCCGGCCCGACGAGCCGATCAGCGCCCAGGCCGACGAGCGGACGCGGTCGATCATTGTGACCGCGCGCGGCCCGGTGTTCGACCAGGTCGAGAAGATTATCAAGACGCTCGACCGGAAACCCGCCTACGCCGAGGCCGAAGTGCTCATCATTCCACTCAAGCACGCCGACGCCACACGGTTGGCCACCGTGCTGACCGACATGCTGCGGCCGAGTGCGACCGCCCAGGTGACGCCCGAGGCCCGGGCCATCCAGGAACAGGTCCGCCTGCTTAAGGTCCGCAGCGCCGACGGACGCATCATCCCCGAACTCGACCTCACGAAGCCGATCAAGATCACGGCCGACCCGACGCTGGTCAACACGCAGGGCGCCAACGTGCTGCTCATCTCCTCGACGCCCGACAATCTGGTGGCGATGGCGGCCATCGTCGACCTGCTGGACCGCTTCCCCCTGGTTGAGGGTACGAAGGTTCGCGTGGTCCACCTCAAGAACGCCGACGCCGAGTCCGTCACCGAGATTCTCAAAGATATCTTCACCCAGGGCCAGGAACTGGGCGGCAAAGTGGGAACCAGCGTCGAAGGCAAGGCCGAACCCGACAGCGTGAGCGGCAAGGCCCTCGTCAATCCGCTGAGCGTCTCGGCCGACCTCCGGACCAACTCGCTCGTGCTCAGCGGCCAGGAGGAATCCCTCGCCCTGGCCGACCTCATCATCCAGGACCTCGACCGCGACACCGGCAAGATCGTCACCGAGGTCCGCGTCTTCTACCTCCAGTACGCCGACGTGACGCGCCTGGCCCCCATGCTCGAGGCCGTCTTTGCCGAGAGTACGCCAACGCCCGGCAGCGAAGGACTCAAGACACAGGTCACGCGCCTTCGCACGGTCCTGGAGAAGAAGAAGGACGGCAAGGAGACCGACCTCCCGAAGGCTCGCGCCGCGCTGACCATCCAGGCCGACCCCACGACAAGCGCCATCGTCGTGGCGGCCCGCAGCGACGTCATGCCGCTCATCGCCGACGTTATCAAGACGATGGACATCCCCGGCGCCGGCTCGCTGAACGTCGTGCGGATCGTCCCGCTCGTCAACGCCGACGCCACACGTCTGAAGAACGTGATCGACGGCCTCTTCACGGGCCCGAACGCCGAGTTCGTGCGCGCCGAAGACGTGCCGACCGTCCAGGTCGATACGCGGACGAACGCCCTGGTTCTTTCGGCCTCCGAGAAGACCTTCGCCATGATCGGCACGCTGCTGAAGGGTCTCGACGCCAAGCAACCGATTGAGTTTCGCGACATCCGCATCGTGCCGCTCAAGAACGCCGAGGCGATCACCATCGGCCCCGTCCTGCAGGAACTGATGGACGCCCGCGTCCAGCGGTTCGCGACCCTCGGTGCGGCCGACGCGGAGGCCTTGCGCATCATTATTATGGCCGACGCACGGAGCAACAGCCTCCTGATCGGCGGGTCGGCCGAGGGGTTCCAACTCGCCAAGTCCCTCGCCGAGCAACTTGACGGGGCCAGCCCGGCCCTCAGCGGCCAGATTCAACTCTTCCCACTCGAACACGCCAACGCCGGGACCATCGGCACCACCATGCAGAACCTGTTCGACCAGCGTTACCAGGCCGCACGCACGACCGACGTTCAGCGTCAGCGGCCGATCATCCTGCCCGACGTCCGCGTCAACGCCCTGCTGGTGGCCGCCAACGCCGACGACACGAAGGTCATCCAGAGCCTGCTGAAGAAACTCGACGTCGAACTCAAGGACCCGTCGGTGCAGTTGGTCGTGATTCCGCTCGAACACAACGACTCGGGCATCGTCGGGCCGACGCTTCAGCGTCTGTTCGCGGCGCGGCTGCAGAGCATGACGCTGCCGGGCCAGACGCCCGTGCCGCAGGACCGCGTGGACGTCGAGGTCGATGTCCTCTCGAACGCGCTCATCATCTCGGCGAGCAAGGAGAACCTGACGCTCATCAAGGGGCTGCTGGCGAAGGTGGACGTGCCCCCGCCGGAGGAGACCGGCGTCGTTCGGATGTACCCGCTCGAGAACTCCGACGCCCAGCGCATCGCCACGATGCTCCAGGGCCTGGTCGCCCAGGGCCTCTACAAACCGGGCATGCTGGCGGCCGGCACGAATCAGGCTCTGGCCGACCGCGAGAAGGTCTCCATTGCCGTCGATATCCGGACGAACAGCCTGATCGTCTCGGCCAGCAAAGAGAACTTCGCCGTCCTCGAGGAGATCATCCGCAAGATCGACTCCAGCGAGGATTTCTCGGTCCTCGGCGACCTCCGGATGTTCACCCTGAAGAACGCCAACGCCACACGGCTGGCGCCGACGCTCCAGCAACTGTTCGACGCCAAACGGGCCGCCGAACAGGCCGCCGGAGGCACCGGGCGGATGCTGCCCGTCAGCGTCATCTCCGACCCCCGGACCAACACGCTCCTGGTGGCCGGCAGCCGCGAAAGTTTCAACGCCATCGAGGCGATGATCCGCGAACTCGACACCGACCAGGTCCTGGCCGCCAACGAGTTCCGCATCTTCCATCTCCAGCAGGCCACCGCCACCGTGCTCCAGCCGACGATCGAGCAACTGTTCGCGCAACGGGCGACGCGCGGCGAACCGAGCGACCCCGTGATGGTCGTGACCGAAGCCCGGACCAACTCGCTGATCGTGTCGGCCACCCCCGAAGACATGAAACTGGTCGAGTCGCTCGTCGACCGCCTCGACGCCGAACCCGACAGGCCGGGCACCACGGTCCAGATCTTCCCGCTCGCCAAGGCCGATGCGACCCAGGTGGCCAGTACGCTGACGAGCCTTTACCAGTTGCCGGGGGCGGCGGCGGGCCCGACCGTCGGCATCAGCGTCGATGAGCGGATCAACGCCGTTGTTGTCCAGGCCGGCCCGTCGGACATCAAACGCGTCGGCGAACTGGTCAAGGAACTCGATAGCGACACCGTGCCGCGCGTCACCGAGATCCGTGTCTTCACCCTCGAAAACGCCGACGCGACGGAACTGGCCGCCATCCTCAACGACGCGCTGAACCAGAAACCCACAGCCCTGACCGCCACCAGTCCGAATCGCCAGGCGTTGCTGCAGTTCGTCACGCATTCGGATGACGGCGGCAAACTGATCACGTCCGCCCTCCAGGAAGGCGTGCTGATTACACCCGACCGGCGGTCGAACTCGCTGGTCATCTCGGCGCCCCTGGAGAACATGCCGCTCCTGGAGAGTCTTATCAACGCCATGGACTCGACCAGCCCGCGGACGGCCGAGATCCGCGTCTTCAGCCTCGTCAACTCCGACGCCCGGGCCATGGCCCAGGTGCTCAACGAACTGTTTCGGATGCAACAGACGACCGCAGCCGCCGGCGGCAAGCAGGCCATTGAGTACAGGCTCGTTCCGGACGAGGGCGGCGAGAGCGGGACCGCCGCCGTCGTCGGGTCCGCCGAGGACGTCGCCCTGACCGTCACGGTGGATATCCGAACCAACAGTCTGCTGGTGGGCGGCACGAAACACTACGTCGAACTGGCCAGCGAGGTCGTCCAGGAATTGGATGAGAGCACGGCGGCCGAACGCCTGACCGAAATCTACCGGCTCCGCAACGCCCAGGCCGCCGACATCGAGACCGCCCTGACGAACTTCCTGGATCAGGAACGCGCTCTCCTCGAGGAGCAACTGGGAGGCGCCGGCGCGGGTACGTCGCAGTACATCCTGGAACGCGAGGTCGCGATCGTGGCCGAGTCGACCACGAACACGCTGCTCCTGTCGGCCAGTCCGCGGTACTACGACGTCGTCGCCCAGATGATCGAGGAACTCGACCAGCCCCCGCCGCAAGTCCTCATTCAGGTGCTCCTGGCCGAGGTCACCATCGACGACGTCAACGAGTTCGGCATCGAGTGGCAGGTCATGGAGGCTTGGCGGAACCACGACATGGTCGGCGGCACGGCGCCGGCCTTTGCCGCATCGGCCGGCCTGACGCTGAACCCGGGGTTCCAGGTTTCGGTGACCGGCGGCGACGTCAATTTTCTGCTTCGGGCCCTTGAAAGCCAGGGTCGGCTGGAAATGCTGAGCCGCCCACAGATCCTCGCCTCCGACAACCAGACGGCCACCATCAACGTCGGCCAGCGCGTCCCGTTCATCACCAACAGCCGCGTGACCGAAGACGGGACGACCATCAACACGATTCAGTACGAGGACGTCGGTATTCTGCTCGACGTGATCCCGCGCATCAATCCCGACGGCTTCGTCAACCTGGAAGTGCATCCCGAAATCAGTGCGCTCGACGACTCGACCGTTCCGATCAGCGAGGGCGTTAACGCGATTATCGTCAACAGCCGGTCGGCCGAAACCACCGTCACGGTGCAGGACGGGCACACCATCATCATCGGCGGCCTGATTACCACCACCGACCGTGACCGGCTCAACAAGGTGCCCATCCTCGGTGACATCCCCCTGCTCGGGGGGCTGTTCCAGTCAATCCGCAAGGTCAAGGAGCGGACCGAACTGTTGATCATCCTGACGCCCACCGTCCTGCGAAACATCGAAGAGGCCGACGTTGAGACCGCCGGCCAGGTCAAGCGATTGAACCTCCTCAGGGGAACCGGGGCGGAACAGATGAAAGACCGGCCCTTCAAGGAGTTCAGCGACGGCGTCTGGCGCGAGATGGAACCACGCACGAACGGCGAGACGTCCAAGAAACCGGCCGCACGGCCGAGCAAACGCATCCAGATGCCGGACCGGGTCGAAAAGGGGCAGAAAACGCCATGACACGCGTGTGCGGTTTGGTGGCCCTGTGCGTTGTGTGCCTCGCGGCCGGTTGCGGCGGCCCGGCGTCGGGCGCCAAGGAACTGAAGTCGGTCAGCCCGACGCCTCCCTGGCCGGTCGACGTCGTGGACCGCGTCGATTTCTGGGCGGCGCCCCCGGCCGCCATCAACTGGGACCAGGTGCCGGGGCCCGACGGCGTTAACGCCCGCGTGTTCCTGTTCAAGTCGGACCGCCCCGACACCGTTCTGGCGAAGGGCACGCTGGAGTTCATGATGTACGCGGGCAGGGTCCGCCGGGGGACCGCGGCGCCCGCCGAACCGCTCCGCGTCTGGACGTTCGCCGGCGACGAACTCCCGGCCCACCGCATGCGCAGCCTGGTGGGATGGGGTTACGCCACCCAACTGGGATGGGGCGAGGACGTTCCGACCGCAGCGGTCATTACCCTCTCGGCCCGGTACCAACCCGTGAATGGGCCGGTCGTTTATTCGGCCCCCATCTCGATCTCGATGCCCGCCAAGGTCCGCGCCGGCCCCGTCAAGACCGTTCTCGGCGACCCGGTCACCGGAAAACGCCCCGACGAAAGCGGGCAGGGGGGTGACGGTGCCCCGCCTGCTCCCGTGCCGCCACAGAAGACGGATTGAACCTCAACCCGCGCCGACGGGGCCTGCCGGCCCTTCTCCGGGGGAATAACCGTGCCGATACGCTGGGGCATTATCGGTTGCGGCAACGCCCTACAGCGCCACTTCGCCATTTCGCGCGGTGGGTCTCCGGACCCACCGCGCTCGAAAGCCCATTTTCGCCGTTGCGCGGCGGGTCGGGAGACCCGCCGCGCGGTAAGTGGCGCTGTAGTGAACGTTACCGAGGTCAAGAATCGCGCGGCGACCTTCGCAGGCCGCCGCGAATGATCACCCGGTATGTGCCGGCGGCCGGGGAAAGCCGCCAAGTGCGTCCTATCCCTTCGCCGCGCCGGCCGCCTTCTCGACCAGGGCCTTGATGGCATCCATGCGGTCCTGCTGCGGATGGCGCCATTCCTCGGGGAAGGGGATTCCCGCCTTCTCGGACTCGGCCTTGAGTTGGTCGCGGACACGGTTGATTTCGCCCTGCGTCTTCTCGTAGGTCGTTTTCAGTTCGGAGGAGGTGTAGAAGACCTTCTCAAACTCGATGATGCCGTGCTTGGCGCGCAGGCTTTCCGGCGCGGCCCGCATCGCAGCCGCCATCTGCTCGACGCGGGTTCTGACGACACCGACCTTGCGGTTATGGGCGAGAACGCCCTCGGTTACGCTGTCGGACTTGCCTCGCGTGGGCGCCTGTTTCTCCTTGAGGCCGGTGTCGATCTCGTCGAGTTTGGCCAGGGATTCCTTGATGGTGGCCTCGAGTTTAGGAACGGCGGCCTTGGCTTCGGCCTGTTCCTGTTTGTAGATCTTCGACTCCGCCTGGTACTTCTTGATTTTCGCTTCGTTGTCGGACTTGATGGCCTCACACGTCCGGCGCCATTCGCGCATCTGGTCGTCGTATCGGTCGCTGTTGCTGGACCGGGAACTGCTGCTGCTGCCGTAGTTGCTGCTGCTGCGACGGCTGCTGTAGCCGGCGGGGCGTCTGGGCTGTCTCGGAAGGTCCCGGAGGGTCGGTTTGACGGGCGGGTTCTTCCTGAGCATGTGGTTGTACTTGCGCAGTTCATTCCTGGCCTTGCCGAGTTCCATGCGAACCGGCCGCTCGGTCTCCCGCGTCTCGCTCTTCATCAAGGCCATCTCGCGGTGAAGGCCTGCCAATTCGTCCTTGGCGCGGTCGCCGCGCTTCTCGGCGTACGCCAGTTCGTGGCGACCCTGGCGGTAGTCCTTGAAGAGTGTCTCGATGTGCACCCACTTCTTGTTGTAGAGGACCTCGCCCTTGGCGTAATGCTGTTCGGGCGTCATCTCCGGTTTGGCCTCAGTCTTGGTCTCACCGGTGGTTTCGGCCGCGGCGGCCGGCCCGACCATCAGGAAAACAGCAAGCACCGCACCAGCGTAGCACACCATCCTCTTGTGCCGCACGGGTCATCCTCCTTCTGACGTGACGTCTGTACCCGCCCGTTTATACGAGTGAAACGCCGCTATCACAAGGTATTTAACGTTCGTCGCCGCGGGATGTTGCGGGAATTCCGCCCGATACGAAGAAGGCTTGCAGGGCCGCCGGTCCCCCATTAGACTGGACCCATCGACCAGACACGGGGAGACGGCATGGCAACGCGCAGGACGTCTCGCCTCCCGCGGCCGGACTTGGTCTATGCCCGGGAAGTGCTGACCCACGAGGCACGAGCCCTCGACAGCCTCATCGGACACGTCGGCCGCGAGTTCGCCGACGCTGCACGAATGCTCTACGGGTGCAGGGGCAACGTTATCACGAGCGGCATCGGAAAGGCGGGCATCATCGCCGGCAAGATCAGCGCCACGCTCGCCAGCACCGGTACGCCCAGCCTGTTCCTCCATGCCGCCGAGGCGATCCACGGCGACCTCGGTCGCGTCCAGCCGAAGGACGTCGTCCTCATCCTGTCTTACGGAGGCGAGACGGCCGAAGTCACACGCCTGCTCGGCCAACTCAACAAAATGAAGGTCCCGATCATCGCCATGACCGGCAACCCCGACTCGACCCTGGCCCGCCAAGCCACCGTCCTGCTCTGGATGGGCCGGATCGACGAGGCGTGCCCCATGGGCCTCGCCCCCACGGCCACCACCACCGCCATGCTCGCCCTCGGCGACGCGCTGGCCCTGACGGTCCTGAAGATGCGACAGAAGGTTGGCCGCTTCGGCCGCGAGGCCTTTGCCCTCTACCACCCCGGCGGAAGCCTCGGACGCCAACTCGTCACCGTCAAGACCGTCATGCGCAAGGGCGCCGACCTGCCTGCCGCACGCGACAACCTCACCGTCCGGGCCGCGCTGGCCAGCCTCAAAAACATGCCACGACGCAGCGGCGCCGTCTGCCTCACCGACGCCAGGGGAAAACTGACCGGCATCTTCACCGACGCCGACCTGCGGCGGCTGCTCGAAGGCGGCGACGCCGACGCCCTCGACCGGCCCATCGCCGACGTTATGACGCCCAACCCCAAGGCCGTCGGCGTCGGCGACACCGCCAACGACGCCATCGGCATCATCAACCGCTACTTCATCGAGGAACTGCCCGTCGTGGACGGTCGCGGACGCCTGGTCGGGCTGGTCGACGTCCAGGACCTCCTGGCCACGGGCGTTGGCCTGTAGGAGACGCGGGTGCTCGACTCCATCAGCCTTCTCGTACTCGACGTGGACGGCGTGTTGGCCGACGGGCGGATTGTGCTCGATTCGCGCGGCCTCGAGGTCAAGACCTTCCACTGCCTCGACGGCCAGGGCCTCAAGTACTGGCTCAGGGCGGGACACCGGGCGGCGCTGCTCTCGGGCCGCGAATCGAAGGCCGTCTCGAAGCGGGCCGCCGAACTCGGCATCAAGGCCGTCTACCTGGGCGCTAAAGACAAGTTGCCCGTCTTCGAGACGATCCTCAAGCGGTTCCGCACCTCGGCCGCCGGCGCCTGCTACGTCGGAGACGACCTGGTTGACATCCCCCCGATGGCGCGGGCCGGATTTGCCGTGGCGCCGGCCAATGCCGTCGACGAGGTCAAGCGGCTGGCCCACTACGTGACGAAGGCCGACGGCGGAGCGGGGGCGGTCCGCGAAACCATCGAACTCATCCTCACCTGCCAGGAACTCTGGGATAAGGTGACCCGGCGCTACCAAGACCGGCTGCCGAGCGATCTGCCGGCCCCGAGGAACCCGTGGAGGGACCGGCCGTGACCTTCAAACGCGTCATGCTGGTGGTGCTGCCGGTCCTGGCGGCCGTGTTTGTCTTCATGGCCTTCCGCTGGGTCTACCTGGACTGGGAGGCGAGTCTGACGGCCTATCATCCTGTGCCCGGTCCGGGCGCACACCAGATGCTTACCGGCGGCAAAGAGATGCCGACGCCCGGCGGGTTCCTCCACGACCGGACCGAGAACCTCAACTTGGTCCGCAAAGACAAGACCGGCCGTGTGGAGATGCGATTCCTCGCCGACGTCGTCCAGCACCGGACCGACAAGACCGCCGACATCGACCGGCCGCGCATCCAGTTCTTCACCAAGGCCGGCGCGGTCATCACGCTCCTCGCCGACAAGGGCCTGGCCGTGACCAAAGGACAACTGACCAACGCCGATGACATCGAGTCCGGCCGCCTGTGGGGAAACGTTGTCCTCGTACACGACCGCGCCACGCCCGACGACGACGCCGACGACATCTTCGTCAGCCTCGATGACCTGGAGTTCGACAACAAGGTGTATGAAATGTCCACCGACGGCCCCGTCGTCATGGTGGGCGGCGACATGAGCCTGACGGCCCGCAAGATGTGGATGGCCCTGGATCGGGACACCCGACGCATCGATACGATGAAGTTCTTCCACGATATCTTCATCACCTTCGAGACGAGCGAAAGCATGAACTTCCTCCAGGGTGACCGGAAGAAAGAGGCGGCCCCGGCCGCAGACACGCCAACGAAGACTGCCGCCCCTGCGGCCCCCGACGCCGCCGAACCGGCCACCGCCGCAGACGAGCCCGGCAACCTCTGGTGCATCGACCTGGAGGGCAACGTGGACGCACGCCAGGAGATGCAGCGTTTGCGATGCGACCACCTCAACCTCTACAGTGAAAGCAGCCCGGCCGGAATGGCCACCGGCGCCGGCACCGAAACCGGCGCCGAAACCGGAAGCGAAACCCGCGACGCGGCCCCGAAGCACGGCGCCGCAGACCGCCGGACCGACCTCGACGCCCACGCCAGGCCCTTGCTCACCGTCGTCGCCGACGGACCGCTCTTGATTACGCCCGTCAAGCCGACCGAACGCAAGGCCCTCGGCGACAAGCAGCACCAGGTCACCGCCACAGGGAAACCCGTCCGCGTCGAGGACGGCGAGACGCTAATCCTCGGCGACACCGTCCACTTCAACCAACTGACCGGCGCCGGCACCGTCATCGGCAAGGACCGGCCGATCCTGCTGGAGCAACCCGGTCGCCTGCACCTGACGGGGCAGCGGTTGGATTTCGACCGCAACCACGAGCCTCCCACGGTCGTGGTCAGCGGCGAGGGTCGCCTTCAGGCGAAGGTCCCGACCGCCAGCCTGACCGGTTCAGCGGGCGGCGGCGAACCCACCGCCGAGGCCGACAAGCCCGCCGAGCCGAGTCCGCTCGAGGCGTCCTGGAAACGCGGCATGAACCTTGAGTTATACAGCCTCCCCAGCGACCAGACGGGCGGCCTGGGCGAGATCAAGTCGGCCGCGTTTTACGGGCAGGCCGTCCTCAAACAGGCCGACGGGATTCTGAAGGGCGACGACCTGCGGATCGAGTTCTTCGAGGCTGAAGGGGAGGGCGGGCAAGCCGTCGAGCGCCTCGAAGGCCACGGCGACGTGTACCTCAAGAACGCCCAGCCGCCCGAGAAGGACGTGGCGAAGGGCGAGGCCACGCCGGCCATTGGCGACATCTCCTGCCAGGACCTGGAGATCAAGTTCGCGCGCGACGCCGCCGGCGGCACGCAGCCGAAGCGCCTCGAAGCCGCCGGCGATGTGGCCATCAATGATGCCGAGGGCAAAATCCGCGCTCAGAACCTGACCGTTACCTTCGGACGCACCGAGGAAGGGAAAATGGAGGCCCGGTTCCTCGAAGCCTTCGGCAACGTGCTCATCGACCGCGACGACCTCCATGCCGAGGGCGACCACGTCCGCCAGAACAAGGGCACCGCAACACTCCTCCTCGAAGGCAAACCCGCCCGGGCCCGCCGCCTGCACCAGGTCAAGACGGCCTCCGGCGAACCGGTCGAGGCCCAATCGCGCGTCGTCGGACCGCGCATCGAGTTCGCCGAGGCCGAGGGGAAAGCCCGCGTCACGGGGGCCGGCGAACTGGAACTGCCCGCAACCACCGACCTCCAGGGCCGGCCGCGAGACAAACCCGAACCGCTCATCGTCCAGTGGACCCGTGGGATGCTCTTCGAAGACAGCCGCAACTTCGCCCACTTCGACGGCAATGTCAGGACCGCGACCGGCGGTAGCCGCCTCAACGCCGAACGCCTCTGGATCTACTTCGTCGACCGGCCCGGAACTGAGACTCCGGCCGGGGAGGGGACCGAGACGCCCGCGCCGGAAGCCGTCGCGGCCGACAAGACCCTGCCGGCCGGTGGTGGCCTCGGCGACCTCTTCGGCGAGAAGCAACTCGTCCGCATCCTGGCCGAGAAGGACGTCCTCGCCGTCGAGCAGCAATTGGCCGACGACGGGACGGTCCGCCACCAAATGGAGATCATCGGCGACAACCTCACCTATCTGGAACAGAACCGCAAGGCCTACGTGCGCGGGCCCGGTCGGCTTCGCATCCTAGCCCGCGAGAGGACCCCGGCCGGCGATGAGCCCAAGCCCGGCCTGCCGCCCGACAAGGCCGAATCCGCCTGGAACGGCGACCTCCCCGACGGGTACGCTCGCACCCACGTCGGCTGGGTCGAGAGCATGGCCTACGACGGCGTCGGTGAGCGGGCCTACTTCAGCGGCAACGTCGATGCCGCCCACGTCGGCCGCGGCGTGCCCGGCGAAGGCGAAACCCGGCGTCGGCTTCCCACGGCCACGCGCATCACCAGCAACGATCTCCAGGTCGTCTTCGTCGAGAAGAAGCCGCCCGCCGAGACAACCCCGCCGACCGAACCGCCCGCCACGCCCGATACCCCACGCACCCAGCGGCTGACGGTCGAAAAACTCGTTGCCGACGGCAGCGTCCTGCTCTGGGTGGACGACCGTCGTGGCAGCGCCGCGCGGCTGCTGTACCAGCGTGAGCCGGAGATGATTCGCCTGTATCGCGGGCCGGGAGCCGACGAGTGGGCACGTCTTTGGCAAGAGAACGAGGCCACCCAGCAGTTCGGCCTCATTGCCGCACGCACGATCACGTACAACCCGTCCTCCGGACGCGTGGACCTGGTGGACCAGCAGGTCATCACCATGACGCCGACCAGGCCCAAGCCTGTGCCGAAGCCGCGGCCGAAACTCGTGCCGGGCACGAAACCGTAGCGTGCACGATATTGAGAAAGGGGTATTAGCACTACAGTGCCACTTGGTGCGCGGCGGGTCTCCCGACCCGCCGCGCAACGGCGAAAACGGGCTTTCGAGCGCGGTGGGTCCGGAGACCCACCGCGCGAAATCGCGAAGTGGTGCTGTCGTGTTAGGAGAAACACGATGGATGCCCTCGAAGCCCTTCGCACTCGCCGGTCCTGCCGCCGCTTTGCCGACGCCGAAGTCGGCCGCGATCTTGTCGAGCAGGTCCTCGATGCCGGCCGCCTCGCCGCCACCGCCCGGAACGAACAGCCGTGGGAGTTTGTCGTGGTCACCGATGCGGCCGCCCGCGCCGAGATCGCCGCCATGACCGACTACGGCCCCTTCATCGCCGACGCCCCCGTCTGCATCGCCGTCCTGGCGACCGACACGAAGTACTACCTCGAAGACGGGTCGGCCGCCACGCAGAACATGCTCGTGGCGGCTCACGCCCTTGGCCTCGGGGCGTGCTGGGTGGCCGGCGACAAGAAACCTTACGCCCCGCAGGTCGTCGCGCGCCTCGGCGCGCCGGACGACCTCGCTCTTGTGGCGCTGATCGCCCTCGGGCGGCCCGAAGGCGACCTGCCCAATCCCAGGAAACGATCCCTCGACGACGTATCCCATTGGGAAACGTTCTAATACGACAACGCTCCATTGCGCGGCGGTCTCCTTACCCGTCGGGCGGGTGCGCACAGGCACCCGCGAACTGTTCCGAGCGTCCCATGCGCGAGTCCGGCGCGTGTTGCCTTGTGGTTGGTGTGTGCTTATAATCGGAACAGCGGAGGGAAGAGCGTGTCACGAATGTTCCCCCGAGCGGGAGGCCGACTATGATCACGTCCTGCCGTCGTCGCTTGGTGCGCGTCGCCGCGTTGGCGCTCGCGGCGCCCATGATGTGTCTCGTCGTTTCCTGTTCGGCCGAGGGGACCGCGCCCGACGCCACTGCCGGCGCAGAGAACGCCGGCGAGCCCAACGTCAAGGAGCGTGCCATGTCCGCCGAACCCAAACCGGCCGACGCCGCGCCAACCAGGCCCGACGGGGCCGAAACGCCTGCGCCCGCCGGAAAGGTCCACCCGTGTGCCGGGGCAGGGCGGTGGTTCCCCGCCGATGCCGACCAACTCGGCCGCCTCGTCGATGCGTATCTGTCCGCCCAGCCGCCCGACCTCGGCGCGGCACCTGCCGCCGTCATCGTGCCGCACGCCGGCTACAAGTACTCCGGCTCCGTTGCGGGGAAGGTCTACGCCACGGCCAAAGGGGGCGCGTACCGGCGGGTCATTCTAATCGGCTTGAGCCACCAGATGCCCGTCCGCGGCGGCACCGTCTTGCGTGTGGACGCCTACGAGACGCCGCTCGGAAGCATTCCGGTGGATATCGAGGCAAGGGACGCCCTGCTGAGGTGTCCGGTGGTAACAGAGCAACCGGCCCCCCATAAGACGGAATGGTCGTGCGAGAACCAACTGCCGTTTCTCCAGCGTGCCATCAAAGACTTCCGCATGGTCGAACTCCTGGTCGGCGACCTGACGGACGAGCAGCGCACAACCCTTGCCGACGCCCTCCGTCCCCTGGCCGACGCCGGCACCCTCCTCGTCGTCAGCAGCGACTTCACCCACTACGGACCGAACTACGGCTACGTGCCGTTTCGCGACAACATTCCCAAGAACCTCCAGGCCCTCAACAGCATGGCCCTCTACCGTATCATCCAAATCGACCTTCCCGGTTTCAAACAGCACCTGGCCCAAACCAGGGACACGATCTGCGGCCGCAACCCCATCGGCCTGCTCCTGAAGATCGTTGAGCCCTGGGAAGACGTCCGGGCCGCTGCCGTGGCGACCGACTTCAGCGGTCGTCAGACCGGCGACTGGACGAACTCGGTGACCTACACCTCGATTGCTTTCTGGCGGGCGGGCCAGGGTCTCGCAGATCCAGAGAAGCAGACCCTCCTGCGCCTGGCGCGCGACACCGTCACCCGGTTCCTCAAGACGGGCGAGAAGCCGACGGCGGATCCGGCCACCTACGATCTGACGCCCACCCTGAAAGCACGTGGCGCCGTCTTCGTTACCCTGAAGAACGCGGGGCGCCTTCGCGGATGCATCGGCCACATCACAGCGGTCGGGCCGCTTTACGAATCGGTCATCGAGAACGCCTGCCAGGCCTGCAAGGACCATCGGTTCGTCGGCAACCCGATTACCGAAGCCGAAGGGCCCGCGCTGACCGTCGAGGTCTCGGTCCTGTCGCCAACCCGCCGTCTCCACGACCTCCAAAGAATCGTCATCGGCCGCGACGGACTCATCATGGCACGCGGACGCCGCCGCGGCGTCTTCCTGCCGCAGGTGCCTGTCGAGCAAGGCTGGGACCGCACGCAATACCTGACGCACCTGTGCGGCAAGGCCGGGCTGCCCAGCGACGCCTGGAAGGACCCGCAGACCGAACTGTACCGGTTCACCGCTCAGGTCTTCCACGAGGAGAAGCCGAAGCAATGACCCGCCGGCCGCTCGCGGCGGCGTCTGCCCCTGCACAACGAGGCGATGATGGCTCGCTGCCCTGGTAACCTGACCCGACGGACCTTCCTGGCCCGTGCTGCAGCCACGTCGGCGATGGTGGCCGGCGCGGCGTCGGGGCTGCCGCTGACCTCGTGCGCCGAGTCGCCGCCGCCGGCGTCTGCGACGTCGTCGGGGAGGTCGCGCGTCGTCGTCATCCGTCATGACGCCCTTGCCGCCGCCGGCCGCGGCCCCGCGCCGCAGCGCGTCCGCGAACTGCTCGACGAAGCCGCCCGCGCCCTCGCGGGCGACGCCAAGCCGGCCGACGCCTGGGCCAGGTGGTTCAAGCCCGACGACCGGCTCGCGGTCAAGGTCAACTGCCTCGGGCTGCCCACGAAGCCGGCCGTCTCGCTCGGTCTGGCTGCGGCAGTGGGCGCCATCGGCCTGCCACCCGAACGGGTCACGCTGTGGGACCGGACCAACCGCGAACTCCAGGCCGCCGGCTACACGCTCAGGGGAACCGGCGACGCCGTCCGATGCTTCGGAACCGACGCGCTCAAGCGGCGACGCAACGGCGGCTACTCCGCCGACGTCTACACCAGCGGCGCCACCGGCAGCCTCATCAGCCGCATCGTCACCGACGAGTCCACGGCGCTCGCGAGCGCCGCCATCCTGAAGGACCACAACCTTGCAGGCATCACGGGCGTCATGAAGAACTTCTTCGGCGCCATCCACAATCCGAACAAGTATCACGACAACGGGTGCGACCCGTTCATCGCCGATGCCTGCGCACAGAAACCCATCCGCAACCGCCTTCGCCTGGCCCTCTTCGACGCCACCTGGCCGCAGTACCAGGGCGGGCCCGCGCCCAGACGCCAGTGGCAGTGGCCGTACGGCGCCCTCATCCTGGCCACCGACCCGGTGGCGGCCGACCGTGTCGGCTGTGAAATCCTCGAACGCAAGCGCGCTGCGGTTGGCATGAAACCGTTCGAGGCCGAGAAGCGGCCCGTCCGCCACCTGGCCAGCGGCGAGGCGCGCGGCCTGGGAACCGCGAATCTGGAACGCATCGAAGTCGTTAGTATAGGCAGACCATGGTTGGACGTGGGATGAACGCGAAGCCGTCCACAACCCGTCGCGCGTTTCTCCGCTCCGTCGGGGCGGGGGCTTGCACGCTCTGTGCCGCCCGCGCGCTCGGCGAAGACGTGGCCGGCCCACGCGTCACCGGCGGCGCCCGGCCGCAGGCCGCCGTCCACGACGCCATGTGGTTCGAGCGGCTGCCCGACAAGGCCGTCCGATGCACCCTCTGTCCCCGCGAGTGCGTCGTGGCGGAGGTGGAGCGCGGCTACTGCGGCGTCCGCGAAAACCAGGGCGGCGATTACAAAACCCTCGTCTACGGCAACCTGTGCAGCACCAACATCGACCCGATTGAGAAGAAGCCGCTTTACCACTACCTGCCGACGACGACCGCCCTGAGCGTGGCCACCGCCGGCTGCAATATGGAATGCAAGTTCTGCCAGAACTGGCGGATCAGCCAGTACCGGCCCGAACAGGTCGACAGCCTGCTGATCCCGCCCGAGAACCTCGTCCGCATCGCACGGAACCGAGCCTCGCCTACCTTGGCCTTCACCTACAGCGAACCGGTGGTCTTCTACGAATACATGCACGATGCGGCCGCCGCCGGACGCAAGCAAGGCGTCGGCAGCGTCATCATCTCGAACGGCTACATCCGCGAGCCCCCGCTCCGCGAACTCTGCAACCACCTCACCGGCGTCAAGGTGGACCTGAAGGCCTTCACGGAGAAGTTTTACGCGCAGCAGTGCGCCGCTCACCTGAAGCCGGTGCTTGAAACGCTGGAGGTGCTTGCCGACATCGGCATCCACACCGAAGTCGTGGTCCTGCTGATCCCGACGCTGAACGACTCGGCGGCCGAGACGGAGAAGATGGCCAAGTGGCTCGTCTCGCACATGGGACCCGACGTGCCGCTCCACTTCTCGCGGTTCCATCCCACCTACCGCATGAAGAATCTGCCGCCCACGCCCGTTGCAACGCTCGACCGCGCCCGCAAGATCGCGATGGACGCCGGCCTCCGGTACGTCTACGTTGGCAACGTGGCCTTCCACGAGGGCAGCAACACCTACTGCCCGAAGTGTGGGAAGGTAGTCATCAAACGGGTCGGCTACCGGACCGACGCCTCCCAGTTGCGCGACGGCGCCTGCGCCTCGTGCGGCACAAAGATCCCCGGCGTCTGGACGCAGGAACAGGCCCTGGCGTTCAAGCCGAACGAGAAGGCGTCGCCGAAGCCCGCCCGCGCTGCTGTCACCCCGAGCGAGCGCAGCGAGTCGAGGGGTCTCGCCGCTGGCCGTTTCGGACAGCGAGATTTCTCCGCTCGGTCGCCAAGGCGACCTCGGTCGAAATGACAGGCCCGCCCAGCCCTGGGTACAACGGCCCTGCGAGAAATCGTTGCCACACCCCAACCTTCCGCCGCCTGCCGCCCCACTGGACACGTGGAGGCGGACAGACTATCCTGACGCCCTGCCGTTGGGTCTGCAATTGGTCCGTTGCTCGCTGGAGACGAGGACAATCCATGGCCAAGCGAACGAGGCGAACCGCCGGTGGCAAGAAGGCCGCTACGGCGAAGCAGGCAAAGCCAAAGGTGTCTCGCACCCGGAAGCCGAAGGACCTGACGCTCGATGAGTGGCAGGTGGCGCTCCGCCGGGCGTATGGCAGCCAGCAGAACTTCCAAATCCGCAACACCGGCGATCATCCCGTCTTCTCGGAGTTCGCCGTCACGAATCCCGAAACCGGGCGGACCTACCGCGTCGCCGTCCGCGGGACGCGCCTCGGCGTCAACTACTGCTCGTGCCCCGATTTCGCGGTGAACACGCTGGGCACCTGCAAGCACATCGAGTTCACCCTGGCGCGGCTGGGGCGGAGCACGCGCCGGCGGGCGATGCTTCAGAAGGGTTACACCCCTCCGTACTCCGAGGTCTACCTGCGGTACGGTTCACGGCGTCAAGTGGTCTTTGCCGCTGGGACGGAAGCCCCACGGGGCCTCGTCTCGCTGGCGGCGACGCACTTCGGCGACGATGGGGTTCTGCGCGACGATGCGTTCGCCCGATTCGATCGCTTCCTCCAGAGGGCGGGCCGTTTCGCCCACGAGTTGCGATGCTACAGCGACGCGCGGGCCTTCATCGCACAGGTGCGCGACGCCGCGCACCGCCGGGCACTCATCGCCAGGCACTTCGGGAACGGACGGAAGCGGCCGCCCAAACTGCTGAAGGCGTCCCTCTACCCCTACCAGCGCGAGGGGGCGCTCTTCGCGGCGAGGGCGGGCCGAGCGCTTATCGCCGATGACATGGGGCTCGGTAAGACTATCCAAGCCCTCGCGGCGGCCGAGGTGATGGCCAAGCACTTCGGCGTCGAGCGCGCCCTTATCGTCTGCCCCACGTCGCTGAAGTACCAGTGGAAGAGCGAGATCGCCAAGTTCTCGGGGCGGCCGGCAACCGTGATCGAAGGGCTCGCACACAAGCGGCACGACCTCTACGCCGGCGACGGCTTCTACAAGATCGTCAACTATGACGTTGTGTTCCGCGACCTTGATGCGATCCACGCCCTCTCCCCCGACCTGGTGATCCTCGACGAGGCCCAGCGGATCAAGAACTGGCAGACCCGCACGGCGAAGAGCGTCAAGCGCATCGACTCGCCCTATGCCCTTGTGCTCACCGGGACGCCGCTCGAGAACCGTCTCGAGGAACTCCACTCCATCGTCGAGTTCCTCGACCGCCACCGTCTCGGCCCCTTGTTCCGCTTTCTGGATGCCCACCAGGTCCGGGAAGAGGACACGGGCCGCGTCGTGGGCTACCGCGACCTGAACGCGATCAGCAAGACGCTCGCACCCATCCTCATTCGCCGCACCAAGGATCAGGTGCTCAAGCAACTCCCGGGGCGGATCGACAAGACCTTCTTCGTGCCCATGACCTCCCAGCAGTGGGTGCCGCACAACGAGAACCGCGAGATCGTGGCGCGCATCGTCGCCAAGTGGCATCGCCTTGGGTTCCTCTCTGAGGTCGATCAGCAGCGCCTCATGATCGCTCTCCAGTACATGCGCATGGCCTGCGACAGCACCTACCTCATTGACCGGAAAACCTGCTTCGGCCCGAAACTTGACGAACTCGCCACGTTCCTCGGCGAACTCTTCGAACGCCCCGACGCCAAGGCGGTTGTCTTCAGCCAGTGGAAGCGGATGAACGACCTGGTGGCCCGGCGGCTCGAAGACGAACGGTGGCAATTCCTCTACCTCCACGGAGGCATTCCGGGCAAGAAACGCAGGGATCTGCTGCATGCCTTCCGTCACGACCCGGAGGCACGCGTCTTCCTTTCGACCGACGCCGGCGGCACGGGGTTGAACCTCCAGAGCGCGTCCACGGTGGTCAACCTCGACCTGCCGTGGAACCCCGCGGTGCTCGAACAGCGGATCGGCCGCGTCCACCGTATCGGCCAGCACCGCCCCGTCCAGGTGATCAACTTTGTCTCCGAGGGCACCATCGAGCACGGCATGCTCGGGGTGCTGGCCTTCAAGAAGAGCGTCTTCGCGGGCGTGCTCGACGGAGGCGAGGATCGGGTATCGCTGGGCGGCACACGGCTCCGCAAGTTCATGGACCACGTCGGGCACGTCACCGATGCGGTGCCCCCCACGGCCCACGAGCCGCCGCCCGCGCCTGAGCCCGAACCCGAAGAGGCCCCCGTCGCTGAACGCGAGGCCGCCGGCCTAACCGCGCCGCCGGCGATCGCCCCGTCGCCCCTCCAGCCACTTATCGAAACGGGTGCGGCGTTCTTGCGCGAAATCGCACGCACGACCGCAGAGAGCCGCGCCCGGGGACGCTCACCCATCGACGCCTTCGTCCAGACCGACGAGGGCACCGGGCAGCCCTATCTGAAGATCCCCGTCCCCGACCGGCAGACGGTGGAGACCGCCGCCTCGGCACTCGCATCCCTCCTCAATGCGTTCACGGGCGGGTCGGATGCCGCGCGTCGCTGAGGCGGGACCATCAGAGCACGGTGCGCCACGAGGTGGGAGTCGGCCAAGCGGCCTGACAGCGCCGTCATCTTCCCGAAGGCCGCCATACGGTCGTAGCCGCCACGCCCACCTGCACGGCGCTTAGCGCCTTGATCGCCACCACCACCAGGCACGCGCCGCTGACACCGAGGACCGGCACGAGCACGGTCCCGGTTGCGAGAGCGCCGAGGCACCCGCCAAGGTGATCGGCGGCGTCGATGGCGCCGGCCGCCCGGCCGGTGGTCGTGTCGCGTTCCTTCAGCGCCACGGCAGCAGCCAGCGGGAACACGAGCCCGCCGAGGATGCCCGCAACCGCCACCAACGCAAACGTGGTGATCTGCACCGGCCAGTCGGCGGCCGAACGTCGCAGCAGCGCCAAACCGAGCACCAGGCCGGCCGCAAACACGGTCAGCGCCAAGTCCAGGGCCACGATGGTCCGCAGGCCGGGTCCACGCGCCGGATCGCCCGACGCGCCGCGAAGCCGGCGGTTCATCAGCAAACTGCCGATAACCAGGCCGAACATAAACACGCCGATCACCAGCCCCACCATGCTGTACACGTAGCCGTAGAGCGTCTGGAAGGTGTGCAGCAGGACGATCTCCAGGGCCATCGAGGCGAAGCCCGTCGTGCCGACCGACCAGAGCAGGGCCGTCCGGCGCAGGCCTCGCCGGCCGCGCGCCAGGCCGATGAGCGCTGCCAGCACCGTCAGACCAACGACGCCCAGCATCACCCGGTCGAATCGCAGCCGCAGCAAGGCGCCCAGCACGTCGGCGCGGTGTTCGGCCGGAGCGTCCGGCGCGGCGTGAGCGGCGGCGCTCTGCTGAAGCCAGTACCGCATGCGGTACAGCGCCGCCGCCGGGCGCTCATCCGTGTTGACGAACTCAGGCGGGTGTGCCGCGAGCGCCCGATGAATCCCCGCCCGCTTCTCGGCATCCAGCAGGTCGGACGCCCCCAGAAACCAGTCGGGGTCGAAGTGATGCGGCTTGACGCCGCGCTCCCGGTACCGACGGGCCAGCGCCTCGCCACTCTCTGTGAGGATGCCTTGGCGTTTGGCTGCGAAGCACCGCATCGGCGAGCCGAACGTCAGGAGAACGTCCGGGAAGACACGCTTCAGGGGCACGAGGATGCTCCCTGCGTAGGCGGCCGGCTCTTCGCTCCAGTAGCCTACCGGTGTGTTCAGCGTGAAGGCAAGGACGCCGTCGTCGGCCATGGCACGAAAGAGTTCGCCGAAGAACTCCTCCGTGTACATCCGCGCCTCCAGCGTCGAGGCCGGCTCCGGCGCAGCAAGGATGACCAGATCGTACCGGTCTCCGCGCGCCGCGGCGCGCTTGACGAAACGCCGGGCGTCCGCGAAGTGGATCTGACCCAGGCGGTCGAGCGTGTCCAGGGCGCTGCGGTCGGCCTTGTCGAGATGCTCACGGACCATCGCGAGGAGGTCTCTGTCGAGCACCACGTAATCCAGCCGTTGCGGTTCGTGGCAGGCGAGTGCCTTGAGCATGCCTTCCGCCCCGCCGCCGAGGACGAGCATCCGCTTTGGCGCGGGGTGTTGGCACGCCGCCAGGTGGGCCTCGATGGCCAGTTCCGCGTGGTTCGGCCACGTCGCGTCCACCAGGCCGTTCGTGTAAAGGCTGAACTGATCGCCGAGCCGCCCGAGGGCAATGTTCTGGTACCGTGTATCGCGGGACTCGACGAGGTCGAGCGCCTGGGCGAAACTCGCCCACCGTCGGCGGACCAACGTCTCGTCGAGGCGTTGGGCCACGCCTTCCGTGATGAGGAGGATCTGAACCGCTGCGAGGCCGAGGGGTATGAACCGCGCCCACCCCCGCCGGGCATAGCGCTGCACCAGCATCTGCATCGACAGGGCCAGGACGGCCCCGCCGCCGAGGCCGAGCGAAACGGCCCCGACGCGGCCAGCGAGCAGAAAGGAAAAAGCGGCCCCGCCGACCAGCGCCCCGGCCGATTCGGCCAGGTAGACCCATCCCACGGCTCGCGCCTTCTCGCTCGACGCATCCGGCGCCCGGGCCATCAGCGCACTCGCCGCCGGAAACGCCAGGCCCACCCAGAAGCCGACCGGGACGGTCGAGGCGAGCGTCAGAAGGACCGTCACGCCCGGGCCGACGTACGCTCCGGGCCCCACGCCGACAATCGACCGGGCGATGCGCAGGAGCACGATCTCGCCAAGCAGCGCCGCCGGCATCGCCAGACCCGCCGTCGCAAACATCAGCCATGGCCGGCGGACCGTGCTGATGAGCCGTCCTGCGGCCAGTGCCCCGGCGGCCACGCCGGCCAGCCAGAACGCCAGCACCAGACCCCACGAGAGTTCCGACCCGAACACCAGGACCTGCATCTCGCGCAGCAGCGTCGCCTGGGACCAGACCGCATACGCCCCAAGGACGAAGTACCCAAGCAAGACCGTCCGCCGCCGCGACATACACGAATCGTAGGCCCGTCGCCCGAGACGTGCAAGGGTTTGCACGATTCGGCTTGCCTCTTGTCCGGGTCGGCTTATCATGGCGGGGTGCCGTCTCGAGGTGAGCGAAGACGGGCGAGCAAACGGGAAAGGAGCCGCTATGGACCTGTTCGAGGCAATCGAGAAGCGGGCAAGCGTTCGGGCCTACGACCCGGTCGAGGTCCCGGAGGCGGACCTTCTGAAAATCGTCGACGCGGGACGGCGGGCGCCGTCGGGTGCAAACCGTCAGCCCCTCCAGTTCATCGCCGTCACAAAGGCCGAGACGCTGAAAGCCCTGGAACGCGTGCAGGCGGCATTCGCGACGGCGTCGGCGGCGGTCGGCATCGTGGCGGATCCGGAGGCGTCGCGGTGGTGGCTCGAAGACGCCTCCGCGGCCGCCGAGAACATGCTGCTCGCCATTGCCGCCCTCGGCTACGCCTCCGTCTGGGTCGAAGGGACGCTCGTCAAGGAAGAGCCTTTCGCCCGGGACCTGCTGGGCGTGCCGGCCTCGAAGCGGCTGATCATCCTCCTGCCCATCGGCAAGGCTCCGCAGAAAACGCCGCAGGCCGACAGGAAGCCGCTCGAAGACATCCTGTGGCGCGAGACATACGGCGGCGAGTGATGCCAAGGCCGGGGCAGCCCGGCCGTTGGGAGACAGATCGATGAACGTACGGTCGACGACAATCCTGTCGGTGCGTCGCGGCGGCCAGGTGGCGGTCGGCGGCGACGGACAGGTCACGATGAACGAGACGGTCGTTAAGGCCGACGCGACGAAGATTCGCCGCCTCGGCGACGACGGCCGGGTCGTCTGCGGGTTCGCCGGCGGCGCGGCCGACGCCTTTGCGTTGATGGAGCGGTTCGAAGGGAAACTGAAGGATTCGTCCGGCAACATCCGCCGGGCAGCGGTTGAACTGGCCAAGGCGTGGCGAACCGACAAGGTGCTGCGCCGGCTGGAGAGCCTGCTGGTGGTCGTCGATGCCGAGACGAGTCTCATCATCAGCGGCTCCGGCGACGTCATCGAGCCGGCCGACGGCCTCATCGGGATCGGCTCCGGCGGCGCCTACGCCCGGAGTGCGGCGGCGGCGCTGCTCAAGCACACGGACATGGCCGCCGAGACGATTGTCCGGGAGGCGCTGGCCATCGCGGCCGAGGTCTGCATCTACACGAACGACCGCATCACGGTGGAGGTGCTGGAGGCATGAACGCCCTGACGCCGCGCGAGATCGTCCGGCAACTGGACCGGTACATCATCGGCCAGGCGGAGGCGAAGCGCGCCATCGCCATCGCGATGCGCGACCGGTGGCGGCGGCAGCAACTGACGGCGGACCTGCGCGAGGAGGTTGCCCCGAAGAACATCATCATGATCGGGCCGACGGGCGTCGGCAAGACCGAGATCGCCCGCCGCATGGCCGCACTCGTCGGCGCACCCTTCATCAAGGTTGAAGCGACGAAGTACACCGAGGTCGGCTATGTCGGCCGCGACGTGGAGTCGATCATCCGCGACCTGACGGAACTGGCCCTGAGCCTCGTCCGGCAGGAAGCGGCGGATGCCGTGCGGCCGGAGGCCGAAGAGGCGGCCGAGGAACGGCTGCTCGACATCCTGCTGCCGTCGAGCCGGTGGGCGGCCATCTCGAAGGACGTGCCGGACGCCGACGCCGCCGAGCAGGAGCAGCAGCGGCAGGCCAGCCGCGAGAAACTCCGCAAGAAACTGCGGGCCGGCCTGTTCGAGGACCGCGACGTGGAGGTCGAGGTCGAGGAAAAGATCGACCTCGGCCGTATCGGCGGGCCGCAGCAGGAAGAGATGGTCGGCCTCCAGACGATGCTCGAACACTTCATGCCGCCACGCACCAAGCCGCGCCGCGTCAAGGTCTGCGACGCGCGCGAGATCCTCATCCAGCAGGAAACCGAGCGGCTGGTGGACCAGTCGCGGGTGACGGCCGAGGCGCTGGACCGCGTCCAGAACCTGGGCGTCGTGTTCGTTGACGAACTGGACAAGGTGGCAGGATCGGACTCGAAGTTCGGCCCGGACGTGAGCCGCCAGGGCGTCCAACGTGACCTGCTGCCTATCGTCGAAGGGTGCACCGTGGGCACGCGCTACGGCTTGGTGCGGACCGACCACGTTCTGTTCATCGCGGCGGGGGCGTTTACGCAGTCGAAACCGTCGGACCTCATGCCGGAGTTCCAGGGACGGTTCCCGATACGCGTCGAACTGAAAGACCTGACGGCCGACGAGTTCGTCCGCATCCTGACCGAGCCGGACAACGCCCTCGTCAAGCAGCACGCGGCGATGCTTGAGACCGAAAGCGTGACGGTCGAGTTCGCCGAGGACGGCGTCCGCGAGATCGCCGAGATCTCCTACCACGTCAATCAGCGGACGCAGAACATCGGCGCCCGGCGG
>CAZEBQ010000008.1:13823-44258 GCA_964510295.1 uncultured Anaerolineales bacterium | reverse complement strand
TCTCGGCGGCAACGCCGGCTGGTCCTTCGGTCGGGGCTCCGCCCCTCCCTCCGGCACAGCCGGTGAACTCTCATCACCCGATTCTCTCATGATGCCTGGTACAAGAATCGGGAAGGGGTCAGCATCTGCTGAGGAAGGGCTTCGCCTTCTGTTGCGGGGATGCACGGAGTCTCGAGAGAGAGCGGATCTGGCCATGGCGTTCCTGGAGAAGGCCATTTGTTGCAGCTCGACTTCCCTCATCAGGGGCTGTCTCTTGGTCGCGGCTGAAGCACTGTTGAGCGGGGATGACGAAAGTGACCCAGTGGCTGAGCAGTTGCTTGGTTTCGCAGACTCCCTGGAGGATGGAGAGATAAGGCTGGAGTCCATCATACTCCTGGCGGACGTGCTTTCGGAACGCGGTCTGCCTCAACTCGCCCTGCGAGCGGTCGAGACGGCATTGGGGCAACTCGAGGCCGCTGGTCCATTGACTTTCATCGACGCGGTGAGAACGGCGGCTGATGTGATCGGTCGAGCCAGCTCGCAACGAGATGCCGGGCGACTGTACGAGGCCCTGGTGAGGCACGTCGAGGCCTACGAACCGGTGTTTGACTTCTTCAGAGCGGAAGCTCTTGCGGCCACGGCGCGCGGTCTTGCAGACCTCCCGGTGAGTCCGGAAAGCCATCGGCTTAGAGACACCGTCCAGTCCGCTGCAGCGGGGCTTGCCCATCCGCTCTTTCGGGACTACGTTCGCGTCTCGCTTGTCGGCGCCGACTGTCAGCTCGGTAGGCATGAGGACGCGGCCCGCGGGGTCGACTCGGTGGAAGACCCTCTCTGCAGGACTTGGGCGCTCGCCCTGACTCTTGGCTCGGCGCTCCGCGTGGGCGCGGCAACAACCCCGGCCGTCAGGCGGCTGGCGGAGGACGGCGGCCGAAGCAGCCTGCCTCCGGCGCAGCTGCTACTCCGCTTGGCCAAGGAGGTCGTCAGTCTCGCCAGCGGGCCGGTGTTCGCGCCAGTGGCAGCAGGAGCCGACGAGGCCGAGGGCGAAAAGACAGGTTACCCGAGGCTCTGCGCATTGGCCATCGCCGACATTGCTTCATCTCTTGCGGGGCTGGAGGGCCTGACGGAGAACGATACCCAGACGCTTGGCGATCTGATGGAAGGAGTTGCTCGTTCTGTAACTGAGATTCCACTGAAGTGGGGCTTCTTTGCCTATGAAGCCGCGTCCGGTTTCCTAAGGCAAGCTGAGCTCATACGTTCTCGGAGGCCCCGTGGCGCTGTGCTATCGGCGGCGCTTGACGTGGTCTCCCAGTTGCGGGAGCCCTATCGCTGGACGTTCCTGCAGGAGCTCGTTGTGGCGCTAGTGCGCACCGGTGACCGAGAACTTCTGGATGCAGTCGTTGGCGCGCTGCCCGAATACGCGCGGACAGCAGACCAGTGGGACGGAGTACTCGGTGTCTTGACCGCCATTCGCGGTGAAGTCAACCCGCCGGAGCGCCGAGATGTTCTGAGTCGTTTCGTAGACCAAGTGGCAGAGCTTGAGGGCTTTCAGCGCTCACGTCGTGCGCAGGACCTCATCGTAGCAATCCCACAGATGCTGGACGGCCAAGAGGCCGAGGAACTGCTGTCACGAGTTGGCGGACTTTGTGAGGGGGAAGACCCCGCGGTTCTGTACAGAAAGCCTCTCGTTGCGATGATCGAAGCGTATGCCCAGCTTGGGCTCTGGGAGCAGGCCAGGCTCTATGCAGAAGGTCTGCGCGATGATGCTCGGCCGCACGCACTGACGCGCTTGGGATTCCTTCTCGACGCCGAAGGTCGTTCTGCGGAAGCACGAGCCCTCTACGTGGAGGCCTTGGAGACGATCGGTGATCCAGGAGAGCCTCGGCGGCGTTCACAGGTACATGCTGCCCTTGCTGGCGCGTTCGCCCAGCTGGGCGGACTCCGGACAGCATTCGAAGAAATGGACAGAATCCCAGAACCGTACTACCTCGCCGCGGCACTGACAGACGTCTGTCAGCATGCCAGCCCTTTCCCGACAGACTCCGCAGAGCTCAAGGAGGGGCTATCTCTCGTGGACGCGGTGTTGCGCCAGCTCACCGACCCTTGCGATCAGATGACGGGACTTGCAGCCAAGGCGCGCTTTCTCAAGAGGGCTGGCCTGGCGGAGGAGTCGCGGGAGGCCATCGCAGGGGTACTCGGCATCATGATCAACCTGGCTAAGCAGACAGACGGCGATGGCGCCTTCCGTCTGGCCCGTCTTACCACGTGGTTTCGCGATCTGTTGGTAGAAAGCGACGATGCTCCCGTGCTGAAGGTCTGGTATAACGCAGGAGTGATCATCTATAAGCGCTTCGGTTATATCAACCTGCTGGAGAATATGGCGGAGGTTCTTGGTCCAAGCGCCATAGCACGTAACGAATGGCTCGTCCCGCGCATGTTGGACGTGCTCCGCCACAGCGGAGGAGGATCGCTGGCCAGGGGGCTGATGTGGGGCCTCTCTTCACTGCTTCGAACGGTGAGGAAGAAGGAGCCATCTGTTGCGTACTGGGAGCAATTCATCGCAGTCTTGCCCGCCTTGAAGCTGGCTTACGGCGCAGGTGGGATCGAGCGTGTATTCGAGCGTCTCCCTGCCTCTCTTCTTGAATCCGCCGTCGGCGGCGAGATGATGCGCCTGTTGCGCCGTCTGTGTGGCGCCATCTGGGTAGCTGGGCGGCCCTCGCGGCCGGCCTCCGAAGTCCGCCGAGGCGTGCATGCGGTGGTGCGCATGATAGTGGAGAAGCCCGGCCTCGAGCAGAAGGACCTCGCACTGAGGGAGATCCTCGCGGCCCTGCGGCCATCGCGAGAGCATCCCTGGACAGCAGCTGCCGTAGCAGAGGGGCTCGCACGCCTCGGGCAAGAGCAAGACGCCGCTTCGCTCTTTAAGTCAGCCATGGAGCTGTCGGACGAGATAGAGGAGGGTTTCCTTCGGGACGTGGAGCAGTCTGAGCTTGCTGTGGTCATGGCCAGGTCTGGCTTCTCGTCAGGCCTGCGACCGCTACTCGAGAGGCTAAGGGGCGCAAGCGGTCTGTTCTCCGAGCAGGTGAGGAAGAACGTGGCTATTGCGCTTCTGTACTGCGACGAGGTTGACGCCGCGATCTCGCTTGCCAGAGAGGGCTGCTGCGGAGAGGGGAGGGCCGCAGTGGAAGCGGAGCTGTTGGTGAACATGATTTCGAGGCGCGCCGGCGGCGATGCTTGGCTAAGGGGCGGCCGTGCCGTCCCGGAGCGGCAGGTCACTGACGAAAGCATGGAGTTGCCGTCCCACGACATCCACAAGCATCTTGCGGCGATTCAGGAGGCTCCCGAAGGCCCCGAACGAGATGAGTGTCTGTTCAGAGTGGCGACTGCATTGCGCAGACTCCCGCTGCCGCAGGCAACAGCGTGGCTGGCTTGCCTCCCGACCTTCTCCGGAGACGACGAAGTCTGGGAGGCTCTCTGCAGTGACTACGACTATGGTCCCGGCGCCGTCCGTGGAATCCTAAGCGCTGTCCCGCACGCTGAAACAGAAAGCAGCTTATTGCGGGACCTTTCGAATCTCGGCGGTACGCTCGTGGGCGGAAGGCTCCGGCTGCATCTTTGCGCTCACGCGGTCCTGGATGCGAATTGCTTCGCTGAAGTCCTCTGTGACACGCTCAGAAACTGCACGGATGCCGAGGTTCTCCGAGAAGCTCAACGAGCCGTATTGGCGATCGAAGCCGGCAGGGACGTGTCAGAAAGGAAACGTGTCCTGCAACGCGCGCCGATGTCGGTTGCGGAGAGGAGTCACGACGTCCGAGCCGAGAACGGTGGGCCTGCTGGGCGCCCAGAGTCCTCTGCCATCACAGTACTGCAAACTAGGCAGCCAGCAGCCCTCGAAGACCATCGCCAGGATGAACTGGAGAGGCTTCTTCGCGAAATAGAGAAAGCGACGAAGGTCGAGAGAAGTGACCCATTCCATCATATCGTTGGGAAGAGCCTTGCAATCAGAGGGGTGCTGGATGATGTCGCAAGGCTGGGTGATAGCGATGCTATTGCTCTGATAACGGGTGAGACGGGCGTCGGCAAGGAGGTCGTCGCTCGAGCCATCTGGGCAAACAGCAACCGCGGCGGGGAACCCTTCATCGTTGCCAACGTGGGGGGCACCAGCAACACGCAGATGGCGGAGGACGAGTTGTTTGGCCACGTCAAAGGTGCTTTCACCGGAGCTAACCGCGCTAAGGAAGGCAAATTCGCGCTCGCTGACGGTGGAACGCTTTTCCTCGACGAGATCGGCGAACTGGATGTCAGGTGCCAGGTGAATCTGCTGCGCGTTCTCCAAGAGCGCGAATACCAACCGATCGGCGGAACGGACTGGATTCCGGTCGACGCGCGGGTCATTGCCGCCACGAACAGGGACCTGAGGGAAGCCGTTGAGCAGGGCACGTTCCGGGGGGATCTCCTTTGGCGGCTCGTTGTGTACCCTATTCACATTCCTCCCTTGCGCGAGCGCAAGGAGGACATCCCCCTATTGGCGGCGCACTTCCTTGCCCGTCACTGTAAAGACGTTGGGCGCCCAACAGCCTCCCTCTCCGACGCAGCGCTGAAGAAACTGCTTCTGTACGATTGGCCCGGTAACGTGCGGGAACTCGAGAACTGTATCCAGAGAGCGCTTCTTCGGACCCGAAGCAACACCATTGAGCCTTCAGATCTGGTTCTCACAGGAATGTCGGCAACTGACAGCGTGCCGTCTCCTGAAGTCCGCGAGAGAAAGACGCTGGTTGATGCTCTGCAATCATCCTTTACCGTTGGCGAGGCAATCCGCAATCTGGGATTGCCTAGGTCCACCTTCTACGACAAGCTCGAGAAGCACGGCCTGCGGGGCAGAGCCCGACAGATGCTAAGGCGGTCCAGCTAGGTACCTCGCCACTTCCTCGGACACCTCTTCTGCCGAGCTCCGGATAACCTGGTCAGCTACAACGTCGAGGGCAAGGGGTGCCTCTCTACCGAACTTGCCGTCCTCGTCAACAGATAGGTCGTACGGCAAGAAGCTGCCCATGTTCAGGGCCCGTGCTTCGTATTCGCCGGACCAGCGGATCTCTGTAGACAGCTTGTGCGTGTCGACAACGAGCAGCACGGGGGAGTCGCCGTAGAAAGCAGCTCTTTGGGCTGCGTAGGACATTGCGGTGAGAGGCCCTTCCGTCAGATGGACTTGCTTCTCGCCGCCATGTGCGAATTCTTCTCGGCTCTGAAGCGTCTCGCGCAGGTACCTCTTCCCCGTCCCCGTGTACAACACCCTCGGTGGATCCAAGTCTTCGTCCGGGTGCCGCCCGCCCGCAGTTGTTGCTACCATGCAGTAGTCTTGACCGAAGACTTTATAAAGCTTTCGGTGTCCGGATTGTCCGGGCATCTGTCCACCGGTCGGAGCTTCTCCGGTCCACCTGTCCGCCGATCTGCGCACACCATCAGTTATAAGTCCTTGGCCCAGCGCCTCTTGGGTATCCGCCCATCGACCGGCCATGTTTGGCATGCCCCTTGCTCTGTCCACGGTGGTGCCAAGGAAGCCGCAAAGCCCAAACCGTCACGGAGCCGGCAATGCGGGCTCGGGGGCCCAGCCGGCGGTGGCCCCAATCAACAGCAATACCGGCAACAGGCGGAGGCGCCGGGGCCCGTCCGGACGGGCCCGGCGCCGGACTTCTCGCTCAAGTGATTAGATACCACCGACGTGGTCGGTAGCCGGGCCCAGTTGTCCCGACCACGCTATACGAAACGCCCAGTTGAACGCGCCCGAGATAGCACAGTGAAGACGGTCAAATGAGTAACCGCGACGCGACAACGGAAACAGTCGGCCCGGAGCGTGAGGATGGTGACAGCCGCCACGCCTTCCTACCCGTGGCGGGCACACCACCCTCAGCCACTTCGACGCCATCCTGCCGCCATTGCCGCCACAACAACGGTTCCTGCGTCCAGTTGTGCGACGAGGTCAGGGGCATCCTCCCGAATGACCGGACGGGCGCCGGCCGTCGGGAATACACCAACGAACTCGACCTCGAGAGCCACGAGAAACCCGTCCCGGTGCCGCTCACCCGCGACTTCAGTCGGTTGCTGGAGGAGCCGCACCTCTTTACGCCACGGCAACTCGCGGCCCTGCGATTGACGCACCTGGGGGCGACCAGAGCCGAGATCTGCAGGACCCTGGGAGTTACCAGCGGTCGGGTGTCACAGCTCGTCGGTGCGGCGATCCGTCGCTACGAGGCTTTTCAGGCCCGCATGCGGGCGGCCGTGGCCAAGGAACTGAATGGCTCAATCAGGCCTAGCGAGGAGGAGAACGGGGCGCGAGGCGGTGGCCGCGGGCTCTAAATCCCCATGAAGCCGGCTAAACCCCTCTTCATACGAGCCCATATGTGCGGAAGGGGGCGGAAAGGCAGGTAGATGGTATGGCAAAAGACACCCCAGGCAAGAGGAGTCCGGCCGCGCAGGTCGACGCGCTTCTTGAAAAAGCCGCCGCGGCCGAGGCTCGCGGCGACTTGGGGAGAGCCGAAACGCTCTTTCAGATGGCGCTCTTCCTGGAGGCGACGTTTAGACCTGACGTGCACAAGCGGACAGCCTACATCGCCAGCGTGGGGCCGCTATATCCGAGGGAGAACGCTACCCAGCAGCGCGGCGGTAACGACGAATGCTTTCGGCGGCCGGTCCTGGGCGGCCGGGATGGCCGAGTCGTGCCTTTGCAGGGATGGGGAACGGGGGGACAGGCCGTGTGCCGGGGCCTCATCGTGCCCCTGCGGGCGACCGCCCGTCTCAGGAACGACGCTCGGCAGACCGGCAACAGGGCCCGGGAGAATGTCGCGGAGCATCTTCTGACCGCCACGGAGCTTGAGGCCGGGCCTCAAAACGTCAGCGCCTTCGGAGGGACCTATGAGACCTCCAATCCGGCCGGGCGCCCAGCCGGCGGTGGCGCCGCAATGGGAATAACACCGGCAGCGACATAGGCGCCGGGCACCGGCCGGCCCAGTGCCCGGCGCCGGAACTTCTCGCAAACAGGGACCAGCGCTCCCAGAGGTGGCGCTACGGACGCTGGGAGCGGCTGGGTACAGCTCCGAAGACCATCCCTCGGACCGCAAGTGAAAGGAGGCTGAAACGTGATCGAGCGAACAGTCATTGTGGTGAACGGCATGACGGGTCAGGAGAACCACGTCAAAGTCAGGGACGGCGCCACGCCGAAGGACGTTCTCAGGCAGCTCAACCTAGGCGGCTACAACCTTGCGCGGGTGCGGGACCGAAAGCTCCTGCCACGGGATCTGGACATCTCACGAAACATGCGTGACCGGGAGCGCCTGTTCGCCTTCGCGCCGATGGAGGTCGGAGGCAACGCATGAGCGGCCTACTCGCGTGGTTGTTCGGCAACCCACGCCCGCACAACCCGGCGCAAACCCGGCGCAAAGCGGGGACGGGGCGCACCACTGGTGTATCGCGGGTGCGCCCCGGATCCCCGCCCACCGCGAAGACGGGAAACCGGCCGGCGCCTGGCACTCCGACGAAGCCACGACGCACAACACAACCGCAGCCCCGTGCAACCGTGCTGCAGCAGGGGTCGTGTCGCCCGGCCGTGCCGTATTGGCAACTTCGAGGGTGGCGTCGGGTGTCGAGCAACGTGTACCTCGGCTACTACAAGACCCGGCTCGGCAGGCGACACGGTGTCATCAAGTGGAACGACGAGTACGACTTTGGCTTCTACGTCCACGACGTTCCCGTAGCCATTCTGAATGGCCCTCACGGGGCCTGCTTCGAGGAGGTGAAGCCGGGCAAGTTCCGCGTCCACTTCGCACAGTTCCCCAAGGACCTGAATTCGGGGATCTTTTACGTCGAAACCTTGCTCCAGGAGGCCTTTGAGAATGGATGATCTGCATGAACGTACGCTCGCCATATCCGTGTTTGGCCGCGAACTGCTTGCGTTTCGTGTACGCCGCACATGTCAACGGATGCCGGAGAGACGGAAGGTCGCACACGCACAGGTGCGTCGCGTTCGCCGCCTGCGTCCCCGCGGAGATGACCAACCCCTGTTCCTGGTCAGCAGCCTTCTGCTTCACGACTGTCTTGGGGTGCTGACGGCGTCGAAGAAGGAGAACCTGCACGCCGTCACCGGGATCGTGTCGGGCAGGCGAAGGATACTGGAGCGCATCGTCCCTTTGCGGTTGAGTCATCAGGGCGTGGGCGGCGCAGCGGCCGCCAACGATTCCCTCGCCGCGGAACTCATACGCCTTCACGCCTTCGGGATGCTGCCGCTGGCGTACTTCCACAGTCACCCGGGCCGGGGCATCGGGGCGACGGCGCCAAGCGGCACCGACCTGAAGACCCAGAAGACCATGGAACAGTCCGGCAGCGAAATCATCGGGGGCATTTTCTCCCGAGACGGCGTAGTCCGGTTCTACGGCGCTGGATGGGAACCGCGCGTCCGCGTCCTGGGCAAGCGTATCGAGGAGGTTCAGAAGAATGTTTACAGACTCCTTCCCGAAGAAGACGTACAGGCGTAAACCGCTGCGGGTCCGATGCCACGGCGGCGGCGTGTCGAACCGTCAGGAGAAGATCCCGGGCTTCTCGCAGGCCGCGCTGTCGAGGACGACGGTGCTGGCGGCCGGTGGCGGCGGGTTGATGTCGGCCGCCTGTGAAGGTCTGGTCCGCAAGGGTATAGGGCACCTCGTCCTCTGCGACCCCGACACGGTGGAGCCGTCCAACCTGAACCGCCAGAAGTTCTACAAGCGGGACCTGTGGAAGAACAAGGCCGTGCGGCTGGCGCGGAACCTGGCGGACGAGGCCTTCCTGGGCACGCGCGTCACCGGCATCGGCCTGAAGGTCATGGAGGCCGTCCGCGCCGACGAGGTGCCGCCAGCCGACGTGATCATCAGCGGCGTCGACGACGAACTGGCGCGGGAGGAACTCGCGGAGTACGCCCTGAAGGGGGGCATCCCGCTCGTCACGATGGCCGTCAGCACCAACGGCGACAACGGGTACGTCCAGATTCAGAAGCCGGGTGAGGCCTGCTGGGGGTGTGCGTTCCCCCGTGAGCGGCGGCTGCGGGACGACCTGGCCAACTACCGGGCCCCGTGCCCGGGCACGCCCGCGATCAAGGATATCCTGATGCTGGTCGGCGGGGCGGCGACCTACGCGGTGGATACGTTGCTCATGGACCGGCCCGTCGCGTGGAACTACCGCGAGTTTCACCTCGCCGGCTTCATGCCGGACGTCGTGGAGCGCCTCGAGCGTCGACCCCGTTGTCACCTGTGCGGTTCACATGAGCCGGACGGGCCCGCTGGTGCATCGGCCAATAGGCGTGGTTCCTGAGAAATCGAGTTCCACGTCGATCCATACGAACCTCGGTCAGAGAAGGAGGCCAGATCCAATGGAGATCCTGCTCTGGTTGGCGTTGATCCTGCGGCTCCTCTATCGCGCGCTTCCGTACGTCCTCGGCGTCCTGGGGGCCCTCCTGGTGGTGGGCTTCGGGGCAGCGTACATTCCCGGCGGGTACGTCTTGCCCCTCTTCGCTGCAATAGCCTGCGGGCTGGCGTGTGGTCTCAAGAACACGTTCTCCGGCGGCCGGAACAGACCACCCCGCCACTCGGGAGGAACGGGGTACCGCACTCGCAACAGACAGTGGAGGCGGTTCGATGATATGTGAAGACTGCAGGCAGCGCGTAAGTGGGAACGATGCCGCGGACGGTGAGAGGCCGTTTCCGGCGTTCACGGTGACGGGCGCTCTGGTCGGGTCGTTGGCCGCTGCTGCGTCGGGCACGTTGCTCATCGTGCCGGCGGCCGTCGTCGCCGGCGCAGCGCTGGATCTCGGGCGCCGGTGTTCGGTGTGCGGCACGGAGATCGGCAACGATGACGAAGCCTACCACCTGATGGAAGAGACGGACGACGGCCTCGGAGCCCGGTCGTACCGGGCAGCGGCCACCCCTGCCCGGGCCGAGTCCAGTTCGCGCCCGATGCAAAGGGGTATCGGGCGTTCGCAAGCGTATGCGAAGTCCCCTCATCAGCCGGGTTTCGGCGAATCGTCCGACCCCACGGAGGAAGAGCCGGAGGACCGGCGCGAGACGCGGTTCGTCTTCGACGAGATCGAGGGCAGGCTGGTGCAGGAGGAGCCCGAGTTAGACGACCCGTTTTCCGACGCTGGTGTGACCGGCGAGTTTGAGGACGAACCGGAACGGGATGTGTTCACGGTTGCGGAAGACTTGGCAGACGGTCTTCTTTCCGGACCGGAGATGGACTTCGAAGCGTTCTGGGAAGCGCCTGGTGACGTGGGCGAGCGGTTGCCTGAGACCCCGGAGCTGCCGACGGAGGACCTTGAACCATGAGAATCATCAGGCGCACGATCACGGTGGACGCCCACGGCCGGCCGCTCGCCGAACGCGTCGAGCAGCTGTTCGAGGACGGCGATGGGAACGTCGAGGAGACCCATGCAGAGGCCGTCTACGTGTGCGAGGCGTGCGGCAGGCCCGTCGAGAAGGTTCAGGACATCCGCGGCGCCTGCGTGCGGTGCGGGCGCCAGTGCTGCGTGACCTGTGAGGGTTTCTGTGCGGTCTGTCGGCGGCCCCTGTGCGGAAGATGCCGGGAAGGCTTCACGGAGCAGGGACTGAGCGTCTGTGACGGGTGCCTGGCCCGCCTGCGGGAGCGCCTGGCCTGGGAGGACCGACTCCAGGAAGAGAAGACGGCGTTCGAACGGCTCATGGCCGCCTACGGGGCCCAGATGAGGCTGCTCCAGACCGGCGGCCATGCGCCGGATTCCCTGGCGGGAACGCTCTCCCGCATCATGCAGGTCCGGCTCCAGCGCCGGCTTTCACGGATGGCGAAACGCCTCGCAGGGGAGCACGACGGTGGACCGAGACTCCTGCCGTGACATTCTCCAGACCGAGAGTTTCAGGCCCATCGGCCGACTGGACTGGGATCTGCCCGTTGACCTGTGGTGGAATACAGAACATCGGCTGGAAGTGGCGGTTGTCCAGGTCGCCCGGTGGGTACTGGTCCGGGGCACCAAACACTATCGCCTGACGGCGATGGGAGAGGCGGGCGAACTCTACGTCCGTGATCTGGCGGCGTTCGACGCCGACCTGACCACCCGGTTCGGCGAGGTGCACATGGTGCTGTCGACGTTTCCGGACATCACCACCCGCCTCGCTCGCAAACGGATCGCCGAGAAGCGGTACCGGGCGGTTGGCGGAGGACCCGGCGGGGACTCGCAGAAGACGGCACGGCACGCGGAGGAACTCGCGGATGAGTTCAGGGCCGCCCAGGATGACTTTCACCGGGACGAGGCGCTGCTGGGCCTCGATCGCGGACACTCGGATCTGCTGAAGCGATCCCTCGGCCGGCGGATGACGCGGACCCGCCGCCGGCTCCAGTCGCTCCAGAACGAGCGCAAACAGACGGCCGCCCGACTTCAGGCCGAACAGTGCATCGAGAAGGAGTACCTCCGTAAGGGGGCGGCCACGGTGGTGCAGTTCAACATATCCTCCAACATCCAGGTAGCCGAGGAACAGGCCGAGTTCCGCGATGCGGTCCAGGCCGTCGTGAAGGAGCTGTGGGACGTGGACCGGTTTCAGATTCGCCAGAAGCTCCAGGGCGGCCGGCTTCAGATCTTCCTCGAAGAGGTGGACGCGCCGGGTGTGGCGTTTGTTACGCATTGGACCGGCGCCGCCCTCTGCCCGCGGCAACTCGACCGTCTGGGCTCGGAGTTCGATCCGCTCCGGCAAGCAGTGGAGGAGCAGTTCATGGTTTTCCCCCGTTGGGATGTTGTGCTCGGTGGGGCTGTGAAGGACGAGAAGAAGCTTGTGGCTGCCCGTGTCGTCCAGAACTTCCTCAAGCGGTTGGAGAAAGTGCCTGTGGCGGGTACCGAGCGAATACATTCCCCGAAAGGGAAACAGCCGATCTGGGTCGGCAATCTCCAGGAGCGTGGCGGGGACCTTGGTCAGCCGTGGGAACTGCCGCTCGACCGGGCTGGCCACATCTTAATCAGCGGACGCACCGGCAGCGGTAAGAGCGTCTGCGGATGCGTCATCGTCGAAGGTGTAGCCGGTTATGACGCCCTTGGGATCCTGCTCCTTGACCCCCGCAACCAGTGGGTAGGCCTGTTGCGCCCGCAGGACCGGAAGGACATCCTCGCACGATACGCGGACTTCGGCCTCAAAGCGACCCAGGCGAGGGGTTTTGGCTTCCGCTACCACGGCGTCGGTCAGGACCTGGGCGAGCCGCCTCCCAGGGACCTGGGACACCTTGCCAAGGGCCGCCACATCGTGAGCTTCGCAGGCCTTGATGATGAGCGTCGGTGTCGCCTGTCCTCGAACATCCTCGATGCGGTCTTTGAGGCCTGCTCGGGTTCTGAATCGGACGTACCTCGCGTGCTCGTGCTCATCGACGAAGTCACCCGTTTCACCCGCAAGGGAGTTGGCCTAGAGGCCCGCAAGGCAGCGGCCGCCGCCGAAGGAAGCCTTGACCAGGTTGCCCGAGAAGGCCGGAAGTATGGAGTCCAGCTCCTCCTGCTCACCCAGTCGAGCAAGGACCTCGCACGTGACCTGGCCACCGTCCGCCAGAACGTCCAAACGCGAATCTTCCTTCCCAACAGCGATAGGGAGATCGAGTACGCCGCGGACCATCTTGAAGACGGCCGGGCGATCGCCTCTCTTCCAGTCGGGGAAGCGTTCGTCTGCAACCCGCAGTGGGGCACGGTGCGCGTGGCGGTCCGCCCGCCGCTCTCGAAGCTGTGGCAGCCCACCGAGGCCGAGACAAGAACATTGGTGGGAGGTGGTCGGAACCTGGCTGACCCACGCCCGTCCGACGACGCACAGGCGGTGCTGAATCTTGCTCGCGAGCAACATGAACTGAACGGGGAGCCGGTCAGGCTCTCTGAAATCACAGCGCAGCTGGGAATGACCAGCCGTCGTGCAATCCAGCGTATCGTCGCGGAACTGGAGGAGGCACACTTGGCAAAATTCCGGCGCCTCCCCGAACGCGGACAGCCAGTCGTCATCGTCCCGCGCTGCGCGCACAAACCCCGGACAGAACCGGACGGAAACGGACCAGAGAGAACTGGCGGATGACAACCGGACACTATAAACGACTGCGTCTCAAGGGGTTACGGACAGGTGGTTTCTGCGCGCCGAGGGGTTTCTGCACGGGGCCACGGCCTGGCGGCATGGGGCGTCACTTACGGTCAGTTCTCTTGCCGAAAGCAGGTTGCACTGCGCCCTCGCCGATGCAGGTTGCCAGTGAGAGGACGGAGGGGTTACGGCTTGATGCATCCAGTTGTAGCGAAAGGAGTAAGACGTGACGAACCAGGTGAGACTCTTGACCGTGAAGGAACTGGCCGAGATGTTGAGCGTCCACGAGCGGACGTGCTGGCGGCTGGCGGGGATGGCCGAGCAGGGGCATGGGAACTTCCCGAAGCCGCTCAGGATCGGCCCCAAGACGGTCCGCTGGCGGCTCTCGGACGTGGAGGCCTACCTGGCTGCGCTTGCGGGCGGTGGGCAGAAAGAACTTGCTTCCGGTGCCAGCCGCGGGTAAGGGGGTCATCTGCGCGTACGAAGATGAAAAGGAGCGGAACATGGCGAGTATCTACCGACGCAGGAAGGGCGGCTGCTACTGCATCACGTACCAGGTGCGGCCGGGCAAACGGAAAACCGTGCGCGGGTGCAGAGACCGGGCCGCCACGGAAGCACTCGCCCGTAAACTCGAGGCCGACGCCATGCTGCGGCGTGAGGGGGTGATCGACGCGCGGGCGGAGAAACTCGCTCAGTGGGAGTCGGCGCCGATTGAGCAGCACCTCGACGCCTTCGAGCAGGTCATGCGCGGGAAGGGCTCAACCGCCAAGCACATCCGAACCACGCTCGCCTACATCCGCCGCTTGAGCGAGGCGTGCGGGTTCGAGAAGCCGGCCGACATCGACGCCGCCCGCGTGGCCGCGCACGTGGCAAACCTCAAACGCGAGGGCGCCGGCGCCCGGGCCATCAACGCCCGCCTGACCGCGTTCAAGAGTCTCACCCGTTGGATGTTCCGCAACGAGCGTCTACGGACCGATCCGATGATGCAGGTGGCCAAACTCAACGCCAAGACGGACCGGCGGCGGCAGCGGCGGGCGCTTACGGACCAGGAGGTCGCCTGGCTCATTTCGGCCACCGAGAAGGGCGACGTAATCGCCGACATGACGGGGCCGGAGCGCTCGATGCTGTACCGGCTGGCCGTGGAGACGGGCTTGCGGGCATCCGAACTCCGGAGCCTGACGCCTGAGTCGTTCGGCCTTGCCGACCTCGACCGGGCAACCGTGACGGTCGAGGCTGCCTACAGCAAGCACCGCCGCGACGACGTCGTGCCGCTTCGCCGGGACTTGGCTGAAGCCCTTGCCACCTTCCTCGCGGACACGCCGGCCCGGACGGCCGTCTTCGCGATGCCCACCCGGACCGCCGAGATGCTGAAGGCCGACCTGGAAACCGCTCGGCAGAAGTGGATTGACGCTGCCCCGACCGGCAAGGAACGGAAGGCACGCGAGCGCAGCGGGTTCCTCACCTACAAGGATCCGTCGGACCGCATCGCCGACTTTCACGCCCTGCGGCACACGTTCATCACGCGGCTCGCAAGGTCGGGCATCACACCGGCCGTCGCGAAGAGCCTGGCCCGCCACTCGACCATCACGCTGACGATGGACCACTACACGCACACACTCATCGAGGACGAGCGGTCGGCGCTCGCGCGGCTGCCGGGCATCGAGGCCGTCAACCCCGAGCGCGAGGCGGCCCACGCCACGGGCACGGACAACGCCGTGCCGCATGCCGATGCGGCGCCGCAGACGCCCGGTGCGCGCTGCGCATTTGCAGCGCGCAGGTTGCCCGGGAGGCCAAAACGTGCCGTCACTCGCCAAGACGACCGCTCCGAAAAGAAAGGTGGCGAGGGCGCGCAAGTCATAGTAAACGCTACCACTTGCGCCCACTCGCCAACACATGTCAATGGTGGGCCACCAGGGATTCGAACCCCGGACCCGCTGATTAAGAGTCAGACGGTCTACGGGTTTCCGCAGATTGACCATTCTTTACGGAGTGCGTTTTCTCTTGACAGGACGCGGGTTTTCGGTTTTACTGTCACCTATCGAGATTGACCGATTTAGACGCCGCGCGCTGCACCGGCGCTGCACCGGGAACCGGACGCCATGCAAAAGGTGGCGTTGTCCAAGAGACGAATCGAGGCCCTCGACGCGCCCGGGCGCGGCCGCTTGTACGTCTACGACGCCAAGGTGCCGGGCCTTGCCGTCTGCGTTACCGCTGCCGGCGCCAAGACGTTCTATCTGTGCCGCCGCGTCTCCGGCCGGTACGAGCGAATCCGCATCGGCCGACACCCCGCCGTGACCGTCGAGCAGGCCCGCCGCGAGGCCGCCCGGTTGAACGGCCAGATCGCCGAAGGCCAGAACCCCCAGGCCCGCCGCCGGGCCGCCCGTGGCGAGGCAACCTTCGGCGCCCTCTTTGACGCCTTCCTCGACCATCACGCCAAGGAACGGAAACGGACCTGGCGAGACGACGCCGCGCAGTTCGACCGCCACTTGCAGCCCTTGGCCAAGCGCAAGGCGTCCGCGATCACGCGGGCCGACGTGAAGCGTCTGCACGCCAGCATCGGCCGCGAGTGCGGCAAGTACGCCGCGAACCGCGCCCTGGCCCTGGTGTCGGCCGTTTTCAACGTGGCCGGCCGCGAGGCAGGGATCGAGTTCAACCCGGCAAAGGGCGTCGGCCGGTTCCGCGAGCAAAGCCGCGACCGCTTCCTGCGGGCCGACGAACTCCGCGCCTTCTTCAAGGCCCTGGCCGACGAGCCGAATCCCACCTGGCGGGACCTCTTCGTGCTGCTGCTGCTGACCGGCGCCCGCCGTGCGAACGTTCAAGCCATGCGGTGGACCGACCTGGACCTCGACCGCGGACTCTGGCTGATTCCCGAAACGGAGTCCAAGACCGGCGAACCCTTGATCTGCATTCTGGCCGGTCCTGCCGTGGCGATCCTACGCCGTCGCCTCGAGGAATCGGCCGGCGGCGAGTACGTATTCCCGGCCGCCAGCAAGAGCGGGCACGTCGAGGAACCGAAGAAGGCTTGGCGTGCCGTCCTGGACCGGGCAGGAATCAAGGGCGTGCGGATACACGATCTGCGCCGGACCCTTGGCAGTTGGCAGGCCGCGACCGGCGCAAGCCTCAGCATCATCGGCCGGGCACTCGGCCACAAGAGCGTGACCGCAACGGCCGTCTACGCCCGCCTGGACCTCGACCCGGTACGCCAGAGCGTCGAGGCCGCGACCCGGGCGATTCTTGACGCCGCCGGCGAACGGCCCGCTGGCCTCTTGCCGCCAGCAAACGAAAAGGAAACCGCGATGGCGGAACGGCCGCCGTCCGAAACGTGAAGCGGGGCCGCACGATGACAGGCCGCGCGGCCCCTAAGTTCAGCCTGTCTAAGAGGCCGAACCATGCAGACTGTAACCGAAACGCAGTGCCAAAGCAACGGCGAGATCACCGTTGGCGACGGCCTGGCCTTACGCGCGTTCGCCGCGCGTGAGGCGATCCTGTGGGCGCAACGGCGCCTGCAGCAGGCCCTCACCTTGGCGGAACTCGCCCCGGAACCCGACTCGCCGGGCGGTACGGTTCACGTCTGGGATTCGCTGCGAACCCTCACCTTGTGCGAGCGCATGCTTGTCAGCGTGGCCGCTGCCTTGGCCGCCGGGCCGGACCCGGACGATCCCTGCCTGTTGCTTGACGAGGCGTGGGAAGTCGAGACGGGCCCGGGCCTCGGCGTGGGACCGGACGCCCTGGCCGCCATGACGCTGCCGGAACTCCGCGCCGCCATCGACCGCGCCAAGGTCGAAGCCGCCGCCGCCGCGAACTGAGTAGCACAGGCAAGGCGCGGGGCTCAGGCCGACGGGCCGAAAAGCGGAGTTCCCGACCGCCCGCCCCGCGCTTGCCCTTGATTCGGGACTCGGCAAGGGAGGCCGATACGATGGGCACACACTACCTGAAAGACGCACAGAACCCGCCGGCGTACCACTACTTTGACGACAAGGAACCCGACGGCGGAATCGTGGTATCGAGGCAGTACCCCGACGGCGCGGCGTCCGGCCTGACCTATGCTTCTGCCCGCCGGCTGCCTTGGCTAAAACGCATCTCGAAGGCACAGGTCAAGGCGATCCAGGCCAAGATCGACGCCCTCAAACCCGACCGGCCGCCGGACCCGCTGCGCATCCTGCGCAGCGCTGGCAACGCGATCCTTGGCGTGAGCGAAGCCAACACCCCGACCGCCCAGGACACCGAAGCCCTGCCGCCCTATCTTTCGGCGCCGCTGTGCGCGGTCCGTGACGCCGCCAGGTTCAACCGCCTGGCCGCCGAGTTCAAGGCCGCCCGGAAGGCCCGCGACCTGGACCGCGTGGCGTCCCTGGCGTTTGAGATCGGCGTCATGCAGGCCCGCGCCCTGTGCCGGTCCAATGAACCCTTCGCCCTCATGGGCAAGAACTCGGCACGCGGAACCCGCGACTGGCAGGCAGGTGCACCGGCCCGCCACGAGTTGAAGCGTAAAGGGGTCCGCCGCGAGGTTCAAAAGTACCGGGACGCGCACCCCGGCTGCCTTCTGAAATCGGCCGTGCAGCACGTCCGCGGGATTCACAAGGGCGAGTACGGATGGAGTGAACGGAGCATCCGGCGAGCCCTTGCGAAGTAGTCCGCCACCGCGCCGAACTCGCCGCGACTGGGGAAGTTCCCCAGTCAACCAAGCGCACCGGCCTCGACGGCCGCAAAACGGGCACACTGTCAAGATTGGTAAACTCGGCAAGATAGCACAAGGCCCAAACCGCAGACAAGGCCCCAACCCTACCGCTATCTACTGCCAAAACCCCCCTTTGACATAGATATCGTGCTGTCAAAATCCCTCTGGACCCACCCGAATATGGTATAATAGGGGGCGAAGGATGGCGCGGGCCGACAATGCCCCGAACCGGATGTGAAAGGATACAAAGATGCTCGCCAAAACCGACGTTCCAAAACTCTACTCACGCCGCGCGGCGGCCGAGTTTTTGGGTGTCCAGGAGCAAACGCTCTCCGCGTGGGCCTGCCGCGGCGAAGGGCCCGCGTTTCACAAGGTGGGCCGCCTGGTCAGGTACACCGTTGCCGATCTTCTTGCGTTTCTCGACGCCCGCCGCGTGACGCCCGGCGCCGCGACGCCCGCCGCGTGACGCCGAACAGGACTCCGCCGCCATGCCACAATCCCCACCAGGCCCCGCCGCCACTCAGGAAATTCCTGAGTCAGCCGCCCGCCGGCCTGTTACAGAGTCCACAGAGACTACAGAGGTTTACAGAGGAAACGACTTAGCGCCAAAGGACTCTGTACACTCTGTGCACTCTGTGCACTCTGTGCACTCTGTAACAAAGGCCCTGGCCGACGCCTTACCGCTGACGCGGCCGGAGACGATCACACCAGAAGCGCTCGCCGACCTTGCCGGGTTGATCGAACGCGCCGCCGCTACGCGGCCTTGGCAACGCGGCCTTTTTGCTCTGACGCGCCGCCTGCGTAGCATGGCGGACGGCCGCGGGGAAGCCGTCTGGACCCGGACCTTCCGACCGCTGCTCGACCTGTACCGCGCCGCCCTTGCGGAAACCGGCGTCCCCCTCACACGCGAAGCGATCCTGTCGGAGTTCGCCGGGCAGTTTCCCAAGGTCCGCGTCGCCGAGGGTACTGACGTACTTGGAACCGTCCGCGAGCGTATGGCTGCGGAACCGCTGCCGGCCGCTGCGCTCGACTACGGCGAACCCGAAACCCGGCGGCTCGTGCACGTCTGCGCGATCCTGCAAGACCTCGCCGCCCCCGACCGACCCTTTTTCTTGAGTTGCCGGACGGCCGCCGACCTCATGGGCACCGACGCCATGACCGCCGCGCGGCGGCTGCGCCTGCTCGTGGCGGATAACCTGCTGTGGCTTGATGAACCGGGCACGGCCACACGCGCCGCGCGATATCGCTGCACCCCACGAATGTAGAACCAATGGGGCCAAAGCGCCCCAACAACGGAGAAAGGAAACCCTTATGACCGCCGACACCGCAACCGCAACCGAAGTGCAGAACCCCGCCGCCGCAAGCCTGAGAACGGAAATCGCCGGCCGCCTGGCCCACGATCGTGGGGACCTCACCCGGCGACTCGTGAACGTGACGCTTGACGTGCCCGACGTGCCGGACGCGCCAGCGGGCTTGACGAAGGCCATTCAGATCCACAACGCCGCCGTCGCCGCGTTTCAGAAACGCCGCGACGCGCTCGACGCCGCGACCGCGGACCTGGCCAACGCTCTGGCCGATCCGGAGATCACTGGCGTGAGGCTCGCCGGGCAAGTGGAGGCGTTAAAGGCCGAACGGTTCGACGTGGCCCGCCTGCACGTAGTCCTGTTGACCGCGAAAGAACCGATCCTTTCGGACCTGGCCGAGGCCCTGGAGCGCGCCGCGCGCGTCGCCGAGATCGAGGTTGAAAAGGCGAGGGATCGGGCAAGGGCCACCCTGAAGAAGGCGGGTTGGACCCCGCCGGCGGCGCGGATCAACCCCGGCGCCAACCCGACCGCCGAAGAAACACAGTGGCACCACGAGATCAACGGCATGGCCCCGGTCCGCGAGGCCCTGAGCGTAGTCGAAAACATCCAGGCCGTCTTGAACCAAGCCCGCCACCAGGCCGCTGCCGTCGATCACGACGTGGCTTTGGCCGGCGAGCGCGTCGTTACCGCCTGGCGAATGATCGTCGGCAAAGACCTGTAGAACTGTACAGGCGCGGCGGCCGGTTCGGGCCCTGGTCAGGCCCTGGCCGACTGCATCGGCCGTCTCCTTCACCGGCCGCCCGCCGCCTTTTTTTGGAGATACACCGATGGCAATTTCTTCAAGTGACATCCGCGCCGGCAAGGCCTACGTCGAAATCACGGCCGAGGACAAACAGTTTCAGGCCGGCCTCAAGCGCGTCGAAGCCCGGTTAAAGGAATGGGTACACCGCAACAAGTACGATACTTCCAAGGTCAAAGAGGCCGCTTTCGGCGGTCGCAACCTGAACCTCGAAAACTTCTTGGCAATCGGCGCTGCGGTGGCAGCAGCCAAGGGCACCGCGGATCTGTTTCGTGGCGCGATGGCCGCCGCCCGTGGCGACGCCGAGGGGATCGCCACGGCCATTGAACAGTTGCCGCTTGGCCTCGGCGCGACGGTGCGGTCCCTGGCGGAACTGTACGCAGACCTCGGCGGGATCACGGCAGATATCGAGCGCTGGGGAGAGTACGCCCGACGTGCCCGCGAGGTCGAAGGCGGTTTCGGCAAGGGACTCAAACGCTTGGCCGAACTGCGTGAGGAACTTACCACCAAAGCCGCCCTGGCCAAGTTGGACGGGCACGCTTTAGAACTCGCCCGCGCCCGCCTGGACGCCGACAAGCAGCGGCAGCGCATCCGCGACGAAGCGAAGAAGGCCGGGATCGGCGAGGATCATCCCCGCGTGGCCGCCGCCCTGGTCGCCGTGGACGCCGTGATGGTGGGGGAACAAAGCCGGGCGGCTCGCAAGGAAATCGAAAGCCAGGGCCGCGATGCCGAGCGCGTCGGCCGCCTGATCGCCGAGGCCCAGGCCGAGTACGCGCGGCTCACGATGAGCGAACGCGACTTCCTAGCCTATCAGGTCGAACGCGAAAACCTGTCGGCCGGCATGGCCGATACCCTCTTGCGGCTGCGGCAGGCGAACCTGGAAGTCACCGAAGAACAGAAGCGGGCCCAGGAAGGCCTGAACGCGCTCATGGCCCAGGCCGACGCTGACGCCGCGGCGTGGGCCCGCAGCATGCAGGACGCCGTCGATGCCGACCAGAAACGCTACGACGAGGCCTACACCCTGACACAGGCCATGCAGACGCCGCGCGAAAAGGCCGGCGACGAGATCGCCAAGTATCGACAGATGATTGAGGAAGGGCTGATCGACCCGGAAACGTACCGTCGTGCTGTCCGCTCTACCATCGAAGATCTGGCCGCGACCATGCCCGAAACCCGCGAAGCGACCGTTGAAGCCCGCGGTACGTACAGCGGGCTCATGGCGCAGTACATGGGGGCCGGCGGCCCAAGCGCCGCGCTCGTGGACGCCTCCAGGGAGACGGCCGAGCATACGAAAAAGATCGCCCGACTTATGGAGAAGTTTGGCATCACCTACTCGTAGCAAACCGCCGCCGGGCCGGTCCACGGGGTTTCCTTCCGGCCACGGCGGCAACGGCCCGTCGAAGGCGGCGTCGGCCGTCAGAGCCGGCGCCGCCCGAGGGCCTGCACGAAAGAACACGACGAACGCACCCGAAGATGGAGAAACAGTCATGGCGAAAACGAATCCAGCAGCCGACACGATTTGCCGGGCAACGTGCCCAAAATGTGGGACGAAGTACAAATGGCCGGCCAGCGGTAAGATGACACAGATCTTGAAATGCAAGTGCGGAACCCGCCTCAGCGCGGTCACCGTGACCGGCCAACCGTAAGGCCGACGCTGCCGCGGCACGAATGACTGGACGCACAGCCGGCGCGCCGCGCCGCTGCTGCGCCCGTACCCTCACCAAGAAGGGACGAAGCATGAAAACGCATCCGCAGACCGGCGTAGGTTGTAAAGCGACGTGCCCCAAGTGCGGAAAACGGTACGCCTGGACCGGCAAGCCGCAGGGCCGCCGGTGTACGTGTGGCGAACGCCTGACCCGCGTGAGCGTCTCGGGCTTGGCCCGGCAACTCGGCACGTTGCTGTACCCGTGACCGTTGCGGCGCTTCACGCTTGGCGTAGAACTACCGCCAGATTGCCACCAGACGCCGCCAAGACGCGCAGGATCGACGCGGAGGGCCAGAAGGCTATCACCCTACCCCCGGCGGCCTGCGATGCAACAGGCGCAAGCGTGGCGCGCCAAGGTACTACCGAAGCCCCCCCCCCGCCGCGAGGTCTGCCGAACTAGCCGCCGCATAAGACACACTTGCTTTCCCCCCCCAAAAAAAACGGACGGGCATCCGGCCGGGCCCGGCAACCTGGCCGATTCCCCGTGACTGCGCAAGTTTCGCAGTGACCCGAGCGGATCTGCACCTGCCCCGACTCCGGAAATTCCGGAGTCACCCGCCTGGACCTGCACCCGCCGCGCCAGCAACCCCGCCGAAAAAAAACCGCCGGCCCCCGCGCCGCTGCTGCACCGGCGCTGCACCGCGACTCAGACGCCAACCGCAGAAAAGAGGCCGCAGCGCCGTAAGTGACGCTGCGGCAGATACTTACGTGGTGGGCCACCAGGGATTCGAACCCCGGACCCGCTGATTAAGAGTCAGCTGCTCTGCCAACTGAGCTAGTGGCCCGACGAGGGTGGCATTTTAGCAGACGGCGGCCGGGTGTCAACACCCGTACGTGCGAATTCGGGCAAGCGGGCCAGACATCATACCCCCTGCGGTCAAGCCACGGCAGGCTTGCCCTGCCAGGGGTGCGGATTGTGGCGGCGGGGTTGGGATTGCGGATGATGGCGCGCGGCGTGCTCTCGGGCGGAGAAGGTTCCACAAACCTTCTCCCCATGGGGTCAAGATGGGGCTTCTTGCCCGGTGTGCGCGGCGGCACTCGGCGAACCTTCTCCCGAAAGGGGTCAAGGGGTGCTGCGCAGAAGAGGTTCCTGGAACCTTCTTGCCGCGCTCCCTGCCGACAGGAAGAGTCATGCCCTGCGTGGGCGGCGTGTGCGGCTCCTGTCGGCCTGGCCGGACCGGTCGGCGACCGGCGGGAACGTGACACGGAACGTCGTTCCTTCTCCGGCTTTGCTTTCGACTCCGATGCGTCCCGCGTGCATCTCGACGACGCGTTGGATGATGGTCATGCCGAGTCCGGTCCCGTGCGGCGTAAGTTTCTTGGCCTCGCTCCCGCGGAAGAACTCGTCGAAGACGTGCGGCAACTCGTCTTCGGGGATGCCGATGCCGGTATCTTCGACGACCAGGCGTGCGCGGCCGCCCGGCGAGTCGACGCGGAGGGTGACCGCTCCCCCTTCCGGCGTGTAACGGATGGCGTTCGAGACGAGGTTGTTGACCAGGTCGGTCAACCCGTCGCGGCTGCCCACGACGGCGGCGGGCTGGATATGGGTGTCCAGGCTCACCCGGTTTTCCTCGGCGCGCGGGCGGAACAGATCGGCGGCACCCCGGACGATCTCCGCCAGTTCGAGGCGTTCGCGCGGCATCTCGCGGGCGGCGGTCCGGAGACGGCTGTAGCGGAGCAGGTCGTCGATGAGGTCGAGCATCTGCTCGGTCCGGTCCGCCGCCCGCGCGACGAGGTCCACGGGCTTCGAGTCCTCCGGCAACTGGTGCAGGGCAGCCCTCAGCAGGCTTTGGAGCGCACCGACCGGTGCGCGGAGTTCGTGGCTCGTCTTCCGCATAAACTGCGACTTCACGAGTTCCAGCGACTGCAGGTCGCCGTACGCCTCCTGCAGTTCCTCCTCGCGGCTTCGGAGTTGGGTGGCGATGCCCGAGGCAATGAATACGGTAACGTACACGGCGAACGATATGACGAAGCAGACCTGCAACACAAAGACCCATTGATGGGCAGCGCCCGGCGCCACGAGCGGCTCATAGCGTGCCGGATCCTGGGCAACCAGGACGTGCAGCGGGTAATGGGCCGACTCGTACAGCCAGTACTCGCCCCAGCCGACCAGGTTCACCAGCACCGCCGCCACCGTGGCGTAGACGTAGGCCGTCGCCTTCGAGCAGAACTCGCTGGCCACGATCATCGGAAAGATAAACAGGACGACGAAGTGATTCTCCACGCCGCCGATGTAATGGACGAGCGCCGCGACGGCCAGCAGGTCGCAGACGATCTGGGCATGCGCCAAGCCCAGAATCCATCGTCTGCTCACCCGGCCCCGCTGATACACGGCCCGCGCGCACAACGAGAAGAACGCGTTGTAAAGGAACAGGGCGAGAACCACAGCCACGGCCCCATCGGCGGCAAACCGGACGTTGAAAACGTACCATCCCATCGCCATGAACGCCAGGGCGCAGAGCCCCGCCACCCACCGCACCTCGACAAACCAGCCCAACCGCTCGAACAGGATACGCTCGGTCAGGGTCAGTTCCCAGGGAGGCAACGAGGGAGGGTCGGCTGTCGCGTGGTGTGCCATACGTCGGCCTTTGCGTGTCCGAGGTCATCCTACCGCGCCGGCGCCGGCTTTGCAAAGGCCTCAATGCCGGCCACCGTCAGCGCGACGGCGCGAGAGATGGTCGCCGTCAGGTGATCGGCGCGAGCGAGGCTCTCGGGCTGGGCGGCCAGCAGGGCACAGCGTACCTGGCGGCCGTCGGGCGTCTCTCGGGCCAGGTTCGCGACGGCCTCGGCCATCAATCCCAGCGAGACGACGTGCGTCGAGACGTTCACTTCGGCCAGATGCTCGGGCGCCACGAGCGCTACCCGCCCCGGCGCGGCCCCGAGGTCGGCCGTGTCCACAAACAGGACGCCGGGACAACCTGTCTTGACGATGGGTCCGAGGAAACTCTCCGGGACGCCCTGGACGTCGAAGACGCGCAAGGCCTTGGACCCTTCGAGCGCCACCGCCACCGCCGGGCCGAAGCCGTCGTCCCCGCATAGCGGCATCCCGACGCCGACGACGGCCGTCGGACGCGGAACAACCTCGCTGAGGGCTGTGGCCAGGTCCTCGGGGGACTCGCAGAAGCGGAAACGAGGGCCCGTCATCTGTCTGCTCCCAAGCCGGCCGGAAACGCGCCGCCAGGCCGACGGCCGAACCCGCCGCGCCGCGTTACCGGAAACAAGCGCGGCGGACACCTCTGCCCGCCGCGCAGAAAGCCTATCCCGCCGTCGCCGCTACGCACCCCACGTTTCACGCAGGACCGTGGTCCGCCGACAGGCGTTGCACAGGACCCGCATGGTGTCGCTGCGGTCAAGCGGCCGGTCGGGGTCGCGGTGCGACTCGCCGCTGACGAGCCCCAGTTCGCCGTCGGCCAGCAAGATGAGCGTGGGGTTGGCGTAGCGTTTGGCGCCGAGTCGTTCGGCGACCCAGAGCAGATGGTCGCGGCATCCGATGACGGCCCCGCACACTTCGCACAGGACGAGTTCCTTCTCGACCGCCTCGCGGCACGTGGAGCGGTCGAAACAGGCGAGGTTGTACTCAGTGGTCAGGTGGACACCCTTCTCGGTGGTGCAGTTCAGTTCGCACTGGCCGCAATAGATACACGCATCGGTGTGGATCTCCAGTCGCCGGACGGGCGGCTGGGCGTCGACGTCGTCGGTGACGGCGATGCACTGGCTCGGACAGACCTCCGCGCAGGCCCCGCAGCCGACGCACTCGTCCTGGTCGTACTGCGGCTTGCCGCGGAAGGCCTCGGGGGCCTCGTACGGTTCGGCGGGGAACTTGATGGTAACGGGGCCCCGAATGACGGCCTTGATGGCTTCGCCGAGTTCTCTGAGTTTGGGTTTCTTCATCTCCCCTCCCTGCTTGCGCCAAGGGGCTCACGGGTCCGGGCGGGTTCGGTTCGTTCATCGGGCGGCCGCGAGGGGTGCTTCTCCTCGCCGTACCGGTCGATGACGCTGCCTTCCCACAGGCGCACGCCGGACTTGTAGGCGCCGCGTGCGATGGCGTGTGCGGCCACGGGACTGGTCAGGAGGATGAAGACGGCGCAGAGGAGGGCTTTGATACCCATGGCCGAGCCGCCTTCGATGCCCGCGCCCCACGCCCGGACGAGCGTGCCGACCAGAATCATGCACGTGCCGAGCGTCACGCACTTGGTGGCCGCCTGCACGCGGTTGTACACGTCGGGCAGGCGCACCAGGCCGATGCAGCCGAACAGGTCGAAGCCCAGGCCGACGCCGATGAGGATGTGTGCCGCGATCTCATTCATCGTAGTAGCGGCCCTCCAGGTACTTTGCCAGGGCGATGGTCCCGATGAACGAGAGCAGCGCCCAGGCAATGGCAACGTTCATGTAGAAATCGTGGCCGGTCCACAGGGCCATGATGCAGCAGAACCCCACGACGAGCGTTCCGAGGATGTCGATGGCCACCGTCCGGTCCGGCGCCGTCGGCCCCTGGCCGATGCGGTACAGGCACAGGAACGCCGACAGCAGCAGGACCAAGGCGCCGATTAAGAGAAACGTGGTCACTCGAAAACCCTCCTGAGCAGTTTCTCGAACCGCCTGACAATCAGGTCCGAGTGCGCTTCGACCCCCTCGCCCACCACGTTGATCCAGTGGATGTAGAGGTCCGACCCGTCGATGTCCACCGTCAGCGTGCCGGGGGTCAGCGTGATGGAGTTGGCGAGGAACGTCTTGGCCATCTCGCTCACGAGTTCGGTCCGGACCTTCACGATGCCCGGCCGGATGGGCATGTCGGGATGCAGCACGCGGTAGGCCACGTCCAGATTCGCCCGCACGCAGTAGTAGAGGAAGTACGGAATGTAGAGCCCCATCCAGAACCACCGCCGCGGGTCGAGCGCCTTGTGCGGGTTGTCCGGGTAGATGTGCGACAGCAGCGTCGCGACCAGCAGCGCCACCACGACGCCCACGAAGATGTCGGCCACGCCGGGCGGCCACGTCAAGAGCAGCCACAGGGCGAACGTGAACACAATGCACAAGACTTGCTTCATGGTGTCATCCCTTCGTTCGCGCCAACCTGGGCCGCGGCAGGGGTGCGGACCTCACGATCTGCCGACGCCGTGGCCGACTCTACGGTCGAACCCACCCCCGCCGACAGGACCCGGACGGCCGGATCCACAAGACGCGACCTCACGGACGGCAGGACCACCAGCGCGTTGGCCAGGCAAAGCACGGCCAGAACGATCGACGCCAGGCACATGGTGGCCGGGACTTCGCGTGCATCCTCCGCCGCGTCCGACGGCTCGCCACCGAGCACCGAACGCTGCACCTTCGCGTAGTAGACCAGCGTGACGACCGCCGTCACGACGGCCAGGGCCGCCGGAATGTAGAACGCCCAATGCGCCAGGGCAGCCAGTTGGGTCAGCGCCAGGATGATGATCAGTTTCGACCAGAATCCGCCGAACGGCGGGACGCCGCTGATCGCCAGCGCCCCGACCCGCAGGGCCCAACCCGTCACGGGCATCCGCTTTCCCAGGCCGCTCAGGTTGGCCATCAGCCGCGTGCCTGTGGCCTGCTCGATGGAGCCGCTGCACAGGAACAGGAGGCTCTTGAACACGGCGTGGTTCATCAGGTGGAACAGTCCGCCGAAGACCGCCAGGTGCGACGCCACCTCGATCGGCTTCGACCCGTTCGCCAGCGCCAGCCCCACCAGGGCCGCCCCGACCGCCGCGACCACATACCCCACTTGGCTGATCGACGAGTAAGCAAGCAGTCGCTTGAGGTCGGCCTGCCCGATGGCCATCAGCGCCCCGAGCACCATCGACAGCGTGCCCAGAACCACCAGCACCGTCCCGAAGGTCTGGTGGCTGCCCAGGACCGAGAACGTCAGCCGGCACAGCACGTACACGCCGCACGCCTTGATCAGGACGCCCGAGAGCATGGCCGAGATCGGGGCGGGCGCCGAGGGGTGTGCGTCGGGCAGCCAGGCGTGGAACGGGACCATCGCCGCCTTCAGGCCGAACCCCGTCAGGAAGAACGCCGCCGCCACGTACAGCGGCATCGTCAGGCCGCCGCCCGCCTGAATCACCTCGGCGATCTTCGCCCAGTTCAGGTGGCCGGTCACGTTGTACACGAAGGCGATCCCGATCAGGATAAACGTGCTGGCGATGGCGCTGAGGACCAGGTACTTCAGGCTCGCCTCCAACTCGTCCGATTCCGTGCCGTATGCCACCAGGGCGTAACTGGCGATGCTGGCAATCTCGAGAAACACGAAGATGTTGAACAGGTCGCCCGAGATGACCACGCCCATCATCCCCGCCACCATCAGCAGAAATAAGCCGTAGTAGAGGCCCGGCCTCGTGTAGTGGGTCATGTACTCCAGGCTAAAGAGGAGCGTCAACAGGCTGATGACCGCGATGACCAGGACGACCAGTTTCGACAGGCCGTCCGCCACCAGACTGATGCCGATCGGAAACTTCCACCCGCCCATCCAGTACACCACGGTCTCGTCGGGCCGAGTCAGCAGCGCCACGGCAATCAGCGTGAGACCGCACGCCATGGCAATGGGCAGGACGGCCAGCGCGCGGTGCGACTTCGTCAGCCGGCCGAGCACCGGCATCAGAAAACCGCCCGCCAGTGGAATCGCAACCAGCAGCGGTACCACGTGGTCCACGGCGTTATCCTTTCAGGTTCCGCATCAGTTCCGTATCGAACGTCCCGTACTTCTCGTACAGACGGATCGCCAACGCCACGACCAGGGCCGTCACGCTCAGGCCGATGACGATACTGGTCAGAATGAGGGCCTGCGGCAGGGGGTCCACGGCGCGGGCCGCAAGGTCGCCGGCGCCGGCCGCGCCGCCTGTCAGGATAGGCGCCACCGGCGCCCCTTCCGCAGGCGTGCGGTACCCGACCAGCACCAGGAACAGGTTGGCCGCGTAGTCCATCATCAGCAGACCCACGATCACCTTGATCAGGTTGCGTTTCGCCACGATGGCGTACAGGCCGATTACGAGGATCAGAAAGGCCAGCATGAACGGAACCATGGCCAGCGTCATTGCGCACTCCCTGAACGTGCAGCAACCCGCGTCTCCGGGTTCGGAGCCGCCTTACGTCTCAAGCATCTCTCCGGGTCCGGCGGAGGCCTGACCGCCACGGCGGAACACCGCCAGCGCGACGAAGGCGGCAAACAGGCCCGCCCCGACCTCGATACCGACCGCCAGGCTCGTGATCGCGAGCGTCCCGGCCGAGGCCAGTTCGCCGACCTGGCCCCGCCACAGGAAGTTCTCGAAAAACTGCCCAACCATGTACCCGCCCAGCGCGACGACAAGGAACGCCAGCACCGCCAGCGAGGTGGTCCACCGCGCGACCTCGACCGACAGGACCCGACGGGCAAAGTCCCCCCCGAACGCCAGCACCACCAGCACCACCGACGCCGCCAGCATCACGCCGCCCGAAAACCCGCCACCGGGCTCCACGTGTCCGTACACCACGTCGTAGACGGCGAAGACGGCGATGAACCCCGCCACCAACCGCGTGATGTTCTTGACGATTAGGCTCATACCCTGCATGCAGACCTCTCCAGATCTCCCCGAGAATCGTGCGCCTCACGATGAATGCGACTGCCATGCTGGTCGCTTCCCCCTGAGTATCGTGAGCGTCATAGTCCATGGTTGTCAGGCTTACGAGTTGGCATCTCACACCTCCGGCCTGAACGTTGCTACGCCTCCATTCCGGTGTCGGAACGCTGCTCTGCCCGGTAGCGCCGGAACACCGCCAGCGCCACAAAGAGGCTCAGCAGCCCGGCTCCCACCTTGATGCCTATCGCTATGTTTGAGATCGGTATCGTTCCCGCCGAAGCCAGACGGCCCGTCTCGCCCGATGGCAAGAGGTTCACGAAGAACATACCTGCCCCGTATCCGAGGAACGCCACCGCCAGGAACAGCAACGCGCCGAGCGAATCGCCCAACTTGGCGGCCGCGTCCGACAGGACACTTTGCTCCAACCCCACACCGAACGCCAGCACCACCAGGACCAGCCCGGAGGCCAGAACAACGCCCCCGCTGAAGCCGCCCCCCGGCGTCACGTGCCCGTACAGGACGGTGTAGGCACCGTACAGTGCGATGAACCCCGCCACCAGGCGCGTGATGTTCTTAACGATCGGCGACATTCCCTGCATGACGGATTCTCCCCACCTTGCGTAGGATCGCGTACACGCCGATGATGGCGACGAAGATGACGGTCGCCTCGCCCAGCGTGTCGTAGGCCCGGAAATCGAGCAGAATCGCCATCACGTAGTTCGAGGCATTCGGCGGTTTGGGCAGGTGCTTCGCCACCTGCGCTTCGGCCTCCTCGGCCGACTTCACCCCGTGCTTCAGGTACGCACCGCCGATGCTCCTCGGTTCGGTCTTCGTCAGGGCGACCTCCGGCTCGCCAACCGGCGCCATGATGGACGCCTCGGCCTGCTCGTTTAGAAGCGGGTCGCCGAAACGCCGCATCTGGAGTCCACCCTCCTCGGCCGTCACCAGTGTCCCGAAGACGATGGCGGCCATGACCCCCAGCGCCAGAAGCACCAGACCGACCGGCAGCGTCGCCCGGCTCGCCGTGTACGTCTTGTCACGACGTGTGATGATCACCCGCACCAGCACCACCAGGATTAGGATCTCGACGACCACCTGCGTCAGTGCCAGGTCCGGCGCCCCGAGCAACAGAAACACGAGGCTCGTGCCGAACCCCACCGCCCCGACGCAGATGACGCTCGAGAGCAGGTCACGCGTCTCCACCGCGATCAGCGAGCCCGCGAGCATGAAACCCAAAAGGGCGAGCAGTAACAGGAGCACCGGATCCATCGAGCGATCCCCTTCTCCTTGCGGCAGTCGCAACGGTCCTCTCGCATGCCCCGC
>CAZEBQ010000008.1:0-13723 GCA_964510295.1 uncultured Anaerolineales bacterium | reverse complement strand
GCTTTCGCAACGGGCTCGTCCCGCCGCTTTCGCAACGGGCTCGTCCCGCCGCTTCTGCAGCGGGCCCGGATACCGCCTTAAGCCAAGGCCAGCGCCACCACGAGCACCACCAAACCGATCAGCACCCAACTCGCGTACGCCGCCACCAGGCCCGTATGCCAGGTGCGCAGCCGCTGGACCAGCGTATCGCCGTACCGGCCGACGAGCCGATACACGTCGAACGCCCCGGCGGAGGCGTCGCCGAACGCCCAGTTCAGGGCCGGCAGGCGGCGAATCGTCTCGTAGAAATGCGTCCCCGACACGTGCCAGAGGGCGTCCGAGGAGGAGTCCTCGCCGCCCACGAAGGTCGGCACCACGCGGACACGCATCGCGCGGCCGTACAGGTACAGCAGCAGGCCGAGCACGACGCCGACCACGATCAGCACCGATGCGGTTGACGGCGCCCAAAGCCCCGTCGCTTTGGCACCGCCGAGTTTCAGAGCCCAACCCGTCGTGTCGATGCCCATCGACTGGATGCCAACCGCCTTCGCCGCCGGCAGGATCAGTCGACCGACGGCTGGGCCGCCCCAGACGCCGAGGAACACGCACGCCAGGGCCAGCACCACCATGGCGACGGCCATCGGTGCGCTCTCTTGCCGCTCATCACCGGCCGGCACCGCCGAGCCTTTCGTCCCCAGAAAGACCGAGTGAAGGACCTTGACGAAACTGGCCAGCGTCAGGACCGACCCGAAGACCGCTACCACCAGGCACACCATCGCCAGAGGCGTCCCGGCGCCCAAGGCACCGTGATAGACGAGCCACTTCGAGACAAACCCGTTCAACGGCGGCACGCCCGAAATGGCCATCGCCGCAATCAAGCACGAGACGAACGTGACGGGCAGCATCCGAGCCAAGCCTCCCAGCCGGTCGAGGTCGGTGGTGCCCGTCACACGCTCGGCCGACCCGGCCGCCAGGAACAGCGTGCACTTGTAGAGGGCGTTGTTGAGCATGTGGAACAGGCCGCCGCAGAACGCCACGGTCGCCACGCCTTGCTGGATGGCCGTCAGACCGCCCGACGCACGACCGACCGCCAGGATCGACGCCGCCAGGCCCATCCCCAGCACCATGTACCCCACCTGGCTGACGGCGTGGAACGCCAGCAACCGCTTCAGGTTGTGCTGGATCATCGCCATCATCACGGCCAGCAGGATCGTTGCGGCGCCGATGATCATCAGCATGCCGGCCAGGTACGTGTTTACCGCAAAGACCTCGAAGGTAATCCGGACCAGCAGGTAGATACCGAGCAGTTTGTCGAGCGCGGCCGGCAACAGCGCGAAGACCGTCGTGGGCGCGTGCTCGCTGGCCGCCGGAATCCACGTGTGAAGCGGCATGGCTCCCGCCTTGGCAAACGCCGCCGCCGCCATCAGCAGGTACGCCACGACCGTCACCGCCCGGTCGGTGTCCGCCGCCCCCGGTACGCCCTCGCCGCCGATGAGCAGCAGCGAGTTGATGCCGCCCTGAGCCTGGAACAGGAGCATGACGCCCATCAGCAGACACAGGTCGGCAAACCCGAGCATGGCGAACGTCTTCATGGCGCCGGCCCGGCTCTGAGGCCGTCCCAGACCGATCAGCAGGTACAGAAGGACCGTGGCCACCTCCCACGCCACGATGAGCACCAGGAACGTGTTCGCCAGCGCCGCCGCCGTCACCGCCGACACCGTCCACAGCACCCACGCGTAGTAGACCGGAGCCCGCTCGTGGTCGGCCATGGCGCGGTAACTGTAGAGCGTGACCAACAGGGCGATACCCGACGCCGCCATGACGATCAACGTTGACAGGCCGTCGGCCCGGAACTGCAGGGCCAGCGTGAGGGGCCCCAGTTCGATACCGTCTCCGGGGGGCGTGGCAGCCGGGGGGGACTGAAACATCCCGACCGCCTCCCAGAACGTCCACGCCACCGCTGCGATGGCCGCGATGGACGCGATGCGTCCGAGCCCCGCGGGGCTCTTGCGGCCGCCGAGAATCCAGGCGGCGTAGATCAAGGCCCCGACCATCAGCGGCACTGAGATGAGCCATGCCATCTGGTCCATGCCCGGCTCCTAAGCCTCCTTGCGCAGGCGGCGCGTCCGCTCCTGGCTGATGCGCACCATATCGTCGAACGTACCGAGCGTCTTGCCCGTGTCGGCATCCACCAGGCGGGCCATCCGTTCGGTACACGAGTAACACGGGTCAATCGACGCCAGCGTGATCGTGACGTCGGCAATGTGCTCCCCGATACACGAGGACTTGAAGGACGGCAGGTTCACAAAGGTCGGGGCACGGATCTTGTGCCGCACGGGCCCCGCCCCGCCGTCGCTTCGGACGTAATGGAACGTCTCGCCTCGCGGCGCCTCATAGTTGCCCACCGCTTCGCCCGGCGGGACGTGGTTCACCTCGACGGCGATCGGGCCGTCCGGTATCCGGTCAACGCACTGTTCGATGATCTTGACCGATTCGAAACACTCCAGGCACCGGACGACGGCCTTGGCGAAGACGTCGCCCTCGGGCCGGGTGATGACCTCCCACTCCACCTCCTCGTACGCCCCGTGCGGATAGTCGCGCCGGACATCGATCGGCACGCCGCTGCCGCGCGCCGCAGGGCCCGTCGCGCCCCACTTCAGGGCATCCTCGTACGAGAGCACGCCGACGTTCTTGAGGCGCGCGTGCAGGACCGGGTCGTCGAGAATCGCGTTCGTAATCAGTTCCAGCGGCGCCTTCAGCGAATCGACCGCCTTGCGTATCTCCGGGTACAGATCGGGTGAGACATCCCGCCTGACGCCACCCACCCGGTTGTTGGCGTAGTGGATGCGGCTGCCGGTGATGGTCTCGAGAATGTCCATCACCGGTTCGCGGTACTTCCACGCCCACATCCAGACGGTGTTGTAACCGAGGAAGTGGCCGGCCAGGCCGATCCAGAGCATGTGGCTGTGCAGGCGTTCGAGTTCCGCCACGATGGTTCGCAGATACTCGGCCCGCGGGGGGGCCTGGATACGGCAGATGTCCTCGACCGCCCGGATATACGCCCACGGATGGCTGGCCGAGCAGATGCCGCAGACCCGTTCCACCAGAAACGGCACCTGGTCCCAGGTCAGTCGGCTCGAGAACTCCTCGATGCCGCGATGGTTGTACGAGGTGCGCATGTCCATATCGACGACGGTCTCGCCCTCGCAGTACAGTTGGAAGAGTTCCATCTCTTCCTGGAGCGGATGGAGCGGGCCGATGTTGATGAGCGTCTGGCCGGGCTTCGGCGTCTTGGGCGTCGAGGGCGACGGCGTCAGCGTCTTGGCCTCGTCGGCCGCACCGGCCCACTCGTCGGTCTCCCGCTTGCCGGTGCCGTCGACCTTGGGCACGTGGAAATCGCGGCGCAGCGGATACGCCCCCTCGGGCCAGTCATCGGCCAGAATCAGCCGCCGCATGTCCGGATGGTCGCGGAACTCGGCGCCCAACAGGTCGTGGATCTCCCGCTCGATCCAGTTCGCCGCCGGAAGGTCCTGCCCGACCGAATCAATCTCCAGAGACGGACGGGCCGCAAGGCCCTTGACCGTGACAACGTACGATTCGCTGTCAAAGCACCAGTGGTAGAGAATGTCGATGCCGTCGCGGACATCGATGCCGCTGACCGTCGCGAGGCGGGCCTTCTGCTGCTCGAACATCACCCGCGACACCTCGCGGATACGGGCCGGATCCACCCGGACCCAGCCCCGACGAGGGTTCTGCTCCGTGACTTCGACCACCATGCCGCCCAGCGCCGTCACGACGCGCGACAAGACGGGGCTCTCGACCTGTTGGCCGGTTACATCCTGGATTTCGGACATCTTCCGAGCCTCACAAAGTGTTCAGGGCCGCAGCCGCGCCCGCGATCATCGCTTCCGGCTTCGGCGGACAGCCCGGCACGTACGCAATGATGGCGTTCGGGTCGACCGCGCGAATCACCTCGTCCACAGGCCGTGCGAAATGGTAGCAATGACGGAAAATGCCACCCGTGCACGCGCACGACCCGATGCAGAAGACGATGCACGGCTTGGCCGTCTGCTGGTACGCCTCGACCAGGCGCGGCGCCGCTTGGCGCGTGCAGCAGCCGGTCACGAGCAGCGCATCGGCGTGACGCGGGGTCCCCACGAGCACCATGCCAAGCCGTTCGACGTCGTAGCGCGGCGTCAGGAGTTCGAGAACTTCAATGTCGCAGTTGTTGCACGCGCCGACATTGATGTGGTACACCCAAGGCGACCGCTTCAGTCCCCAGATTCCAACGCCCATGCCCTTCCCCTTCCGCCGTCTCCTGTCTGCCGTCTCCTGCCCCCCGCCGTCTCGCGTCTGCTTGCCGCCCTGCGTCTGCTTGCCGTCCTGCGTCTGCTTGCCGTCTCGCGTCTGCTTGCCGTCTTGCGTCTGCTTTTCTGCTACATGCCCGGCATCCGAGATCTCAAATCTCAAATTTGAAATCTCAAATCTCAGATCTCGAATTTGAAATCTCAAATCTCAGATCTCGAATTTGAAATCTCAAATCCCGAATCTGAGTTCTGAGATCTCGAATTTGAAATCTCAAATCCCGAATCTGAGTTCTGAGATCTCAAGTCTGAAATCTGAGATCTCAAGTCCCGAATCTCAGGCCGGCCGTCTCAAATCCGGAATCCCAAATCTCACAGCCCAAACCACGCCAGCACCAACGCTGCGGCTGCCAGGGGGGCCATGCTGAACCAGAAAAACCGGACCACGTGGTCGATACGAACACGCGGGTTCGTGTTCCGAATCAGCACCACCAGCACCAGGAAGATCACGAACTTGCCGGCAAACGCCAGCCAGGCCACAGGCGACGACGCATCGGCCAAGCCGCCCATGAACAGCGTCGCCAGAAAGATCGGCGAGACGGCCAGCAACAGAAACCGCGTCAGTTTGATCATCGCAAGCGGCGGCCCGGAGTACTCCAGGTGCGCCCCGCCCATCAGTTCCGTCTCCGCCTCAGGCAGGTCAAACGGCACCAGCGCCAACTTGCCCTGGATGCACAGAATCGCCACGATCATCGCAAGCACGCCGCTCAGGCTGAACAGCGTCCAGCCGTGCTTGACCTGGAATTCCACCAGCGACCCGACCGAGAACGACGCCCCGAACTCGGGGCTGCGGCTCATCTGCACCACCGGTACCAGCACCGCCAGCACCAGCGGCAGTTCGTACGACAGGAGCAGTTTCATCTCGCGGCTGGCGCCGACCGTGGCATGCGGCGACCCGCTGGCCAGCCCGCCGTAGATCGCCGCGATCGCCGGAATCGTCAGCACGTACAGCAGCACGATCAGGTCGCCGACGAACCCCTCCCCGTGCCGAAGGTTCGCGTGCCACAGAATCGCCGCTCCTAAACCCGCAGCCGCAAACCCCACCACCGGCGCCAGAAGGAACCCCCGCCCCTTGGCCCGCTCCGGCAGAAGCGTCTCCTTGCCCAGCAGTTTGGCGATGTCGTAGACCGGCTGAAGCAGCGGCGGCCCCACGCGCCACTGCACGCGGGCCGTCACCTTCCGGTCCACCCAACTCGAGACCATCCCGATGGCCAGGGTCCCGAGTGCTGCGGCCAAGAAGATTCCGATGACATGCACGCTCGGCTACCTCCGCCTAATCGGATGATCGCCGGCTACCCGTCCGCCGAGCACCGTCAATCCTTCCGCCTCGATCTCGTCGGTCGTCGCAAACCGCAGCGCCCCCGTCGGGCACACCGCCACGCATCGCGGCTCCAGCCCCTGCTCGAGCCGGTCCTCGCACAGGTCGCACTTCGCGATCTGGTGCCCCACCATCTCCAGGCTCAGCACACCGAACGGGCAGGCCCGCGCGCACGACCCGCATCCCCGGCAACTGAAGATGCCCCGCGCCACCACGCCCGTCTCATCGCGCTGCATCGCCCCCGCCGGGCACACCTCCACGCACGCCGGGTCGCCGCACTGCCGGCACACAATCGGCAGCACCGCCGGGCCGATGTCCACAAACTGGACGCCCGCGATCCCGCCGTGACCGTAGTAACACGCCGCCATGCACGACTTGCACTCGATGCAGCGGTCCAGATCGAGCACCACGCGTCGCTCCACCGATTCCGCCGTCGCCTGGTCGGCCATCCTTGCCTCCCTATTGCGCCTTTCGGACGGTCACGTAAACGGGCGTACCCGGCTTCGACCCGTTCCACGTCCAGCCGAACACGTCCCGGACCTCGGCGAACGCCGCGCTCACGCGGGCTTGGCCCGCCCGATGCGACTCGCTGACCGCTACCTGCACGGCAGCCGATCCTGCCGGCCCTTCGATGACCGCCGCCTGCGCCTCGGCCAGCCCCGCCGCCTCGGCGTCGGACTGGGCCATCACCAGGACCGGCGTTCCTTTGACCGCCTGCGGCCACGACGCCCGGCCCGTCAGGCTGCCGTCGTCAAAGTGGATGGGATCGGTCGCCGGCGCCAGGCAGATGCCCTCGCCCGGCGTCGCGTCGCCCGCCGCAGGCATCTCGGGTCCCGAACACGGCCCCGACACGTCGGCCGTCACGTCGCCGGGCGCGCCGGCCGAGCGAAGCACCTCTCGGACCGTCGGCACGCCGACCGGCGGCGCCATCAGCGGCTCGAACCGGATCGGACGGTCGGGTCCCAGCAACGCCCGGCCCGCCGTCTCGAACGGAAACGCCGCCGGAACGACCATCGACGCCCCGCCGCTCAGCCGGTTTGGCATCGGACCGACGTACAGCACCTCGCCGGGCGCCGCCGCCGACATCGCCGCCGCGCCCCACGCCGATTTCAGATCGGCCCCGATCACGCACAGCACGTCCGGCGGGTTTGAGAACAGTTCCACCGGGCAGATCGCCCCGGCGGCCGCCCCGGCCCGAAGCGCGCCCCACGCCCCGCCGTACGACGTCAGCGGGCACACGGTCGCCCGAACCTCGGGCGCGAGCGCCGCCACTTCGGCCCCGAGGGCCCGCGCATCGGCGTAGCCCATCTCGGCCCCGACCACGATGGCCGGCTTCTTCGCCGACGCCAGCACGTCCTTCCATCCGGCCAGGACGCCCCCGTCGGCCAGGCCGTCGGTCCGGCCCGTCCGGACGGCGGCCACGGCCCGCGCCGCCTCGCCGACCTTGAGCGTCGGCTGATACAGGGCCGTCGCGAACTTCGCCGTGGCCGTTGCCGGGTCGCCGATCACCAGAAGCGGCATCCGCCGCTGCTTCGCCTTGGCCTCCAGGATCCAGTGCGACACGACCGGATGCGTGGCGAAGAGGTTCCCGATGACGAGGATCGCGTCGGCCTCGGCGAGTTTTTCCGGGCCGACGAAGTAACTCTCGCGGGTGTCCAAGCCGTGGACCAGGCCGGCGTCGGCGGGCGGCACGTACACGCTCCACCGCGCGCCGAGGTCGGCCGCCAACCGGCCCACCGTCGCCAGGGTATCGATGTCGGTGTTGCCGTCCACGACGATGGCCGATGACGAGCCGCCTCGAAGCGCCTCGGCGATGCCGGCCGCCGCCTCGGCCGTCGGCGCCGTCTCCTCGCCCCGCCGGGCCTCGAACAGACGCTCCGGGTGGTCCGTCAACTCCACGAGGGTGCTGCCCCGGCCGCACAGGCCGACGTAACCGGCGTGCGGCACGTAGTCCGGGGCATAGTGGCCGGGACCCGCGCTGGCAGCCCGGACCGGGCAGCCGATGCTGCACAGCAGGCACCGGGCACTCGTGGCTTCGGCGGTCTGAGTTGAGCCGTCAGAAGACATTCGGGTAGTCCTTGATCTGGGCGTAGCACATGTCGGGCCCGTCCTTGCACAGGTAATAGGGCCCGATATTGCAGCGTCCGCATTTGCCGATACCGCAACTCATGCGACGGTTCATCGACAGATAGATCTGTTCGGGCTGGAAACCCTTCTCCAGCAGCGCGAACGTGACGAACCGGAGCATGATCTCCGGACCGCACGAGAAGGCGTAGGCGTTCGGAACGTTCACCTCGTTTGGCAGGTTGTCGAGGATCGTCGTGACGACGCCGACGTGCCCGTCCCAGCCGGGCTCCGGGTTGTCGATGGTCATGGTGAACGCGACCTTGTCGTGGTCGGCCCACTTGGCGTACTGGTTCCGGAACAACAGTTCGGCCGATTCCCTGGCCCCGTTCTTGATGACCACCTTGTTGAGGCGGTCGGTCATGGAGAACAGGACGTGAATCAGGGCTCGAAGCGGGGCCAGCCCCACCCCGCCGCCCACGACCACCACGTCTTTGCCCTCCAGTTTCTCCACCGGGTACCCTTTGCCGTAGGGCCCGCGCAGGGTGCACAGTTCGCCCTCGGCCATCCGGTGCAGCCGCTCCGTCACGCCGCCCGTCTTCAGGACCGTCACCTCGAGGTGCTGGGGGTCCAGCGGCGAACTGGACGGCGTGAACGGCGCCTCGCCCAGTCCGGGCACACCCAACTGCACAAACTGGCCGGCGCGAAACTCCAGTGGCTGCTCCAAGTCGAAACAGAACGTCTTGATCGTGGGGGTTTCGTCGATCACTCGACTGAGTCGGGCGACCTGCGGAGCATAGGGATTGGCTTCAACCGCTTGTGTCACCGGTCAACTCCCTCAGAACCTCGCGGATATCGATCTTCCCGCAACAGGCCTCGATACAGCGTCCGCATCCGGTGCAACCCAGCATCCCGTACTGCTGCGGGCTGAAGACGTACTTGTGGAGGAGCCGGTTGGCGCAACGGTTCCGCAGGCTCGGCCGCGGCGTGGGCTTGGCGCCCGCCGGACCCGCCATCCGCGAGTAGTCGCCCAGAATGCACGAGTCCCACGTCCGGACCCGCTCGAAGTTCTCCTCCCCGCCGACCTGGTCGTACAGGTAGAAGCAGTGACAGGTGGGACAGATAAACGTGCAGGCGGCACACTCGACGCACCGGGAAGCCATCTCGCCCAACTCGCCCGTGCCCTGCTTCGCCGCCAGCAACGCCTGGACCTGTTCGGTCACCCGCAGGCCGCCCGACTGCTCCTCGACTTGGCTCTTGGCCTGCTGGCGCGCCGCCTCGCGCTGCCGCATCTCGTCGTCGGTCGGCTCCCTGGCCGCATCGCCCGCCCGGTCCACCACCTCCTGGCCCTTCTCGGAGCCCACCTCGACGAGGTATCCCGACTCCAGGGGCGTGAGGTTCAGGTCGAAGCCGCTCTCGGCAAAGGGACGACCGCCCACCGCCGTGCAGAAGCAGTTCTCGTGGACGGCCACGCAGTCAACGCTGACCAGGAACTCGGCCTGGCGGCGGGCCTCGTAGAACGGATCGGCGAAGTCGCCCTCCCGGAACACCTTGTCCAGGTAGGCGATGGCCGCCAGGTCGCACGCCCGCAGACCCACCAGCGCCCAGTCCCCGCCGACCGGCCGCGACGCGTCCGCGTCGAAACCCGCGGCGCTGTAGACCGCCACGCGCTCCCTGGCGGGTTGGAGGAAGGCTTTGGGGCTGGCGCTGGGCCGCGGCTGACGCAGCGCGACCTCCGCCTCGGAGACCTTCTGGAGACGAGAATACTCCGGGCCTTGCTCGCGGCGAACCGCGGCATACACCTCGGAGGCCTGGATGGCCTCCAGAAGCCGCGACAGCCCGGTCTCGCTGAAAAATAGCGTCTTCGACACTACGGCACCCCCTTGCTGGCACCGTCGTGCACCGGCGCACGAGTCCTAAGACATGCAGAACACCCCCTGCCTCATTCACCAGACCGCCACAGAGGACAAGCCAGAGGCGGGCGGATTCTAGAAGCCCCCGCCCAAGGATGTCAACGACAAAAAGCGCGGTCCGCAAAAAAAACATACCACTTCTTGGGGGCGCCCAACGGCCAAGATTATGCGAGAAAGAATTCTCAGGCGTGCGAACGCGGCCGACACAGTGACCTGAAATTCATCCGAGAAGAAATTCTCGCTCTTCCTCTTGACGCCTTCGCCATCCGCGTGTAAACTGGCAATCGAGAGAACATTCTCGAAAAACGTGCCCCGCCCAACGCTCAGCAAGGAGGCAGCCGTGGCTCGCAGAAAAAGTCAAATTCTGACGGAGGTCGAACTCGAATTCATGCAGGAAATCTGGCGCGCCGGAGAGGTCACCACCGAGGATGTCATGGATGCCCTGCGCCGAAAAGGACGCAAACTGACCGACGGATCCGTCCGGAAGGTCCTCTCGATCCTCCAGGCGAAAGGCTACGTCTCCCGGCGGCCCCAGGGCAGGGGCTTTGTCTACTGGGCCGATGTCCCGAAGGCACAGGCCGGCCGCGGCATGGTGATGGACCTTGTCAAGCGTGCCTTCGGCGGGTCGGCCGCCATGATGGTCGCCGCCCTCGTGGACAGCGAATCGGTCTCGGACGAGGACCTGGCCGAGATCAAACGTCTCATCGCCCGGCGGGAGGCCGAGCAGGAGGACCGACCATGAACCTCGAGACATGGCTCGGGTGGCTCCGGGTGACTGGCGCTGCGCTCGCCGCGCGGTTCGAGCAACCGGCTCGATTGGAGCAAAGATTGCACGGTGGCCGGGCGGCCGCTACAATGCGGCCCTTTGCGGCGAACTCAAAGGGAGACTTTGAATGGCAATCATCGTTAACGGCCAGCGCATTGAGGACGAGACGATTCACGACGAGGCCGAGCGGATGCGGCCGGAGTACGAGAAGGCCTTTGCCGACGAGCCGCCGGAGGCGCGCGAGGCCAAACTCCAGCAGTGGGCTCGCGACAACGCCATCGAACGGGTCCTCATCGAGCAGGCCGCCAAGGCCGATACCGGACCGCTGCCGGAAGAGGAGTTCCAGAAGGTCCTCGAGGCGGCCAAGGCGAGCGAGGGCGAGTCGAAGAGCGAGGAGCAACTGCGCCAGGAGGTCGACCTGCACCTTCGCATCCAACGCCTGATGGCGGGTGTTGTCGAGGGCGTGCCGGAGCCGTCACAGGAGGCCGTGGCGGCCTACTACGAGGAACATAAGAAGGAGTTCATGGCCCCGGAGCGGATTCACGCCGCCCACATCGTCATGCACGTGGACTCGGGCACGCCGCCCGAGGTGGCCGAGGCCAAACTCCGCGACGCACGCAAAAAACTGGAGGCCGGGGCCGACTTCGGCGAGGTCGCCGACACCCTCTCCGACTGCCAGGACCCCGGCGGCGACCTGGGCTGGTTCCCGAAAGGGCAGATGGTTGAGGAGTTTGAGAACACGGTCTGGAAGATGGAGCCCGGCCAGACGAGCGACATCTTCGCCACCCGGTTCGGGTTTCACATCGTCCGGATGCTCGACCGCAAGGCGCCCGCACCGTACACGATGGACGAGGTCGGCGACCATATCCGCGAGCACCTGACGGCCGGGACGCGCGACCAGACCATCGAGACGTTCCTCGACTCGTTGCGTGAGAAGGCGACGATCGAGGAGGCGTAGGCGCTGTCGCAAGCCAGGCCCCGGTTGGTCGCGATGCCCCGACGCTTCCGCGTCGGGCTCGAACGGGGCGCCCCATGGTGAAGCGAAGGTGCCCCGACGCTTCCGCGTCGGGCTCGAACGGCGTCGGGCTCGAACGGCGTCGGGCTCGGGCGGCGTCGGGCTCGAACGGCGTCGGGCTCGAACGGCGCGGGCTCGGGCGGCGTCGACGCTTAGGTTACTTGCCCGTCAGCCAGTCGAGGGTGAAGCGGGCAAAGATGATGTGTTCGTAGGTGTGGCAGCCGTCTTTGCCGCTCGTGAAGAGGTTCGTTTTCTGCGGCAGGCGCGCCGCCCGCTCGTCGATCTCTTCAATCGTGAACCGGACGCTGGCGATGTACGGCGACTCGCCCTTCGTCCAATGGCCGTAGGTCGTGGCGACGAAGGTGCCGTCGGGCAGGAGTTCCAGCGCGGGATAGGCGCAGTCGGCGCCGCGGTGGTTGTCCATAAGGCGGACGCGGTACTGGCCTTGGCGGCCTTGGCGGATGTCGTCGTAGGTGCCGATCCACATGACCCAGTCGCCCTTGGTCGGGCTTTCGCGCGTCGTGTCGCGGAAACTGATGACGAGCCGGCCGTCGGGCGCGTAGAGGGCCTGGTGCCGGTCGCCGGTGAGCGCCGCCGGCACCTGGCGCGGCTTCGACCAGGTGCGGCCTTCATCGCGCGAGAAGATGACGAAGGAGTTGTACCGGCGACTGTTCTCGCGCAGCAGGACGGCGATCTCCCGGCCGTCGGGCGAGCGGACGGCCCCCGGCTCGCAGAGGTGTGGACCGCCCGTCGACTCGGCGATGGGGATGGCCTCCGACCACGTCAGGCCGCCGTCCGTCGAGAGCGACTTGTAGACGGTCCAGGTGCCGGTGCGTTTGGCGGCGGGCGACTGGCGGTGCCGTTCCTTGCCGCCCGCGATGAACCGCCCGTCGTCGTGGAACAGGGCCATGTAGGCGCCGTCCTTCAGACGGACGAGGTCGGACATCGCCACGATACCGCCGAAGTCGCCGATGGGCTCGAGCGGCGTCCACGTCTTCCCGTCATCCTCTGAGACCGCCATCCGGATGGGGTACAGGCCGGAGAACATGATGAGGCGGTCCACCCCGTTGGCGTCGGTCACGGGATAGAGGGTGGGCACCTCCTGGCTGGTGGCCCAGTTCTCGGGCACCGGCAGCCGGTCGGACCACGTGAGGCCACCGTCGGTCGAGCGTTTCATGACGACGGCCCCGCCGCCGTGGCCTTTCGGATAGACGGCGATCATCGTCCGGTTGTCCTCCAGCAGCACCGTGGTGGGATGGCCGAGGTACTGGCCCTTCTCGCGGTCCACGATTCTCTGGCGATGCGTCTCGTGGGCCAGGTCGATGGTAGGAATCGTGTAGGCGGGCGGCATGGGTTTGGGCTCGGCCTCGGCCGCGGCAAGGTGCGCGGTGACCGCGACAAGACCGATGATCGCACACACACGCAGTGATAACGGTTTCAGGGTTGGCCTCCTTCAGCACCCGCTCGCTCGCGCTCGCGGCTCGGATGAGCGCCCGCTCGCTTGCGCTCGCGGCTCAGAGTCGTTTATCCGAGCCGCGAGCGCAAGCGAGCGGTCAGCCACCCGGCTGCGCGTCACCTTACCCCGCCTCAGCACGAGCGTCATAGACCTGCATCGGCTCGCCCTGATTGTCGACCACGTACGCCGCGGCCTGCTCGACGGCCTCTTGGCGCCAAAGGTACCGCGTGCTGCCATGGCGTGTCCAGCGCCGGCGGCCCTGCCAGTCGAACCCCGCTTCGTTCAACCGCCGACTTGCGTGGGCCTTGAGAGAGGTCATGACCTTCTCGGGCGGCTCGGCCGAAGCAAACACAACATGAACGTGCGTGGCTCGCACGTGGGTGGCAAGCAGACGCCAACCCCGGACCGTGCACGTGTCACGCAAGGACCGCAGCACGCATCGACGCCTCGCCGCGTCCAGCCGGTACGGCGGCTCACGCATCGCACGGGCCTCGCTGACGCGTCGCCCCACATTGGCCGCAAGGTACGGTGTACCCGGTGCGTGCCGATGCCGGTCGGCGGAGCCGCGATCATCCCCGTGCATCCACGTGCCGTAACAGGTGAATGTAATCAGATAGGCCTTGGGGATGCCGCGTTCGGGTTCGGTGCTCATGGCCCCGCTCGCTTGCGCTCACGGCTCGCTTGCGCTCGCGGCTCGCTTGCGCTCGCGGCTCAGATACGCTCACGGCTCAGATACGCTCGCGGCTCGGATGAGCGCCCGCTCGCTTGCGCTCGCGGCTCGCTTGCGCTCGCGGCTCGCTTGCGCTCGCGGCTCAGAGTCGTTTATCCGAGCCGCGAGCGCAAGCGAG
>CAZEBQ010000007.1:0-44535 GCA_964510295.1 uncultured Anaerolineales bacterium | reverse complement strand
GCGTCCGCCGCCGAACTTGACCGGCGAGTTCACGGTCGCGGCTCGCAGGTCGAGCACACCGTACTGGTACGGATCGCCCGGATTGATGGCCGGCTGGCCGTTGACCTGCATGGCGCTCGCGGCGAAGCCGTTGGCCAGGACACGGAGCGTGGCGTCGGGACTGATGACGCAGCCGCCGGCGCCGCCGCCGCCCAGGGCGTCGGCGTGAAGGGCGTACACGATGGGGGTCTCGATGCCGTCGCCGATGGTGGTGGCGCCGGTGTGGGTCGAGGCGCCGGTGATGCGGACGTCCTGGTTGATGTTGAGGTCCGTGGCGCCGCCGAGGTTCCTGATGACGCCGCTGCCGACCGTCAGGAGGCGGGTGCCTCCGGCAAGGTTGATCGTGGTGGCGGTGCCGGCGAGCGGTTGGGTGATGCTTGCCTTATCGGTCCATTCGGCGCCGATGGCCGACAGGTTGCTGCCCACGGTGATGATGCCGGCGTAGTTCTCCTTGGCGACGATGATGCCCATCGGGATGCCGCCATCGGCCCAACTCTCGTCGGCCACCAGGGCGACCGCGCTGCCGGGGTCGGTGACCATGGCGCCGCGGTCGAAACTGGTGTCGGTGATGGCCACGACGCCGCCGGCTCTGACGGTGAAGTTGTCGGCCGTGACGCCCAATTTCTGGACGATGGCGACACCGCCGTCGTCGACCTCGACGGCGCCGCCGAGGGTGGCGGTCTCATCGATGCTGCCCCAGCCGTTGAAGCGGAGGTCGGTAGCGACGTTGCCGACCAGGTGGAGGGGCTGGTTTCCGCCAACCGTGAGGGTGCCGGTGCCGGTCACGTCGTTGAGGAACATGTTGAACATCGAGGCGTTCTGGAAGATTTCGGCGTCGCCTTCGAGGGTGAGGTTTTTGATCAGGAGTTGCGACTGCATGCCGCCCCAGTCGCTCTTGGTGAGTTCGATCTTGGAGTCGGCGCCCATAGTCAGGTCGTCGAACTGGACGCGTCCGGGTGTCCATCCTTCGTGGATGGCGGCAGTGTCGCTGACGCGTGTCCGGAGGACGGCGTCGGTGTCGGTGCCGTCGTCGGTGATCCTGACGTTGCCCTGGAAGGTCTGTTCGGCCTGGACGTATTTGGTGGCCACGTGTCCGCTGAGGAGCATGCCGTGGCTGACGTTGATCTGTGTCGGCGCCTCGACGGCGGGCCCGCCTTCGCGGTTGACGCGGACCTCCACGCCGAAGCCTTCCCACACGCCTGCGCCGGCGTCGTGACCGACGATGTCAATCAGGCCGAGCCCCGGGTCGGAGTTGCATTCGGGCCACATCTCGACGGGGTAGCCGCCGGTTCTGGCGATGGTGGCGGTGCCGCCGTTCAGGTGCAGGCCGACGACGCGGACGGCGCCGCCGCCGGTGTTGTCGAACAGGGCATCGGTCGAACCGTCGATGGTCAGGTCGGTGTGGGTGTTGCCGCCGCCCGTGGAGTCGACGGTGAGGACGGCGGGGGTGGCGCTGGTGGCGGTGATAATGGCCCAGACGTTGTCGGCGCCCTTGACGGTGTGGTCGCCGGTGTCGCGGAGGTCGTAATCGACGCGGATGCGGCTCATGTTGTCGCCGTCAAACTCAAGGGTGGTCTCGGTGCCGGCGTCGGGCCGGACATCGGTGAAGTGGGCCAGACCGATGCCGTTGCGGTTGTCGCCCCGGTGGGAGAGGAAGCGTGCGTCGCTGGTGGCGGGGTTGCCGTCGCTCTTGACGAAGATGGCGCCTTCGTACTTGTTGACGTTGACGTCGGTGGCGACGACGGGCTGGTCGACGTACATTCGAACCATGTTGTTGTACCAGACTTCGATGTCGTATCCGCCGCTGCCCCATCCGGCGTCGCCGTGGTCGGCCGGGGCCTCGTTCCTGCCGTAGTGGAGGCGGATTTCACCGCTGCCGCTGGCCTGTCCGGCACCCCTCTGGAGGACGAGTTTGCCGCCGCCGCTCGGCACGGCCGGCACGTACCACTGGTTGTCGTTGACGGTCTGGTGGATGTCGTGGATTTCGGCGCGGCCGTCGGTCAGGAGTAGGATGCCGGCGTCGCCGGCGCCGGGTGCGGTTTCGCCCGCGATGGCGAAGTCTTCTTCCAGCCACAGTTGGCCGTCGTAGACGATGTTCTCAACGATGGCGCCGGCCTGAATGACGCCGTTCAGGTGCAGGTGGTTGTCCGGACTGGGGAGGACCTTGAGGGTTTCGGTGCCGGTGCCCGCTTTACCGTACACGTCGCCGATGTAGTAGTTCCAGGCCATGCCTGTGTTGGAGATGTAGGCGGTGCCGCCGAGCATATGGACCTCGCCGATATCGACGCGTCCCCAGTTCTCGTCAAAGCGCAGGTGGGCGTTCTGCTCCATCTCGACAACGGCGAACTTGCCCCAGGCGCGGTCGTCGTCGCCGATCGGGCCCGTGCCGTACCAGCCGTCGTTGTCGCGCTGGGTGCGCAGCGTGAGGTCAACCTGCTCGTCCCAGGTGGTTTCGATGGCGGGGTCTGCCACGGCGCCGGGATGCCGGGTGTCCTTCACGAGGACGGTGCCGGCGTAGGTGTTGCGGTAACTCGTGCCGAGCCAATCGTTGTCGCCCGCGATGTCTCTCTCGACGCCCTCGTCGCAGCGGATTTCGATGACGGGCACGTGGTCGCTGGGACTACCGGCGGCGATGCTGAGCGTGCCACTGTTTGTGATGACGGTTCCGGCGCCCCAGACGGTTTCCATCGTGCCGGGGGCAGGCTGGTCATGGCCGTGGACGAGCACAATCTTGCCCATCTCCAGGTCGAGCGTCACGTCGGGGCTCCACGGATTCCAGACGCCGACGAGGATGTCGCCGGCGCCGGCGCCGGTGGCCTCGTCGCCGAGGAACATTTTGCCGGGTGCGCCGGCCGTCAGGGTGTTGAGGGAGATGTCGTCACCGGTCATGCGGGTGGTGCCCGAGGTAGTCAGATCCAGGCGGACCTCGTACACGTTGGAGTCGACCCGTTGGATCGCCACGTCGGTGCCGTCCTGGAAGGCGATGCTGGTGAAGGTGACGGTGCCGTCGGCCCCCTCCTCGTCAAACCCGAGCAGCGCGCGACCGGTGCCTGCGCCCGTGTAAACGATGCTCTCGGCGACGGTCGGGCCGGCAGCCGTGTCGTACCGGATGATGGCGCCGCTGCCGTTCGCGACGGTGATGCCGCCGGGGGCGAGGGTGCCGGCAGCGAGTTTGGGTTGAAGCAGCGGCCGATTCGCGCCCAATTCCACGGTTCCACCGGAATGGACGGTCAAGGCGCCGGTCATGCTGATGTCGAAGGTGTCGTCGTCACCCAGCCGCACATAGCCGTTCCGGACGTCGAGGTTCTTGCACTCGAGGAGTCCCACGTCGATGTTGACGCGGCCGTCCGTCTGGACCATCTCGCGCGACAGGTCCGTCTCGGATGTGGGCAGGTTGACCAGGGTGCCCACGGGGTCGTTGATGCGGAGGTCCACGCCGGCCATCTGGACGGCGCCGTTGATGTCCAGTTCACCCTCGCCGGCCGAGAAGATGACGTGTGTGGTCGGGGGGGCGGACATGCTTTTCTTGATGGTGACGTCGTCGAGCGTGGCTCCCTCGGTTGCGGGCGTCGTGAGGCGCCGCCCGTCGCCCAGGTTGATGCCGTCCGGATAACTGCCGGTGCCGCTCACAATGATGTTCGTGTTGTCGAAGCCGGTTTTGAACCCGGGCTGTGTCATCGGGTCGGCCGCGTTGATGTTAATGATGCCGCCGCCGGGAGACAGCCAGACGAAGCCGTCCGGGTCGTAGGAGAAGGCGGCGCCGTTGGTGAGGCTGCCGTTGTCGGTGATGCGCAGCACACCGCCGGCCAGGGTGTTATACGAGGCGCTGCCGGGCCGTTGGCCGTCGGCGCTGTTATCGAGGTTGAGCGTGGCGTACTCGCCGACGTTCACGACGCCGCCCCACGGCACGGCGGCGGGGTCGCGAACGCTGATGACGCCCTTCTCCACGGTCAGGGTCTGCGTGCCCGCCAGGGAGCCGGCCTCCAGCCGCACGAGAAGATCGCCCGTGGTGTCCACGCCGCTGCCGTCCACGGCATCGTAGAAGCCCACGCGGCTGATGTCCGTGCCGGTGCCGCCGATTGGGCTCGCGATGGTCAACAGGCCGACGCCCTTGAATTCGGTGGCGGCATTGAGCGCGGTGGTGCTGTTGACGGTCAGGTCGCCGGTCATCAGCAGTTTGATGCCGGAAGAGTCGTGTGAGATGTCGTTGACGGTGGCCTCGAAGACGTCGCTGTTGCTCCACTCGCCGATGGCCCCGCCCTTGAAGATCGAGTCCACGCCGTTGTCGCCGAGGTCGAGGGTGGCGCCGGACGTGACGTCGAACAGGCCCTCGTACAGGATGGCCTGTCCGCCGAGATCGGCCCGCGTCGGCAGCGGGCCGGCCGTCGCGGCCAGCACGGAGTCGGGCGACAGGAAGACGTTCTGGCCGCCGCCGCTGTAGACGGCCCCCGTCAGGTCCCCGCCGACGCCGGTGAGCGGGTCCGCATTGACGGTCGGGAAGTTGGCGGGCGTCTGGGTCGCCGCAAAGTCGATGTAACCGCCCGGCAACAGGGCCAGGGCCGCGCCTCTGGCGCCGCCGTCCGCATTGACCGCCACCTTGCCGGCGATGTTCGTCTGGGTGCCGCTCAGGGCGTCAAGGGCGTTGGCGTTCAACAGGTTGCCGGCGTTGACGTCAACGATGGCACCGGCGCCGCCGCCGGAAAAGGCGGCGTTGGCGTTGTAGGTGCTGCCCTCGGCGATGATCAGGTGGTCGGTGGTCACCGCGGCGTTGGCGTCGATGATGCCGTTGGTCAGGGTCACGCTGCTCTCATAGAGTTGCCCGGTGTACCACCACGTGTTCTGGAGGCCGGGGTTGATGGCCTCGTGCACGCCGGTCGGTGTCTTGATGGTGACGTCGAGGAAGTCGCCGCCGCTGTCTTCGCGGTGGCCGATGGCGAGCGCGTACACCTTGCCCTCGACCAGATCGACGGTCTCGGTGTTGGGCGTGTCCCAGACGTCTCCCTCTCCCTCGTAGTTCCTGATGACGTCTTCGATGCCGTCGGCCTCGAAGTCGCCGTTCTGGTTCACGTCGATCCAGATCCCCTCCCAGTCGTCGCCGTGCAGGTAGAACTCGTATGTGCCCGTCTCCGGCGCGATGAACATGCCCGACCACATCTGGCAATACTGGTCGCCCTGGTCAATGGGCCCCGCGACGGCGCCCGTCCAGTCCATGGTGGTGGAGGGCGAGAGGTCGAACAGGCCGCCGTTGTCGCCGTTGACCACACCGTCATCGATGTTGGGCAGTTCGGCGGAGCCCGCGCCTTGATAGAAACCGTAATCGACCTGGCCGAACTGGCGCAGGTCGACCCCGGTCGTCGTCGCCGGCTCGTTCAGGGTCACGTGGGCGCTATCGACGTTGAGTTGAGCGGCGGTGAAGGCCGCGTCGGACGTCATCGTGCCGCCGAGGATGTCCACGAAGGTGTCGGGTTCGAGGTTCACGGTGCTGCCGGGAAGGAAGTTGATCGCACCGCCCAGTTGCGTGACCTTGCCGGTGTTGAGGGTGCCGGCGGCGTTGACGTTGAGTTCGCCGTCAAGGACGATGGTCTCGGCGCCGGTGAGGGCGGAGTTGACGTTCAGGATACCGCCGCTGACGTGGACGCCGTCAACCGGACCCGGCGAGAACCAGTAAGGCTGGGTGCCGGGGTTGGCGGGGCCGAGGGCTCCGCCGGGGGCGGCCCAGGAGAAGTCAACGAAGTCGCCGCCGCCGCCTTCACTGTGCGCGAGGGCGAAGTCGTACATCTGGCCGCCCACCAGGGTCACGGTGCCGGTCTTGGCGTTGTCCCACCCCTCTGGGGGCAAGTTATTGGTGACGATATCGGTGGCGGTCTCGAACTCACCGTTCTGGTTCACGTCCAGGAAGAGGATTTCGTTGTCGTCGCCGTGGACGTAGAACGTGTAGGTGCCCGTGCTCGGGGCAAGGAACTTGCCCGACCACATCTGAAGGTACGTGTCGCTCATGCCATTCGGCCCAACGATGTCGTCGGTCCATATGGCCTTGCCTTGAACCGGCGCGGGCCACGTGGCGGGGTCGGAGGGGGTCAGGGCGAAGAGGCCGCCGTTGGCGCCGTTGGCGACGCCGTCGTCGATGGCGGCCAGGTTGGAGTCGGGCACATCGTTGTACCAGCCGTAATTGAGCGTGCCCCGCGTCAGTGCCTCGCCGGCGCCGGCCACGAGGTCGGCGTTGAGATCGATGATGCCGGTCGGCACCGTCAGGGCGCCCGAGGTGCCGCCGCCGCTGATCGTGACGGGGCCGCCGCCTGCGTTGATTTGCGCCGTGCCGGTCATCGGGCCGGCGAGGTCGAGGGTATGGCCCTGGACGGCCCGGGCCGTCAGCATGCCGCTGGTCAGCGTCATGGCCCCGTTGAGGGTGATCGTCTCGGTGCCTGCCGACCGGCCGGCGGTCAGGATGCTGTTGCCGGCGACCTCGATGGCGTTGGTGTAGGTGTGTGCGGCGTGTGCGACGTCGTCGAGGACGAGTTCGCCGCCGCTCAGCCTGAGGTCGGCCGCCCCGTACGGGCTGACGCCGCCGCTCGACTGGGCAAGCAGCCGGCCCTTCTGCACGTCGATGACCGACCCGGTCGGCAGGACCGACCCGGCGCCGGTCACCACGAGGTCGGCGCTGCCGCCCTTGGCGAAGGTGACCACGTTCGCGCCGGCGTTGATGCCGGCGACGGTGGTGTCGGATTCGGTGTTCAGGCCCATGTCGCCGGCGCCGGTGATTGTAACGGCGCTGGTGTTGGTCCCGCCGAGGCCGTCGGTGAACGTGATGCCGTCCGGCGCGCCCGTGACAGTCAACGTGGCGCCGGGATCGATGGTCAGTGGGCCGAACAGGGCGGTGTATTCGGTGACGGCGTTGAGCGTGGACGTGGCGGTGACGGCGACGGGGGAATCGCGCATGTCGATCGCGCCAACCATGGCCACCTGGATCCGCCGGTTGCGACCGGGACCGCTGCCTACGCCGGTGATCCGCTCGTTGTATATCTCGACGCTGGCATCATCGCTGATGATGAGGTTGAAGTCGTCGACGCGGTCCCAGCAGCAATCGGTGCGGCTCCACACGTGCACCGCGTCCAGGTTGGCGGCATCGGCGAGTTCGACCTGCCACCACTGGCCTACCCCCGCAGTCGTGTGCTGGACGGAGCCGACCGACCAAGTGCCATCCGTGTTGCCGTCAATTGCCCTGCCGGGGAGGCCGCCGGAGCCTGTCGAGGACTGCGAGGCGACGCCCCCGTTGGCACTGAGCGCGACATTGTCGCCCGTGCCCGTCTCGAAAGCCTGGACCTCCGCCATGTTGAGGGGCAGATTAACGTTTTGTAGGACCTTCACATACATGGCCCCCACGAGGGGCGCGGGCGCCCCCTCGACGGAGTAGGTGCCGCCGGCGAGGATGAGGTCGCCGCCGCCCAGCGGGTTGGAGGCGGACTGCATGGCCAGTGTGCCTGCATCCACCTTGACGGTGTTGGTGGCGTCGATGGTGTTGACGCCGCTGGTGAAACTGAGTGTGCCGTCGCCGGCCTTGGTGAAGGTGCTGCCGCCGGCCAGGTTCAGGTCGGTGGCGGTGAGCGTGCCGGTGTTGACCTCGACCGTGTTGCTGCCGAGCGTGGTGAGGGCCTGAATCGCTCCACCGCCGGCCCTCAGGACTCCGGCGGCGCCGAGGGTTGTGAGATTGGTGTTGTTGATGACGCCCGCGTCAACCGTTCCGTTGATGGTGAGTGCGGAGTCGGTGCTGAGGCTGCCCGCGTCAACCGTTCCGTTGATGGTGAGTGCGGAGTCGGTGCTGAGGCTGCCCGCGTCAACCGTTCCGTTGATGGTGAGTGCGGCGGCGGTGTTGAGGGTGTCCGTGTTGAGCGTCCCGTCGACGGTCAGGATGCCGGTGGCATCGACCTTCGTCAAGCTCGCGTTGAGCGTCCCGTTGACGGTCAGCGTGGCGGCGGCACCGACGTCCATGTTCGAGAAGAGGCTGAGGCTGGCGCCGGGGTTGATCGTCAAAGCCCCGGGGCCGTCCAGGTCGACACTCACGGCGCTGCGGTCGGCCGCCACCGTCACCGTACCCGAGTTGATGATGGCCTCATCGCCGACGTTGGTGATAAAGTCGGCCTCGGGGAACTCGGGGGTCAGCACTCCCAAATTGTACCAGTGCGAGTTGGGGTCGTGGGCCGTGGTGTCGCCCCAGTCGGCGATGTGCCCGTCCCAGGTCAGCGTCTTGTCGACGGTGTAGAAGAAGTTCAGGCCGGCGCCGCCGTTGTAGAGATCGGCGATTTCCTGGGTCGTCAGGACCCGGTTCCAGATGCCGAACTCGTCAACGAGGCCGTCGTAATACTGCTCGGTGCTTACGCGGGCACCGATCCAGAAATCGCCGGTGGATTGGAGGTGAGCGCCGGCGGTCCTGGTGCCGAGCGGGACCGCGTTGCCCTCCCAGTACACGCTCTGGAGGTTGGTCGATGCGTCGTAGGTGCAAACGATGTGGTGGAAGTTCGTGTACTCGTCAAAAACGGCGTTGTTGACATTGATGTCATTACCATAAAACGCGAAGGAGAAGGTGTCCGCGTCCCTGAAGCCGACGTGCAGCGCGTTGTTGGCTGTCTTGGAGGTACCCTGTCCGAGGACCCAGCCCACGCCGGTCTCATCCCTGTTGACCCAGAAACTCAGGGAGAACGATTGGTTGCTGATATCGATGCCGCCGATGGTGACCTTGTCGCCGTCGCCGTCGAGGTCCACGGCCCCGCCGCCCAGCAGGGCGTCGCCGGTGATGAATGCATCGCCGCTGGGGGTGCCGTCGTTCCCGTTCGGGGACGAGTCCGTATAGTCGAGATCGAACGACAAGAACACGGCCAGGTCGTCGGTCAGGGCCGCCCGCGCCGTGCCGGTTGTGGCAAGGAACAGGCCGACCGCCGTCGCGATCACCAACGTCCCCAGCACCCTCGAGTAACTGTGACTGGACATGACTTCCTCCCTCATCTGACGTGACCGTATCCGCCTGTTTTCACAGGTTAACCGCGCAAATAGACCGCCCCGCGTGCGGCCCCGTGGCCGGCGGGTGGTCGTGTCGTTGCCTGCAAGCCGAATGCACGTCTGAGATGAACGCTAACCCTCTCCTTGCTCCTGGGCCATGCGCGGCACACGCATGACATGACCCCTGCGCGTGCCCTGTAATGGCCCCGATACGGCGAAAAACGCTGTGGGAGTATACCACAGTTCTGGCCGAAGTCAAGTTGAGCCCTTCCCCTTTTGTACCAGGCGTTATCAGAGAATCGCCTGTTAATTCGCAGCCGCAGTCATGTCACGACTCTCCCCGGCCGACCGGCTGCCGGTGGCAGTAGGCGACCTGACTCCGGACGGCGAGTCTGAGGCTGGCCTGGCGGCTGATGAGGAGGCCTGGACGTCCGCGCCGACCGCAGCGGAGCCCGTTGAAGCATCTGTGGCTCCGGTCCTCGCCCCCGACGCCGGGGTGGTGGACCTCCTCGCCCTGTCGGCCCTCGACGTGCGGCTGTGAGGCTCGCGGGCTGACGGTGGTTTCCACACACTGAGTGGGCCAACTGCCGGCGACTGCCATTGGGTAGGCAAACCGCGATGCCCGAGAAGATCGCTTGGAGTGGGGAACTTACCTCCGTTCAACCGCGAATCCGTCTGACTCGCTCCGGGCGGTGGCCGACGGCTCGCTTCGGCAGGACCTGTACTATCGCCTGAGCCAGGTCAACATCTATCTGCCGCCGCTTCGCCAGCGCCCGAAGGATCTGCCCGGTCTGATCCGCCACTTCGTGGGTCTCCACGCGAAGCGTTGCGGCACGCGGCCGAAGCGCATCGAGCCGCGCGTCAAGGAGTTCCTTGCGCAACACGACTGGCCCGGGAACGTGAGGGAACTCGGGAACGTGATCCATCGGATCTTCACATTCGAGAAGAGCCATCACGGGTTACGGGTATCGAACCTCCTGCAGCACGTGCCGACCGCAGAGAACGGTAGCGGCGGCCCGGCACGCGCCGGCTCGGCGCCGACCGAGGCCGACGTCGTTCCCCTCGACGACCTGGAGCGCGGGGCGATCAGCCGGGCGCTCGCGGTGACCGGAGGCAACCGAACGAAGGCCGCCAAACTGCTCGGCATCGAGCGGCATCGGCTGACCCGCCGCATCCGGGCGTACGGCCTCGAGACACCCGAAGGGGGGCGCCAAAGCGCACCGGTTGGTGCGCTTTGTGCCACCGGGACCTAACTCCTGGCAAGAGAAGAACTTAGAGCCGCATTCCGCAAACCGGTGGAGCAAAACATTCCACCGGTTTTCCTTTTGCCTCCCTCTGGCGCGGGGAGCCGGGTCGGCGAAAACCTGCGCGAGAATCGCCGCTGCCAACCTCACCAGGCCCCCTCGCCCACTTGCGCGGCGCGCCTTGGCACGGACCTTGCATAACAGGTCCATCGGCTGAACCGGTCGGCCGCCAAGGGGAGCAAAGGGACGAGCGATGGTGAGGATCGTTGTGGTTGACACCGATGCAAACCTTTCGACGGCACTCGCTCGGGTGCTGGATCACGCCGGCCTCCGGATTGACGTCGCCAAGACCGAGGCCGAGGTGCTGGCCGCCTCGAACCCCGAGCCCGCGATGGTCCTCGTGCGCACCGGTGCGAACGACCGGACGGCCGAGCGGGTCATCGCCCGGTTTCGGACGTGTCACCCTTCCGTGCCGGTGGCGGTGGTGGCGTCGGAGCCGTCCGCGCAGCAGGAACGGGCACTTCGCCGGCAGGGCATCCTCTGCTACCTGCAGGAGCCCGTCAGCGACCACTTGCTTTACCAGATGGTCTGTGGGGCCGCACCCGTGTGTGGCTCTCTTCGGTTCCACGGAGCAGCGGAAAGCAGACGCGGACCCATTGTCGAGCATATCGTCGCAAAAGAGACATAGCAATGAGAGACCGTACGAAGAAGTGGTTGGCGGCCGCGCTGTCGGCACAGACGTTGGCCGCAGCGTCCTCGGTGCCGGCCATCGCCCAGCAGGGCGCGCCGGCGGAGGCCGTGGAGTTCACCCAGGAGACCCACGCGCAGCCGGTCTCCGTCAAGCCCGGCAGCCTGAAGGGCACCGTGGTGGATCCCTCGACCGGAAAGCCGTGGGCCAAGACCCAGGTCGAACTCCTCGACCCGAAGACCAGGAAGGTCCTGGCCAAGACGGTCACCGACAAGAGCGGCCGGTACGACCTCGGCATGGTGGAGGAGGGCGAGTACATCGTCCGAGCGAACAAGAAGATCCTCCTGCCGGTCAGCGTCACGTCCACCGCGACGATCCACACGCTGAACCTGGCCATCCCCACGGCCGTCATGGGCAAGATGGCCGGCGTGCTCTCGTGGACGACCGTGTCGCTGATCGGCGCCGGTGTTGCGACCGCCGCGGCGGTGCCTGTCGGCCTGACCGGCGGCGGGGGTGGAGGCGGAGGCGTCAGTTAACCGCACGGGTCCGAACGCACCGGCGGACGGGAGAACCCCGGCCGCACGAGATGAAGGAGACGGACGATGAGCGAGGAAGCCGTGATGGGGCGAGGCGCCCGGACAGCCTGGGCATGTGCGGTACTCGGGTTACTGGCGGCCGGGTGCGCCGGCCCCGACGTGCGGGTCGCGCGTGTCAACGAAGCCGCCATGAGTCTGGCGCCCGAGGACGACCGGGCCGAAGCCTTCGCCGCCGCCGTCGGCGCGTGGCATCAGGAGGCTGCCGGGCAGCCCTACCCCATCGGGTCGGGCGATATCCTGGAGGTCCAAATCTACGAACTCGAAGACCTGAACAAGAGCGAACTGCTCACGCTCCAGGTCGGCTCCGGTGGCGAGGTCCGTCTGCCGCTGATTGGCGCCCTCAGGACGGCGGGCCTCACCACCGACCAGTTCCGCACCGCGATCGAGAAGCGTCTGGCCGCCGATTACATGGTTGACCCGCAGGTCAGCGTCTCGATCAAGGAGTACCGCGGCCGACAGGTGGCCGTCATGGGCGCCGTGGCGAAGCCGGGCGTCTTTACCCTCCGCCGCAACACCGTCACGCTGCTCGACGCGCTGGCCCTGGCGGGGGGGGCTGAACGAACGGGCCGGCCAGTACATCTACGTCACCCGCGGTCCGCGCACGCGGCTCGTCCAGAGGAGCCTGGAGGCGGTTGAGGCGGCCCGGGCCGGGGCTGAGGGGGATACCCCCGACAAGGCCCTCGGCCCCAAACCCCGGCCCCCCGACGCTGCGGCTGACGGACCGGCCGAGCCGTGCCTTGGCGTCGACGTCATTCGGCTTCTGGAGAAGGGTGACCCCAAACTCAACCTCACCATCACCGACGGCGACGTTATCCACGTGCCCGAGGCCGAGAGTTTCTACGTCACGGGGCTGGTGGTCAAGCCGGGCGGCTTCGCGCTGAAGCGTCCGACGACGATCCTCGAGGCCGTGGCCACGGCCGGCGGCATCCGCGAGGACGCGTCGCCGGAATACACCCGCGTCATCCGCGCGCGGCACGGTCGGCGCGAAGCGATCGCGGTGGACCTCGACCGCATTGCCGTCCGCGAGCAGGAGAACTTTCTCATCGGACCGAACGACATGATCATCGTCCGCCAGACGCCGTCCAAGAAGTTCTGGCATGACTTCGGCGAAACGTTCCGCGGCATCTTCGGTGTGGGCTTCAGCCTCGGATCCATCTGATCCGCCACGGCGGGCCAAGATCTGAAGGGAAACACGATGCGCTATGAACCTGACGACGAGCATGGCATGCCGCGCCTCAGGGAGTACTTCGGCGTGCTGCTTGCCCGGCGATGGCTCGTGCTCTCGGTCTTCGTGCTCACGGTGGGCATCGTCGCGCTGCTGACCTTTACCCGCGCGCCGCTGTACCGGGCCACGAGCCGTCTTCTGATTGAGAGCAAGAAACCTCAGGCGGTGGGCATCCCCGAGGTCTACGAGTCCTCCGACGCCAACCGCGATTACTACGAAACGCAGTACCGGCTGCTCCGCGACCGTCAACTGGCCGAGGGCGGCGAGATCAACGCGCTGCCGGCCGTCATCGGCAGCGAAACGATTCAGCAACTGACCCTTGAGTTGGCCGCCGCTGAACAGGAACAGGTCCAGATTCGGCAGAAGTACCTGCCGAAGCATCCCCGGGCCACGGCGGTGGCCGGACGCATCGACGTCATCCAGAAGCGTCTCGAGATCGAACGCAAACGCATCCTTGTCGGCCGCCGCACCGAATTTGTGCGGGCCAAGAGCGAGGAGGTTCACCTGCGCGCGGCGCTGGCCAGGCAGAAGCAGGAAGCGCAGCGGCTCAGCCGCCTTGCCATGCAGTACCGCGTCCTCAAGGACGAGTCGGACCGTGTCGGGCGGCTCTACGACGTGGCCCATTCGACCAACGTGCCCAACATGGACGTGGTGCCGTGCGACCGGCGACCGCCGAACCCGGCCGAACTGCTCGGCTCGCCGAGGATGAAGCGGTTCGTCCGCGAGGCCGCCAAGAAGTACGACCGCATCGTCTTCGACAGCCCGCCGGCCGCGCGAGTCGCCGACGCGCATGTGCTCTCCTCGCATGCCGACGGCGTCGTCATGGTCGTCCGGTCGTTCAACACCGACAAGCATCTGGCCCAGCGGACGAAGGAGGCCATCGAGGCCGTGGACGGCAAGATCATCGGTGTCGTCGTCAACGGCGTCGATGCCGCCAAACGCGCCGGCTACTACGGCTACGGGTACCACCGGTACGGCCGCTACCACGGCTATGGCTACGGTCGCCAGGACGAGGACCTGCACACCGAGACGCTGGCGGACGCCACAGTTCACGAGGCTGCCATGGCCGACGTCGAGGCCGGCGACGATGCCCCGGCGGATGCCCGCGCCGCGCACCGCGACTCACGCGATCTGCTCATGCTTACCAAAGGGGAGCGGCTGTGATCGACCTGCATTCCCACATTCTGCCCGGATTGGACGACGGGCCGCGGACCATGACCGAATCGGTCGCGCTGTGCAAGGCCCTTGTGGCCGAGGGCGTGACCCATGCCGTCGCAACGCCGCACATGTTCGACGGCGTCCATGACGTGTCCTGCGAGGCCGTCTACCAGGGCGTGCAGGACCTTCGGAGCGAACTGAAGGAGGCCGGACTGCCGCTGCATATCCTGCCCGGGGCGGAGATACGCGTTGACCCCCGGGTTCTGGAAGCCGCGCAGTCCGGCCTTCTTATCTCCATCGGCGCCGGCGAGCGGTATGTCCTCATCGAGTTGCCCACCGACATCGTTCCGCCGCGCTTCGACTGGTTCCTTTTTGAACTCCAGATGACGGGCCTGACGCCGATTCTGACGCATCCTGAACTCAACGCCGAGATCCAGGCCCGCCTCGGCGTCCTCGAAAACCTGATCCACTTGGGGTGCCTGGTTCAGATGTCGGCCCCAAGTCTGCTGGGAACGTTTGGGGGGAGACCCGTCGCGACCGCACGCCGCATGCTCCGCCACGGCATGGCACACCTGCTGAGTTCGGATTGCCATGACCTTGTGCACCGCCCGCCTCGGATGCGGGCTGCCCTGGCGGAGGCGGCGTCGGTCGTCGGTGTGGCCCGTGCCGAGATGATGGTGGGCGGCCGGGCGGCCGCCGTCCTCGCCGGCGACCGGATAGATGTTGACGAGCCGGCCGAGGAGCCGGCCCCCCGTGCGCCCGATCTGTTGCCCGTCTGACGCGACGCGGCCGGCGCGACAACGCGTCTCCGATAGAAAACTGGGGGATCTGCCATGACAGGTCGAGCCGTGTCTCTTGGCGAAGGGCTACGTGTGCGTAAGCACGCTGCCGCGTCGGCCCCCGTCGGCGCCGCGGCGTTCGACGGCGGCGCGACGGCGACCGATGTGACCCGCCGGCGCATTGCCAGACGGCTCGACCGCGTCCGGGAGGTTCTCCTCGTCGGCACGGTTGCCCTTGCCCCGCTTGGATTGGGCGGCGACCGTGTCTGGTCCTGGACGGTGCTCCAGATGCTCGTGGCCGTCGCGGTCCTCGTGTGGCTTGCGAGGATGGCGGTGCGGGGGGAGTTCGCGTGGGTCCGGCTGGGCGGCGTGGGAGTCGTCGGCCTTGCGCTGGTCGGGCGGGTCCTGCTTCAGATGGCGCCGCTGCCGCGCGAGGTCGTCTCGGCGGTGTCGCCGCGTGCGGCGGCGTCGCCGCGTGTGGCGGCGTTGCACGACGCGGCCCACGAGGTGCTGGGTCTGCCCGCGCCGGCCTGGATGACCGTCTCCATTGCGCCCCACGCGACGCGCGTGGCCTTGGCCAAGTGGCTCATGTACGGGGCACTGTTTGTTCTTGTTCTGAACCACGTCCGGACCCGCGACCGGGCCCTCCGTTTGCTGGCGGCCATCGTGGTGGTTGGCGTGGCTCAGGCGGCGTACGGTATCTACGAGCGGTTCAGTGCCGTGCCGCACATCTTCTGGTGGCCTCGCCTGTACCAGTTGGGCTCGGCGACAGGCACGTTCATCAACCGGAACCATTTCGCATCGTTCCTGGCGGCGCCGCTGGTGCTGGCGCTGGCTGGAGTCGTCCGGCACGCGCCGCGAGGCGTGGCAGCCAAGCAGCTGGGGCCGCGTCTGGCGGGATTCTTCAGCGATCCGCGTTTCGGCAAGTGGCTCATTCTGGCGGTGGCCGCCGTCGTCCTCGTCGTGGGGATCGCCCTGTCCACGTCGCGCGGAGCCATGCTGGCTCTCGGCGCGACGGCCCTCGTGGCCTTGGCGACGCTCGCACGGAAGCCCGCCGGTCGGCGCGCCGCGGTTCTCGTGACCGTCGTCGTCCTGGTGGCGGCGGCCGTTGCCCTGTGGCGAGGCTGCGAGACGCTGGCGCCCCGCTTCGCGCCCGGCGGACCGGACGGCGCCAGCATCACCGACCGCCTGGTCATCTGGCGGAAGACGCTGCCGGTCATCGGCGAGTACCCCGTTCTCGGCGCCGGCCTCGGTGCCTTTCAGTTTGCCCAGATGCCGCATGCCCATCTCCAGATTGCGACGCGCCGGGCGATCCGCGCGCACAACGAGTATCTTCAGTGGACCGCCGAACTGGGCGTGGCGGGCGCGGTGATGCTGGCGACCCTTGCGGTGGTGTATCTGGTGTGGTTCGTGAAGGGTTTCCGGCACTGCCGCGACCGGCGTCTGCGGCTGTGGAGCGGCGCCTGCCTGCTGGCGGCGCTGCCCATCCTGGTGCACGCGAGGTGCGACTTCGGGCTGCACGTCCCGGCCGTCTCGATCCTTCTGGTCACGGTGCTTGCCCTGGCGGCGGCCGTGGTCCGGCTCTCGCGGACCGCGACGGAGCAGGCGGGCCTCGGAAGCCGACAATGGCGACCGAAGTCCCGCCGACGGGGCGCCGTGGTCGCCTCTCTGTTGGCCGTCGGCGTTTTAGGCCTTCTCGTTTGGCCTGCGCGCGATCTGCTCGCTTGGGCCGAGATACGCGATACCGACGTCGAGGAGGTCCCGTCCGAGGCCGCTGCGGCGCGTGCCCGGGCGCTCGCATGGACGCCGGACGACCCGGAATTGCTCTGGCAGCACACCCGTGCGACCCGTGCGGCCCTCGACGCATCCTGCCGCGAGAAGGTCGCCGTCATGGTCCGCCTGTTGACGGGCGGCCGCCCGATCCGGGCCGACCAGGTTCCCGCGCCCGCGCAGGAGTGGCTGGCGCCGGCCGTGTGGGCGGACGGCGCCGAGTGGCTGACCGTTCCGCTGGCCCGTGCCGTTGAGTCTGCCGAAAGGGCCGTCCTCCTCTGTCCCGGCAAGGCCGAGTTCCACCTGATGCGTGCCCACCTTGAACTGGACCGCCTTCGTGCGGGGCTGCGTGACGAGGAGCGGCTGGACTTGGCCGACCGCGCCGCCGACCTGGCCGTGACGCTGGCGCCGAATACCTCCTGGGTGGCGCTCGACGCGGGGCAGTATTGGGCCACGCGGTGGCGCCTGGCGCCGACGCCCCAGGCCAAAGCCAACTACGAACGTCTCCTCGCCCGGGCGGTCCGGCTGAATCCGGGCAAGAGTTACGAGGCGTTGCGGACGGCGTTCGTTGCAGACGGCTCGCTCCGTGCCCCCGAGGCGCTTGCGAGCGAGCACGCCTTCGTGCAGGAGGAACTCCGGAAACTCCGGGTCAATCTCGACCCGACATCGCCGCGGCGCGTCACGGCGCCGCTGCCGTAATCGGTACGGGGGAACAGGAACGATGAAAGGACGACAGGCCTATCCGTACTGGCTGGCGGCCCTCGACGTGGCGGGTCTGCTCTTGGCCGTGGAGGCGACCGTGCACCTGCGGGTGTGGCTGAATCCGCTGTTCGAGAACCAGTTTGCGCTCGAGACGGCGCGAGACCACTTGCCGCCGCGAGGCATCTTCCTGGCCGTGACCTTGCTGGCGGGGCTGTGGGTGGGGTTGTACCGTCCGGGCGAGCATTTCGTTGTCCGCCGCATCTTCAAACTCGTGCCGAAGGGGACGGTGCTGGCGTGTATGTCGCTGGCCACGCTGACCCTGTTCACCGACGACCACGGCGCGGCCTACGCACGGTCGCTGCTGCTTCTGTATGCGGTTCCGGCGACGGCCGTTCTGGCCGCGACGCCGGTCCTCGTTTCGCTGGGTTACCGCGTGGCGGGGCGGTTGGGGTGGGGCCTTGAGACGGTGGCGGTGGTCGGCACGGGCCGGGAGGCGGCAGCCATGGGCCGACGGCTTCAGCAAACTCCGGGCCGGTACCGCGTGGTCGGTTACATCTCGCGCAACGGCGAGGCGGCCCTTCCGACGGCCTGTGTGCCGCCCGAGCGCGTCCTGGGGCATGTGGCCGACATCGACCGGATCATCAACACGGCCGGCCTGGACCACGTGGTCGTCTGCGACAGCCACGTTGCTCCCGCGGACCTGCTCCGCTGCGCCGTGGCGTGCGACAAGATGAACGTGGTGCTGGACCAGCGTCCGCAGACGTCGTGTCTGCTGTCGGACGGTGAGGCGGCCCATCCGGCCCGGCTGGCCGGCCGCACGGTCTTGCGATTCAAGCGTGTGCGGTTCACGCGGCGTCAACAGGCCGCCAAGCGTCTGCTCGACCTGGCGGCCGCCGCGCTGATGGCGCCGGTCGTCGCGCCGGTGTGCGCAGTCATCGCGCTGCTGGTGAAGGCGACGAGCCGGGGCCCGGTCCTGCACGTGGCGCCCCGCGTGGGGCGGGGCGGCCGGTACTTCCCGTTCCTCAAGTTCCGCTCGATGTACCTCGACGGCGAGGCGCGACGGGCGGCAATCCAAGACGCCAACGAGAAGGGCGGACACATCTTCAAAGTCAAGCACGATACCCGGGTGACGCCGCTGGGCCGATGGCTGCGGCGGCTGAGCCTCGACGAACTGCCGCAACTCTGGAACGTCGTGCGCGGCGACATGAGCCTGGTGGGCCCGCGGCCGCTTCCCATCGGCGACATGGGCGAGAACGGCTTCTGCTGCGACGTGCCGCTGTGGTCCCGCGTTCGGATGAACGTCCTGCCCGGCATCACGGGCCTGTGGCAGGTGAGCGGCCGCAGCGACCTGCCCTTCGAGAAGATGGTGCGACTGGACGTTGAGTACGTTCAGCGATGGAGCATCTGGTTCGGCGTGGCGGTGTGGGCCACGCTGCTGGTGAACGTGGGTGTTGAGCACGGCATCGACGCGGTCCTGATCGGCGCGCTGGCGGGGGATGCGGCCGAAGTGGCGCGGTACACCGTCGGCATCTACCCGGCGGTCCGCCTCTTCGCCTTTCTCGTGTTCGCCTTCAGCGCGGTGTGTCTGCCGAGTCTGTCGGCGGCGCACGCGCAGGGCGGTATGGCCGCACTTGCTGCCGCACGCGCCGGGTACGTCAAACTGATGGCCGGCGTGGTGGTGCCGGTGTTCGCGTTCCTGTTCGTTCTGGCTCCCGAGATCATGACCGGCGTCTACGGCCCGGCGTACGCGTCCAGTGCGATCATCCTTCGGATCATGTGTCTGGCGCTGGTGGCAGTGGCGCTGATGGGCGGAGGGGTCAACGCCAACACGCTGCTCGCGTTGGGGCGGGCCAGGCTCTTCTTCTGGTCGCGCCTGACGGCCGGGGCGGTGAACGTGGTGGCGGACGTGTTGCTGATTCCGCCGCTCGGCGCGCTCGGGGCGGTCGTGGCCACGGCGTCGGTCATTGTCGGCCTCCATCTGTTCGACCTGGCGATGGTCCGCGTTCTGAGCGGCGCCCGGTTGCCCGAACGTTTCCTGGGTCGTGTCAGCGGGGCGACCGTGGGGGCGATCCTTGTCCTGGCGTTTTTCTCGGCCGAGTCGCTCTGGCAGGTCGGCGTCGCGGCGGCCGGCTACGTTCTGCTGAGTGCCGTATTGTGGGTCATCGCGCGGCCGCTCGACTCGAGCGACCGCCTGCATCTGGCGAAGGTGCATCCGGCCCTCGGCCGGCTGGCCGGGGCCTTTGCTGCGAGGCCGGTTTTATGAACGTCATGCTCGTCAGCCCGTCCACGTTCGGTATCGACCGGCGCATCCGGTTCGGGTATCCGACGGGGCTCGGGTACCTCTCGGCGGCGCTGGAGGCGGCCGGCCACCGGGTGACGGTCCACGACTTCTACGGCACGCCCTGGCGTGAGGCCGGGCCGCAACTCGCGCGGCTGCTCGTGCGCGAGTCGCCCGACGTGGTGGGCCTCCAGTGCCTGACGATGAACCGCGTGGCGGCGTGCGAGGCGGCACAACTTGCGCGCCGCACGGTACCGCGGGCCACCGTCGTCATGGGCCACGTCCACGCCTCCACGCTCTACGAGCAGATTCTGACGCACTACCCCGTGGACGTCATCGTCCGCGGCGAGGGCGAGGTCACGCTCGTCGAACTGCTCGCGGCGCTGGAGCGAGGCGAGACGGACCTCGGGGCGATCCCCGGCTTGGCCTTCCGCCGCGACGGCCAGGTGGTGGCGACGCCGCCCCGGCCGCTTGTCGATTGTCTGGACACGCTGCCGCAGGCGCACCACCATCACTTCGCCGACTACATCCGCGAGACGGGCGTCGCTCACCTGATCATGACCCGCGGGTGCCCGGTGGGGTGCCTGTTCTGCTCGACCACGCGGTACTGGGGCCGGCGGTTCCGCCGTCGATCTCCGGAGCGCGTGGCCGACGAGGTGGAGGAGGTGGTGCGTAAGTTCGGCGCGCGGCACATCCACTTCATGGACGACGCGTTCACGCTGCATCGTCCGACGGTGGAAGCCTTCTGCCGCGAGATGATCCGGCGGCGGCTGGGCGTGACGTGGGAGTGCAGCGCGCGGGTCAACCCCGCGTCGGCCGAGACGTTTCGGCTGATGCGGGAAGCCGGGTGTGTGTACGTCGGCTTCGGCGTCGAGTCGGGCAGCGAGGCGGTGCTGGCGCGCATCGGCAAGAAGATCACGCGGCGGCAGATCTGCCGGGCCTTCCGTCTGGCCACCGACGCCGGCCTGCGGACCGGCGCCTTCCTGATGGTCGGCAATCCGGGCGAAACCCTCGGGACGGTCTACGAGACGCTGCGCCTGCTCGACCGCCTGCCGATCTGCGACATCCACGCCGAGGGCTACGCCGCCAGCATGCTCCAGATCTACCCCAACTCCGAACTGTACGACGAGGTGAAGGCGTGCGGGGCCGTGGACGATGCGTACTGGCTCACGCCCCGCCGGTCGCCCCTCTACACGCTGGAACACGCCGAGGACCGGCTGCGCCTGTTCGCCAACCGGATCATGGTCCACTCGTGGACACGGCAGGGTCCGCGTCACTTGGCGCGGTGCATGGTGGACTACCGCCGGCGTTCGTCGTGGCGGTCGCTCGGTTATGTGTTCTACACGCTGCTGGCGTCGCCGTTGATTCTCCGGATGCGTCCCGAGCGTCCGCACCCGGACGACCGCAGCCTGGCGGACCGGTTGCTGTCGCCGCTAAAGGGCCTGTTGTGCCCGAGTCAGGGGGTGGTTTGATGCACGGACACGAACGATCTCGCGTGGACCGGTCCCGCAGCATCCGCGTTGCCCGCAGTTTCGGCGAGGCGCCCGTGCGATCGCACCCTCCGCGCGGCGGCCTTCCCAGGCCGCCGCGAGACGTCGTCTCGCCATTTCCTGGCGGCCTGGGAAGGCCGCCAGGCGGATACAAGAGAGCAAATGGCGTTGTGAAACCCGTCGATTCGGTCCGAACGCACAAGGTAGTCAACGGCCTTTATGCAGATTCACCGTCGCGGCGGCCCTGGCGGAGGAGGGTTCCCCCCAGTCCCTCACTCTGCCGCGGGCCGGGAGTGCAAACCCCATGCTAGCAAGAGAGCGGTATCCGTTCCTGTCGTGTAAAGGGCGAGCGGTCCTGCTCGTTCTCGATGCGCTGGGCACGGCAGGGACGGCGCTGCATGACGCTCTTGCCCAGGGGCCGCCGCGACTTCCTTCCTCGGTGTCGGCCGCAAGCGTTCGGTCAATTCTCGTGTTCGGGTGTCTGGCTGTCGGCGACGCCCTGACGATGACGCCTGCGCTTCGCGCGCTTCGGCGTGGCCGGCCCGATGCGACGGTGACGCTTGTGACGTCGCCGGCCAGCGCCCGCGTCCTCGCGGGGAATCCCGACGTGGACCGGGTCGTGCCGTTCGACCTGCCGTGGCTCGTGCGTTGGGGGACGCGGGGCCTCGCGGCTCGGACGTGGCGGACGGTTCGGCTGCTGGCGTGGCCCCGCGCGCTTCGGCGTCGGACGGGCTCGCGGCCGGACCTGTGCCTCGTGTTTGCGCCCGACGTGCGAACGTTTCTGTTGGCGTGGCGGCTGGGCGCCCGGCGGCGCGTCGGGCACACGTTCAACGGCGGGGCGTGGTTGTTGACGGACCCCGTCCGGTCGAGCCTGTGGGACGGTCGGCACATGGTCGAGCACCGTCTTGACCTGGCCCGTGCGGTTGGGGCCGATACCGACGATTGCCGAACTCGCATGACGATTCGAGCGGAAGACCGCTTGGCTGCCGACCGGTGGCTGAGGCGGATGGGCCTGGCTGATCAGGTGTTGTTGGCGGCCCTTGCGCCGGGAGCAGGGGGGCTGCCCTACAAGCGGTGGCCCCCCTCGCATTTTGCCCGCCTCGGCGACGCCCTGGCCGGGGAACTCGGCGCTGCGGTCGTCGTGGTCGGTGTGGCGTCGGAGCGTGCGACGGTCCGTGAGGTCGTCGCTGCGTCGCCCAGCCGGTTGGTGGACGCGACGGCGGTGAACCCGGCGGCGGTCATGGCCCGGTGCCGCCTCGTCGTCTGCAACGACACCGGCACGATGCACGTGGCGCGGGCGCTGGGCTTGCCGGCGGTCACCATTCGCGGGCGGTACCGGCCGGGGGACGCGGCGCTGTGGGGATACGCGGCGCCGGACTACGCCCGGCTGAGCGTCCGCATGGACCGCGACACGTGTGTGAGCGGGCAGTGTGCCCGGTGCCGCGACGTTGCCTGCATGGACGCCATCACGCCGGAGGCGGTCCTGGCTGCGTGCCGGCAGGTGCTGGCGCCGCCGGCGGAGGGGCAGTCGGACATGATGCACGTTGTTTTGCCCGACCCGCGCGGCCGTAAGGCGGCCCCCCCCGCGAGGCCGTGCTGCTGAAGGAGGATTCGTGATGCCCCAGGATTGCGTGACCACCATGAACGTGGGCAGCGGACCGGACGAGAACCTGCGGTGTCGGCGGCAGTTTCTCCCGTACTTCCGAGGTTGCCGCCGCGTGGTCGATCTTGGGAGCGGCATCGGCGGCTTCATGCAACTGCTCGCGCGCGACGGGGCGGACGTGGTTTGTGTGGACTCCTGTCCGGAAGCGGTCCGGCAGTGTCGGCGGCGCGGGCTCTCGGCGGTTTGCGCCGACGCGGTGGAGTTTCTCACCGCTCATCCGGGGGAGTTCGACGGCATCTGGTGTGCCCACCTCATCGAGCATCTCGCACCGGCGAAGGCGGAATCGCTGGTGGGCAAGGCGTACGCGGCGCTGCGCGACCCCGGCGTCCTGATCCTCCTGACGCCCAACGCCCGTGACGTCTCGGTCATGGGCGAATCGTTCTGGGAAGACCCGACACACGTCCGTCCGTACCCGGCGGCGCTGCTTCAGGGAATGCTGGTGTCGGCGGGATTTGCCATCGAGGACGCAGGCGAGACGTCTGTCGCGTGGCTCGGGTCGCTCGGGTGGCTCAAGCGGCTGGCGCTTCAGGGCAGGGGGCTGGTGTCGCAGGCTCTGATAGGACGCCACTTCCATCTGGGCGATGTCTACGTGGTTGCACGGAAGGGAGACGCACACGGATGGGAGTAAACGCCCAGAACGGTGACCGGCGGCGCGTGGTCCTGGTGTATCCGGGATTTGGCGGCGACGACAGGCCGCCGATTGATCCGGCCGACCCGTCCGCCGAGAAGGTGGTGCCGATGGGGTGCATGGCCCTCGGCGCGTGCCTGGAACGGGAAGGGTACGCCGTCACGCTGATCGACGGGCGGTTTCTGTCGGTCGCGGACCTTGCCGACGAGACCGTCCGGCGGGCCGAGGGGGTGCTGTGCATCGGGATTTCGGCCATGACGGTTCAGGTGCGCGAAGGTCTGGACGTGGCCGACGCGGTTCGTGCGGCCCATCCGGGCGTGCCGATCGTGTGGGGCGGCGTTCACGCGACGGCGTTTCCGGAGCAGACCGCCGCCGACCCGGCTTGTGATTACGTGGTAACGGGCGAGGGGGAGGTTTCCTTTGCGGGGCTGACCAAGGCGATGGCCGATGGGCGCACGCCCCATCCGGCCATGGCGGGGCTGGTGGTTGCCGACGCTACTGGCCGCACCCACACCAGCCCAGCGCCCCCGCCCGGGGATCCGGCGTTGTATCCGCCCCCGGCCTATCACCTGCTGGACCTGGGGCGGTACGTCCGCCGCCGGTCGCCCGACGGCCGCGAGGTGCGCGGCATGGACGTCCTCGCAAGCCGCGGGTGCCCCTACCGATGCACGTTTTGCCTGAACCCGTCGCTGGGCCAGCGCCGGTGGCGTCCCCGCCCCGTTGAGCAGGTGCTGGCCGAGATGGATACGCTGATCGAGACTCACGGCATCAACCACATCTGGTTCATGGACGACTACTTCTTCGGCCGCCGGGACCGGACCGACCGGTTCGTCGAGTACTTCCTGTCGCGCGGCGGCAGCGTGACGTGGGAGGCGAACCTTCGGGCGTCGGACCTGCGTCCCGAGCGGCTGACCCGTGCAGACCTCGCGCGCCTGAAACGCAGCGGCCTCTGCACCGTGCGCATGGGCATGGAGTCGGGCAGCGAACGGATGCTGCGCCGGTACGCGAAGGACATCACCGTCGAGGACATCAACCGCGCGGTGCGGCGGCTGGTGGCGCACGAGATCCTGCCCATCGGGTTCTGGATGATGGGTTCTCCGGGGGAGACGCGGGGCGAGATCGCCCAGACGCTCCAACGGATCTCGCGCCTGCACGAGATCAACCCCCACGACCCGCACTGGGTGCCCGGTGTGTTCCGGCCGTACCCCGGCAGCCAACTCTACGCGGAGGCGAAGCGGTTGGGGTTCCGTGAGCCCGATTCGCTCCGGGCCTGGGCCCGTCTTCCGCTCTGGGCCGGTTACGTGCCCGCAAAGGACCTGCCATGGTTGCCCGACGGCCGGTGGCTGGCCGACCTCCAGCGGTACTACAGCCGGTGGCTCTCTTCCGGCCCGGGAACGGGTTGGCGCGGCTTGGCGAGGCGCGCCCTTTACGGCCCCCTGGCCCGAATGGCGCGGTGGCGGTGCCGCACGCAACGATGGGGCCTCTGGCTCGAGACGGTGCCGTTCAAGATGCTCCGGCGTGTGGCCGGCCGGTTGGGCGTGCGGCCGACGTCGTCGGTGGCGTCTCTGTGTGGAGGGCTGGAGGCGTGACGACCGTAAGTGTTCCCGCGACCGTCTCTCCGCCGCGCGAGCGGGTCGAGCGGCACCGCGCCAAGTATCTGCCGCTGTTTCCGCGCGGGTCGCGGGTGCTGGACGTTGGTTGTGCGGACGGCGTGTTTCTGGACCTCCTGGCGGCACACGCCATCTGCGGGGTCGGCGTGGAGGTTGACCCCGCTGCCGCCGATGCCGCCAGGCAGCGCGGGCACGAGGTGCACTGCACGGACGCCCTGCGTTACCTGGCGTCGCGGCCGGGGCCGTTCAGCGGGATATTCCTCGGCCACATCATCGAGCACATGGTTCCCACCGACGCGCGGGACCTGGTGCATCTGTGTGGGCGGGAACTGGCGCCGCTGGGAACCTTGGTCATCCTGACGCCGAACTATCGGGACTTCGCCGTGCGGCGGCAGTTCTGGGACGACCCCACGCACGTGCGGCCGTACCCCAAGCGGCTCCTGTGCGCCCTGATTGCCGAAGCGGGGCTGGAGGTGCTCGTGTGCGGCGAGGATGTGGACACCGCGCTGCGCGATCCCGACACGGCCCTCTGGAAGCGGGCGCTCAAGCGCCTCCGCAACCTGCCGCGGCGGGCGGTTTTCGGAGACTACTGGCACCTGGGCGATATCTTCCTCGTCGCCCAAAAGGGCAGAGGCGATGGAGTTTGAGCCGAACAAGCGGCTGATTCGGCGCCGCCGGCTGACGCGGCCGCTGAAACACCTGGCGCACGCCGCGTGCCGCACGGTGTTGCGGCAGCGCCGGCCCCTGGAGCCCTTTGTCCCCGACGGCCGCGTGCTGGTCGTTGCGCTGAACCGCGGCGTCGGCGACCTGCTCCTCGCGTCGCCGGCGATTCGGGCGGTGCTCGACCGCTTCGGCACGGAGAACGTGACGGTCCTGGCGCGCAGCAAGGCCCTTGCCGAGTGGTTCGGCCGTTTACTCGAAGGCGCGTTTGTCACTTCGCTCGACCGGTTCCCATCGCGGCGGTCCCTGGTCGTGTACCTGCGACAGGGCCGTTTTGATGCGGCCGTGGACTTCGGCTTCTGCGACCGGCGCAGCCAGGTGTTGGCGCGGCGGAGCGGGGCGGGCGTCACGGTGGGCATCGACACCGGCCGGCCCACGCTCTATCACCGGACCGTTCCGGTCCCGTTCCACACGCATGCGGTGGAGATGTGGCGGCGGTTGGCGCGGGCGTGCGGCGCGGCCGACCCGCCCGACGGGCCGCGGATCCTGCTGACCGCCCGCGAGCAGCGTGAGGCGGAAGCCGTGCTTCGCGCCGCAGGCGTGGGGCCGCGCGACGTCGTCGCGGGCCTGCACCCGGGCGCCCGCGACGACATCGGCCGGATGGACAAGCGGTGGCCGGTCGCAGCGTGGGTCCGACTTGTTCGCATCCTGAGCGGGCGCGGTGTCCGGTGCGTTGTATTCGGAACGGAGGCCGAGGCCGAGCGTCTGGCGCCGCTGCGTAGCGCCTCACGGCGGCTGGTCTGGCTCGTCGGCCGCACGAGCCTGGCGCAAGCCGCCGCCGTCGTCGGGCGGCTCAAGGTTCTGGTCGGCAACAACTCGGCGCTGGTCCACATGGCCGCGGCGCTCGGCGTGCCGACGGTGTCGTTCGGCGGAGGCGTCTTTCTGCCGCGGTGGCGGCCGTGGGGTCCGAAGCGGCTGCACCGCATCATGATGGCTTCGCCGACGTGCGACCCGGCGTGGTGCTGGGAGTGCCGGTGGGCAGGGCAGGCGTGCCTCTCGCGGATTTACCCGCGCGACGTGGCGCGGCGGGTGCATGAACAACTGGCCGCGGGCTCGCAGCAGCGAACGGGGCCGGCGGCGCCCACCGTGAATACCGTGGAGGCCATGGCGTGAAGGCTGCGGCCCCATCGCTCGATGAGACGGTCCCCGGCGCCCGGCCCCGGCGCATCCTGGTGGTGGCGCTGGGCGGCATCGGCGACGTGCTGACGGCTGAGCCGGCGGTGCGTGCCCTGCGCGGTGCGGACGGCGTCGAGCGGTTGGGGCTGCTGGCGCGCGGCTTCGCCGAGGCGCTCCTGGAACCGCAGCGGCCGCGCGAACGCCTCTTCGCGTATGACTCTCGGCCGTACCACGGCGCGCGCGGGAAGGTGCGGCTGGTCCGCGACCTAACGCGCGACCGCTACGACCTGGCGCTTTGCCTGTGGCCGAGTTCGAGCCTCAAGTGCGTGCTGATTCCGGTCCTGGCGCGCATTCGGGCACGCTTCATTCACCGTTACCGATCGGGGCGCGGGCGTCTGGTTGCGCCGCTGCTGGCCTGCCGCGTGCCGTACGACGCGCAGGCCCACCGCGTCGAGCGGAACCTGTCGCTCCTGGCGTCGGCGGGGTTTGGGGAGGCGGCCGCAGTCTCGCCCCGGCCGCGTCTCGTGCTGACGCTCGGCGAGCGTCTGGCCGCCGGGGCGCGTCTGGACGAGATGGGGCGCGATGCCCGGCGGCCGCTCGTTGCGGTGCATCCGGGCTCGACCTCCAGCCGGGAAGGAATGAAGAAGCGGTGGCCGCCCGACGCGTACGTGCGGCTGATTGACGACCTGACCGCCGAGACCGGCGCGCAAGTGCTGATCGTGGCCGGCCCGGCGGAACGGGACGAAGCGACGGCCATGGCGCGGGCGGTTCGCGAACCGGTCCTCGTCCTGGAGGGGTGTGTGGACCTCCGCGTGGTGGCGGCCGTGTTGGCCGAGGCTCACCTGCTCGTCAGCAACGATTCCGGTGTGGGCCACTTGGCGGCGGCCGTCGGGACGCCCGTGGTCAGCCTGTTCGGGCCGACGAATCCCGGCGAGGTGCGGCCGTTCGGTGACGGCGCCGTCGTTCAGAGCGATCTCGGCTGCGTGCCGTGTACGGCCGACCTGCGGTCGGGCCCGACGCGGTGCGAGGCGCCGTGCATGGAGGCCATCGAACCGGCGGCCGTTCTGACACGGGTCAAGCCGTTTCTGGCGCCCGCAGCGGAGCCGGTTGCCGCTGGTGCGCAGCGAAGGGGAACGTGAGTGGAACGAGCGATCTTGCAAGACCGCCGTGTGGCGCACGCGCTGGGTCTGGCGCTGGCGGGGGTGGTGGCGTGGCAGTTGGCGTTGTTCTCGCCGGTCAAGGCCCCCGTGGCGGTCGGGGCGCTGGCGCTGGCGGCGTATTCCTTCGCCCAGCCGCGACAGGTCATGTGGGGTCTGCTGGTCCTGAAGCCGCTCGTGGACCTGACGTGGGCGGTGCCGGTTATCTCCGTCGGGGCGGCCGACTACAACGTTCAGATGCTTCAGGGCGCTTTCGTTGCGGGGTGGTGCGTCGTGTTCGTGGAACTGCTCGTGTGGCTCGGCCTGAAGCGGCGGGTCGGCACGGCCGTCCTGGTGGCGGCGGGCGCGGTGGGGGCGGTGCTTATCCACTGGACCTTCGTGGCCGAACTGTTCCGCACGTTCCTGTTCGTCTTCCAGTCGAACACCGATCTGACGATGGCCGACTTCCTGAGCGGTCGCGGGCACATGTTCCTCGAGCAGGGGCATCTGAGTTACTGGCTGCGGTCCGGCCCGCTGGTTCACGCCTTCGGCTTCGGCACGCCCCGCCTCGAGATCCAGGGCATCGTCTACGACCAGACCGACTGCGATTACCTGCGCGTGCTTGTCTCGTACGGCGTGGTCGGGCTGACCCTGTACGTGGCAACGCTGGCGTGGTGCGTGCGGCAGGGCCTCGGTCTGGTGCGTGAAGCCGAAGCGGCCCGCGAACCGTTTTGGCGCGACGTCGGCATCGTGACGGTCGTCCTGACGCTGGCCGTCGCGCTGTTTGCCGTCACGACCTACAGCCTGCACTACCCGATCCTGGTGTGGATCTTCTTCGCGATCGTTTCGATCGCCGCGGCGGCGCGCCGTCGGCTCCAGGCTGCGCCTGCGGTTGCGCCCGTGGAGACGCCGAATGGGCCCCGATGACCCCATCGTGTGGCTTGCCGGCTGCGACTGGTGGTACCACACCCGCCGGTCGGAGGTGCACTACGCCCGGCGTTTGGCCCGGCACAGACGCGTCGTGTTCGTCAACTCGGTGACGATGGGCATCGGGCGCGCGGGGCGGCGGGCGCTCGCGGCGAAGGTCCGGCGAAAACTCGGAAGTCTCCTCCGCCTGCACCGGCGCGTCGCGGCGAACCTGTCGGTCTTCACGCCACTCGCGCTTCCCGCCTTCGGCGACGGGTGGGTGGGGGGCCTCAGCCGGTGGCTGCTCAGGCGACAACTGGGCCTTGTGCGGCGGATGCTCCGGCGAGGGCGGCCGGCGGTCGTCGTCGCCAACCCGCTATTCGCCGGCGTCCTCGACGCGCTGCGGCCGCAGACCGTCACCTATTTCGTCACGGACAAACTCGACGCCGACCCCGCCACGGCCACTGCCGCCGTGGCACGGGCAGACCGACGGATGGCCGACCGGGCCGACTGCATCGTCTGCGTCTCCGACATGCTTTGCCGCGCGTACGACGCCTACGCCGAGAAGGTCGCGTACCTGCCGCATGGCGTTGACTTCGGTCATGCCGCGCGGGCGTCCCGACCCGGCCCGATTCCCGAAGACCTGGCCGTGATTCCGAAGCCGGTCGCCGGCTACGTCGGCTCCACCGAGGCGGTGGCGTTTGATGCAGACCTGTTCGTGGCCGTGGCCGAGGCGAGGCCGGACTGGTCGTTCGTCCTGGTCGGGCCCGTTGACGAGCCGAGCCGGTTCCAGGGGCGCCCCAACATTCACCTGCTTGGCAAGCAGCCGTACGAGCGGGTGCCCGACTACCTTCGCGGCTTCGCGGTCTGCCTGCTTCCACTGCGCGGGACCGAATGGGTCCGCCACTGCAACCCGATCAAACTGCAGGAGTACCTGGCCGCGGGCAAGCCGGTCGTCTCGACGGACGTGCCGGCGGTCCGGCGGTTCGAGCCGCACGTGACCATCGCGGCCGACCCGGCGCAGTTCGCCGCCGCCCTGGACCGCGCGCGGGCCGACGACACCACCGACCGTCGCATCGCGCGCATCGACCGCGTGCGCCATGAAACGTGGGACAGACGCGTCGAGGACCTCGAAGCCATCCTTCGGGGCCTCAGACCCGACGAGCGAGAGACGCCATGTGCGGCATCTGCGGTATCGTAAACGCCTCCGATGACGTGGACCGCCTCCGGACCATGCTCGACCGTATGGCCCACCGCGGCCCCGACGACGAAGGCGACCGGGTCCGGCCGGGGGCGGCCCTCGGCATGAAGCGCCTGAGCATTCTCGACCTGCTTCACGGGCGCCAGCCGATGACGACGCCCGACGGCCGCGTCACGGCCGTCGTCAACGGTGAAATCTACAATTGGGGGGACCTCGCTCGGTGGCTTGAGGCACGCGGTCGCCGCTTGCGCACCCGATGCGACGCCGAGGTGGTCCCCCACCTGTACGCCGAACTCGGCGAGGCGTTCGTCCACCGGCTGCGCGGCATGTTCGCCGTTGCCGTCTGGGACGAGCGCGAGCGCAAACTGGTCCTCGTCCGCGACCGCCTTGGTGAGAAGCCGCTCTACTACCACGTGGCGGGAGGGCGGCTGGTCTTCGCCTCGGAGATGAAGTGTCTGCTCGGCGAGGTCCTGAAGCAGCCCGAGGTCGACCCCGTCGCGCTCGACCTGTACCTGGCGCTGCTCTACGTCCCCGCGCCGCGGACCATCCTGCGGGGGGTCCGCAAACTCATGCCCGGCGAAATGCTTGTCTGGCAGGACGGCCGCACCACCACGCGCACGTGGTGGGACCCGGCGCCGTCGGCGGCGCACCGTCGGCGCGAGCGCGACGTGATCGAGGCGACCCGTGCGGCGCTTCACGACGCCATCCGCCGGACGCTCCAGGCCGACGTGCCGGTCGGCGCGTTCTTGAGCGGCGGCCTCGACTCGACGCTGGTTGCGGGCATGATGACGCGCGAAAGCGCCGAGCCGGTGCGCGCGTACACCATCGGGTACCCCGGCGCGTCGGATTACGACGAGACGCCCTTCGCCCGCGAAGCCGCCGAGCATTTCGGCCTCATCTGGCGCCGCATCGAGTTCTCCCCGGCCGACCTGTGGCGCGATCTGCCGGCGGCCGTGTGGCATCTGGACGAGCCGGTCGCCAATGTCTCGAGCGTGATGAACCTGCGTCTGGCGCGCGAGGCCGCCCGAGAGGTCAAGGTCGCCCTGACGGGAACCGGCGGCGACGAGGCGTTTCTCGGCTACCCACGGTACCTGGGCCTTCGTGCCGCGCCGTATTGGCGGAAGGTGCCGCGCGCCTGGCGCGACGTCGCCTGTCGGCTGGCGGCCGGTCTGCCGGAAACGACGCGCGGGGGCGCGCGGACGCTGATCCGCGCGAAGAAGTTCCTTCAGGGGGAGTTCACCTCGCCCCTGGCGGCGATCGTCGCATGGCGGTCGTACCTTGCGCCGCTTCAGCGGCGCGGCCTGCTTGCCCCACCGTGGCGACTGCCGGAAGGCAACGATCCGGTGGCGGAGGTGTTCGCGTCGCACCTCGGGCCGTGGCGCGGCGCGTCGTGGGTCGAACAACTTGCCCACCTTGACCTCAAGACGTACCTGCCGGGCTATCTGCTGGAGCACAACGACAAGGTCTCGATGGCCGCGAGCCTGGAACTGCGTTCGCCGCTGCTCGACTACCGGCTGGTGGAACTGGCGCAGCAGGCGTCGCCCGGTCTCCGCCTCAAGCGGTGGACCACGAAGTACGTGTTGAAGCGTGCGGCCGAGGGTATCGTGCCGAAGCGGCTCATTTGGCGCAAGAAGGTTGGCTTCAACAACCCGGCGGCGCTGTGGTTCAAGGGGCCGCTCCGGGAGGCCTTGCGGCGTGTGCTCGCGCCCGAGAACGTGCTCCGCACGGGTGTCTTTGCGCCGGAGGCCGTCCGGCGCCTCGTTGAGGAGCACGTCGCCGGTCGCGCCAACCACGAGTACCGTCTGTGGGCGATCCTGAACTTCGAACTCTGGCATCGGACCTACCTCCAGCACCGGTCCTTCGACGCACCGGTACCGATGGAGGACCTTGCCCGTGCCCGACCCCGGCACGCGGCGCTGGTGGCATGAGGGAACACGACCATGTGCGGCATTGCGGGCATTCTGGACCGTGACCCGGCGCGCGGTTTGGCCGGAGACGGCGAACTCCTCGGGCGCATGGGCGAGTGCCTTGCGCACCGCGGGCCCGACGATTCGGGGGTCTACACCGCCCCGGGCATCGCGCTGGTGCACCGCCGCCTGGCCGTCATCGACCCGGAGGGAAGCCGCCAGCCCATCTCGAACGAGGACGGCTCCGTCTGGCTCGTCACCAACGGCGAGACGTACAACTTCCGTTCGTTGCGGCAGGATCTCATGGCGAAGGGCCACACGTTCCGCACCGCCGGCGATTCCGAAGTCCTGGTCCACCTGTACGAGGAGGAAGGCCCCGACCTCGTTCGCCGCATCAACGGCATGTTCGCCTTTGCCATCTGGGACGCCAACCGGCGTCGGCTGATGCTCGCGCGCGACCGTCTCGGCATCAAGCCTCTCTACTGGACGGAGGCGGGCGGGTCGCTGCTGTTCGCGTCGGAGGTCAAGGCGCTCCTGCAGGCCGCCGAAGTCCCGCGTCGTCTGAACCGTCCGGCCCTGGCCGAGTACCTGTCGCACACCGAGGTGTACGGCGAGGAGACGCTCTTCGAGGGCATCCACCGTCTTCCGCCCGGCCGCTTCATGCTTGTGACGGAGGATTTCGTCGAGCGGACACGCTACTGGCAGGTGCAGCCGCGCCACCTGGGTCTCGACAGCCCGGCCAAGGCGGCCCGGGCCCTGGAGGACCGGCTCCGCGAGGCGGTGCGGCTGCGTCTGATGAGCGACGTGCCGCTGGGCGTGTTCCTGAGCGGCGGCGTCGATTCGAGCCTCCTGGCCTCGCTCGCGAGCGAGGTGACGGGCGAGCCTATCCAGACGTTCTCCATCGGCTTCGAGTCCGACACCTTCGACGAACGCCCCTATGCCGAACTGGCGGCCCTGCACGTCGGGGCCGAGCATTCTGAGTACACCCTCAGCGAGCGCGAGTTCTGCGACGAACTGCCACGGGCCGTCTGGCACCGCGACGCGCCCATCAAACACCACGCGTGCGTACCGTTGATGGTCCTGGCGCGGTACACGAAGGGGCGGGCGACCGTCATTCTGTCGGGCGAGGGCGCCGACGAGGTCTTCCTCGGCTACCGCAAGTACCGGCTGGCGCGGTGGCATCGGTGGCTGAGCGTTGCGGCGACGCCCGTGCCGCGTTTTCTGCTGAGGGCCGCCGCGCACGTGGGCCGCCGGCTCTTTCCCGGCAAACTCGGGACCAAGGTCCTGCCGCGCCTCGTGATCCGCGACCCCGCCCGCGTGGCCGAACTCTACGGCGCGGATCTGGGCGCCGAGATGCTGGGCGTCTTCGGCCTGGAAGACTGCCCCGGCCGGTGGTCGGCGTTCGTGCGGGCCTTTCGCGCCTCGCCGCTCGCGCGGATGGACCAGCGGCACAGTCAGGCCGACCTGGCGACGTACCTCCAGTCACTGCTGGCGAAGCAGGACACGATGACGATGGCGGCCGGCATCGAGACGCGCGTCCCGATGCTCGACCACCACGTGGTCGAGTTCGGGCTGAACCTGCCGCTGCGCTACAAGATCCACGGCGGCGAGGGAAAGGTTCTGCTGAAGCGCCTGGCCGCCCGGCGGCTGCCGCACGAACTCGTCTATCGCAAGAAGATGGGGTTCCCGGTGCCGCTGACCGAGTGGCTTTCTCGGGACGGTCCGTTCCGCCGCCTCGTGATCGACGTGCTGACGGACCCGTCCACGCGGGGGCGCGGGTACTTCGACTACACGCATTTCGAGTCGCACCTGGCCGACGTGGTGAACGGGCGGTGGGGCACGGGGTCGGACGCGGCGGCCGTGGTCTGGGCGCTGCTGAACTTCGAACTCTGGCACCGGCAGTTCCTCGACGTGCCGAGGCCCGTGCCGCCCGAGACGCCTCTGTCAGACTGGTCGTTTGAGGAAACCGACGATGACGCAGACCGCCGGCAACCTGTCGGCACGGCTCGCGGATAGGGTCCCGGCCTACTATCCGGACCTGGCGGTGCGCGCCGCGACGGTCGAGCGCGTACGGGACCGCGTCCTGCCCGCGCCGGGGTGGCGGACGCCCCGGACCTTCCGGGCTCTGTTGCACTTGGGTGGCGGCGGCACGCTGGTACGGCTCCTCCACGCCAAGACGGGGCCGCACGTCGCACGGGAGTACGAGAGGCTGACGGGCCTCTGGCAGCAGGGGTTCGGGCGCGTTGGCCCCTTCCGGATTCCGCAGCCGCTTGACCTGATGACCGAATCCGACACGCTTGTGACCGAGCACGTCTCCGGCAGACGGCTTCTGGCGCGGCTGGCGCTGTCGCTGCTGGTAGGCGGACGGCGGCTGGGCCGCTGGCGCCGCCGGCGGATGATCCACGTGGCCGAGTGGCTGGCGCGGTTTCAGCGGGCCACTCGCGGTGGAGACCGTACGACGCTGGCGGCTTACGTTGATGCCATCGCCCCGAAGGTGGCACGTGTGCCCGGCCTGCCCGACGGCTTGTATCCGCATCTGCGCAACGAGGTCCACAGGAACCGCTGGGGCCGGCGTCCGGTGATGCAGGCCGCCGTGCACAAGGATTTCTCCGCCCGGAACGTGCTGTACGACGCGCGGCGGGTGACGGTTGTCGATTGGGAAGGCGGCTCCGCCTGGCCCGACGTGCGGACGGGCCCTGTCTTTCTGGACGCTCTGACGTTCTCGACGAACGTGCTCGCGCTGGCGCGGCTGCCGGGCGTGGCGTGGGACCGCGCGCGACGGGCGGCGGACGAGTTCCTCGACGTCTACCGGCGCCGCGCGAGGCCGCCGCTGGCGGCGGAACTCGTCCGGCTGGCCGAGCGCGTCTTCTTCCTGGAGTACCTTGCGGATTACGCATCCGGGCGGCACGCGCTCTCGCCCAAGCGCGGCCGCGCCGCCGACCGTTTTGCGCGGCGACTCGTGCGGTGCCTCGACGACGGGGGGCTGCGGCAATGACTCACGCGACGCTCAAACACCTTCACCGCGACCCGCAGGCCACGGCCGATTACTGGCGCCGGCAGGCCGGCGGGATCCTGGCCGACGACGCTTTCCGCCGCACCCTCGCCGAGGAACTGTTCGACCATTCGTGGATCACCACGGTTCGCGCGTTCCTCGAGGAAGGGCGCATCGGCGACGGCTCGCGCGTCCTGGAGGTGGGCTGCGGGTGGGGACGGTCGGCCGTCGGCCTGCTGCGGCTGCGGCCCGGTATCAACTACACCGGCGTGGACCTGGTGCCGGAGTTCCTGGACCGCGCGCCGGCCGTCCTTGCCGAGTATGCCGGTCTGTGCCGCGCGCACTTCCAGACGGCCGATGCGTGCGACCTGCCGTTCAAGGCCGACATGTTCGACGCGGTCGTGACGACGCGTGTGCTTCAGTACGTGACGGACCCACCGGCGGCGGTGGCCGAGGCGCTGCGGGTCCTGAAGCCCGGCGGACGCGTGGTCGTCATCGTTCCCAACCGGTGGAACCCCGTGCAGCGGCTGACCTACCACACGTGGCTCATCTCGCCCCGCGTGCTGAGGCGGTGGCTGCGAGGGGCGGGGTTCGCCGAGTGCCGCAGCCGGTCGCTCGCCTTTCTGCCGACGCGGTGGAAACGGTTCCACTGGCGGTCTCGCGTGCTGGCATTTGAGGCGGCCTGTCAGGCGACGCCCGTGCTGAGACATCTCGGCGGCCTGGCCCTGGCCGCGGGGACCAAGCCTGGTGGCCGCAGGGGGGAGGTCGCGCCATGAAAATCGACCGCGTCCAGACGCTGGCGGCCCTCGGGCGCCTCTACCGCTATGTCCGGACCACGGCGTGGCAGGGGTACGACCCGTTCGACGCGCTGGCGAGCCCGGTGTTGCGTCTGGCGTCGGTGGGCCTTGCGCCCGGGCGGATCGCCGTCATCCAGTTGCTCAAGCGGTTGCCGTGGAACCTGCGGCCGCTGCTGCTGGTGCGGCCGCACGAGAGTCCCTTCGCCCTGGCGCTCTTTGCACGCGGTTGCCTCGACGCGTTCCGTGCGACGGGCGACGAGTCGTGGCGCTGGGACGCCGAAGCACTGCTTGAGCGCCTGCGGCACGCCCAGACGCCCGGCTACTGGGGCGCGTGTTGGGGATACCCGTTCGCGTACCAGAACCGGATCTTCTACACACCTCCGCGGACGCCGACGGCGGTGATCACCAGTTTCGTCGGCGCGGCGTTTCTGGAGGCGTACCACGCGTTGGACCGGGCGGCGGACCTGATGATGGCCCGGTCGGCGTGCGAGTTTCTTCGCCGCGACCTTCGCCGCACCGAGGACGGGCCGCACCGTCTCTGCTTCTCGTACACGCCGCTTGAGGCGGACCGCATTCACAACGCCAACGCGCTGGTGGGGGCGCTGTTCGTCCGGGTAGGGCGCGAGACGTCCGAGCCGCCCCTCGTTGAACTCGGTCGCAGGGCGCTCGCCTACACCGTGGCCCATCAACGGGGCGACGGCTCGTGGCCGTACGGCGAGGGGCTCCGGCGCCTCGGGTGGGTGGACAATCACCATACGGCGTACGTGCTGGAATGTCTTGCCCGTCTGCTGGAGGCCGACGATGCGCCGGACGCCCGCGAGGCGCTGGAGCGCGGCCTGGAGTTCTACCTGACGCGGTTCTTCGGCGCCGACGGTGCGCCGTTCTACGGCCCCGGCAGGCGCCGGCCCATCGACATCCAGTGCGCGGGCGTCGCCATCGACACCCTCGCCCTGCTGGGGCGCCGCCGCCGCGACTGCCTGAGTGCGGCCCGTCGCGCAGCGGCGTGGACGGTGCGGCACATGCAGGCCGGGGACGGGCACTTCCATTACCGCCGAGGTCGGTTGCTCCGCAGCCGCACGCCGTACGTTCACTGGGGCCAGGCCACGATGCTGGCGGCGCTGGCCCGGCTGGCGCGGGTGCTTCGGGACCATCGCAAACAGGACGCTGCCACGTGGGATACGACGACGACTACAGAGACGGCCGCTACTACGGCTGGCACCACCGGGTGATGTTCCGCACGCTGGCGGGACGGTGCCTGACGTGGTGCGGGCTCGGCGCCGGCGCGCAGGTGCTCGACGTCGGGTGCGGCGAGGGAACCGTGTCGGAGTGCTTCGCCCGGCGGGGATTAGATGTGTTCGGCGCCGACACGAGCCGGGTGGGCGTTCGGATTGCGGCCGAACGGGCGCGGGGAAACGGTTACGTGTATCCGCGTTACGCCGTGGCCGACGTGTGGCGGCTGCCGGTTCGGGCGGGGGCGTTCGACATGGTGTACACGCGGTCGTTTCCACCGCTGATGGAGATGCTCTCTCGTGGAGACGACGCGGCGGTCGCCGGACTGACCCGCACGATGCTGGCGTGTTGCCGGCCGGGGGGATGGTTGTGCATCAGCCTGCCGATTCCGAAGCCGGCCAACCGGTCGCGGTACGGCATCGATTTCCGAGACACGTCGCACGCCGAGCGGGCCTGGGCGCCCTTCGACGCCGAGGTCTATCTGCTGAACCGGCTGGACATGTTCGTGCTGGGCAAGAGGGCCTTCTCGGGCGCCGTTTCGCGCCTCAACCGATGGTGGCTGCGCGTGGCGCCGCGGGGGGGTGAGATCGTCGTCTTCATCCGCAAGGACGCGCCGGCATGAGTTTCGCACCCGTCCGATACATCGCGAAGAGCCTGTCGTTTCCGCGGCGGCTCGACGTGCGCATGATCCGTCGGTGGTTGCCGGACCTGGCCGGCGGACGGATGCTCGACGTGGGGTGCGGCGACGGATACTGGACCGGCCGCATCGCGCGGTGGTGCCGCGCCCGGGCCGACGGCGTGGACGTGAGCGCCTCGGCCATCGAACAGAGCGATCCGCGGCCGGGCGACCTGTTTCGCCTGGCTTCCGCCGAGGACCTGCCGTTTGCCGACGGTGTCTTCGACCTGGTGGTGAGCCTGAGCGTGCTTCAGTTCGTCCGCCGCGGCGAGCGGGCCTTGCGCGAGATGCACCGCGTCCTTCGGCCCGGCGGCGCACTGGTCCTGACGTGCGACGCCATGGACCATCCGCGCATCTCGGCTGACTACCTGCGGCTGCACCGCGCGAAGTACGCCGTGGCGGATTACTGGCCGCTCCAGCGGTTGACCTCAGCGGTCGAGCGGGCTGGCTTCGACGTCCTGGAGACGGCCCGGTCGGTCTCCTCGCCGCTGGCCTCCCGAATCATGCACCTTCAGGAGCGGTTCGGGAAGGCCGTCTATGCGGCCGCGCCCGTCTTGTACCCGACGATTCTTGCCAGTGACGCCGTCGCCGCGCTACTCGGCGATCGCAGCGCTGGGGCTGCTCCGGTGGGCCGCGTCCCTTGGCGACGATCCCCGGGCCGTCGCCATGCGGTCGCGCGTCGGGGAGGTGGTCGAGGCGCTGCACCGGCGGGGGGCCGGGAAGGTGTGCCCGGCCACAACGCGGGCCGGGGAGTTCAGCGTCGGCGACCTGGGACTTGTGCTCTGGCTCGATACGGCCACGGGGCGCGCCGACTCGGGAACAACGTTCGAGCGGCTGCGCCGGGCCACCGCGTCGTTTTCGGCGAATCGGCTTGCACGCGTCACGGCGATGGAACTGGCGTGGATACTCCTGGGCTGCACCGCCGCACGGCACGACCTGGCAAGCGCCGAGCCGATGGCGCGGGCCGCCCTGGAAGAGGCGGGGGGACCGAGGCTGGCCGAGGCCGTTGAGGCGGGTATCGGCTGGGTCTTCGGCGCCAACGAACTCGGCCAGGTCATGGCCGACGTCGACTCCGGACGCTTCCACCGGGCCATCGAGCGGCCGCGCGTTGCGGCCCGTCTCGGTGCGGCGCGGATCGTGGTCGCCCCGCGGCGGGGCAGGGCGGCAACGTGGGAGGATACGCCGCCGCGCCTCACCGTCAACCGCGCCGCGCGGTCCTACGAGTTGGGGTGGCTGCTCTACGCCTGGGCCGGCCGCGAGGCCAAGCCGTGCCAAGGAGAACTCCTTGCCTACGCCAGTGCGTATATGTGGGTGTCCGATTGACCCGCTGACCCGCGACGAGGCGGTCGGGCGGTTGGTGGCGGCGGTCGCCGAGCGCTGGCGCCTGCGCATCGTCTTCATCAACGTGGCGAAGATCGTCCGCTACCGGCGCGACCCCCGGCTGCGGCGGATCATCGACGAGGCCGACCTGCGCCTGGCCGACGGCAAGCCACTCGTCTGGTTTGCACCGCTGTGCGGCGGTCGGCTGCCGGAGCGCGTCAACGGCACCGACCTCATGGAACGGATGGTGGCCGAGTCGGCGAGGCGGGGCCTGCGGGTGTTCTTCCTGGGCGCGCGGCCGGAGGTGCTGGCGCAGGCGGTGCGACGGTTCTGCGCGCGGCACCCCCGCCTTGTCGTGGCCGGGACGCATCACGGGTACTTCGATCCCGACGCCGAGGGCGCGGTGGTATCGCGCATCAACGCCGCGCGGCCGGACATCCTGTTCCTCGCCTTCGGCACGCCCGCGAAGGAATATTGGATGGACCGCCACCGCGACGACCTAGCCGCCCTGGTGCAGCAACCGGTGGGCGGCAGCGTGGACGTGGCGGCCGGCGTCACCCGCCGCGCGCCCAAGTGGATGCAGAACGCCGGCCTCGAATGGTTCTGGCGCATCCTGCAGGAACCGCGGCGCATGTGGAAGCGGTACCTCGTGACCAACACGGCGTTCCTGGCGATGCTGGCGTGGAGTCTGGTCACCAGCGGTTTCCGCTCGCTCCTGCCCCGGTCGGCTCCGCGAGGGTGAACTGGACGCTGAAGTTCGGCGGCGGCGTCCTCGTGAGAGAGCGCCGGTCGGTCACGTTGATGATGCCGATCTTGCGGGTGGCAGTTAACATCGGGGCGGTCACCAGGAGGAACGAGGCCATGGCGCTCCCCGCATTCAGGCCGAGCGTCTCGGCAAACTCCTCGGCGCCCAGGTCGTTTACCACAACGGGCACCCCACTCACGAAGACCTTGCCGCAGATCCGATTCGGAACCGGAACGCGAACCTGTGCGGCCACCTCGTTGGGGATGCCGACGGCCGCCGCGATCTGCAGATGCGAATCCTCGATGAGCATGACGCTGACGCGGCGCGCGCCCAGCGCGTCGGCGGCGTGCAGCACGGTGGCGTCGGCGGCCTCCTGGATCGAACCGGTCAGCGCCAGCCGCTCCAGAAACGCGCACCGTCGGGTCATCCGTTGGCGGGCCAGGTCCAGGTTGGTCAGCGACCCGATCAGATCGTCGGTCTGCCGGCTGATGGCCAGCGACAGGGTCACCACGCCCACGATGCTGAGCGTGACGAGGAGTTTGGTCACCACGGGTTCGAGCGCGGCGTTCAGCAGGAATGCAATGACAAGCAACAAGGCCATCAGCAGCGACGTCTGAAGGCCGCAGCACCAGCGGATGCTCGACAGCCGACACCAGCGGCACCGGCCGTACGGCGCGGCTTGCAAGATACGGCACACCACGCAATTGGGGTTCCCCGGGTGGACCCCTCCTCGCCGCGCCCGGCCCTCATGTCCGGCCGGACGTACTGCAGGCACCGTCTCAGGAACGTGTAGACGAGCAGCGTGAAGGAGAACGCCGTTGTGCCTTCCATGATCGTAGCGGCCGACGCCGCCAAAGTCGGCAGCCGGCCGATGGGATAGCCCGCCGTCAGCAGGACGGCGCCGCCGCCCAGCAGGATGACCCGCATCGCCTCGTCCAAGCGAAACAGGGCAGCGTGCGGGCCGGGGTCCTCCCGTTCGTAGGAGTGCTTCTGGCCTCGGACCAGCCAGTCCACGACCACGAGGCGGTCACAGACCAAGGCCAGCATCGAAAGGCCGAAGGCCACCCAGAGCGGTGGAGGCCAGTCCGACAGGTAGGCAATGACCGGCAGGTTCCCGGCAACGAACTGGTGGACCCGAATCCCTGCGGTCGAGGCGCGCAGGCGGTAGGCCATCCCAGTGCCCTCCCAGCGCGTGGGGCCTGAGTGGGCCCCCAACAGCCACATCATCTCATCCCACCTCCTTATCCACACGCTGTCGCGAGGGGCCTGAGAGATAATCTGACGGGTCCGACAGAAGGGCCGCCTGTGGGGCCAGCAACGCAGCGCGCCGCAGATGCTCCGTGTGCTTGACCGTTGAGGACTGGTCCCCCGGTGGGCCGTGGGCCCTGCTTGCGCCCCCATCGAGGCATTGGTGCCCCGGCAGCCTGCGTGTATCTGGTCACCGGCCTTGGCCCAGGGATAGGCGTTCGGTGAAGGGAGAGGTCCAAGGCTGTCGGGGGCTGGGTGCCTGGCAGCGACCGCACTCACTCTCGGAAGGGGGCCGCCATCCCGGGCGGCGCAGAGTCCGGGTGCGAGAACATCACCGTGACCGAGCCATCCTTGCACACGACAGTGCGCCGGGTCCTCGCAAGTTCCCGCCCAACCGCCGCATCCTGCGCGCGGGCGATGGCCCGCGCGTCGTCTTCGCTGCACGCCAACGCGATCAGGTGGGCCTCGCCGTCTCCATCCAGCCTTCGTTTGTACTGGCGGCGAGGCTTGCGACGCTGCAGGGCCGCTTCCAGCCCTTCTTCCACGAACCGCTTGCGAACCCGCTCGACGGTGGCTCTCCCGACGTCCAGCCCTTCGGCGATGGCCGCGTCGCCCCAGCCCGGCCCGCCGTCACGGCTGTCGGCCTTCAGGAGAATCCTCGCGTGCATCAACTTCCGCGCCGCCGCCTTGCCACGTGAAATCAGCTCACGCAGCATTCGGCGTTCCTCTTCAGTCAGCGTCACGATATACTTCTTTCTCATGGCAGGCCTCCTTGCCCCGCGGACACTTACCCCATCGGCAAAGAGACCTTAAGGAGGCCATCATTTTGCCTGCGACAAAGCACTAGGAAGACGGCAACGATCTCGATCTTGCGTGCGAGGACCTTATCCCACTTCCGCAGGTCGGCCAGCCGCTTCGTCGCCTCCGCAAAGGACTGCTCCGTGAGACCGTTATGGGCGTCGGGCGCGGCCACGAGGTGTGGCAGCATCCGCTTGCGCACGGCGTAGTCGAGCACCTCAGCCTTGTCCTCCCACGGGCTGGTGCGACCGTACGGCGAGGCGAAGCCGTGCGGACGGTACCCGACCATGCCGGCCGTCATCTCGACCTGCGTCAGGGGGTCGGCGCCGCTTCGCAGGGAGTGGGCGAGGGCCGTCCGCCGCCTGGCGTCGTCGTAGGTCAGTCGGCCATCGCCGTCGGCGTCGAACTCGGCCGGGTACGCCTTGGCCAGGAGGTCTCCGGTAGGCGCCACGTGGATGCGGCGGCTCTGGGTCGCCAGGGGCGGGAAGACGGCGAGTTCCTTCCCGATGTTATCCACCGTCAGGTACGCGCTGCCGCCGAAGAGGTCTTGCAGTCGGGCGCCGTCGGAAACGTCGAGCGTGACCCCGTGACGGGCCTCGATTTCGGCGATCCGCTGATTGACGTTCCCGCACCCGCCGGCGGCACGCAGCGTGGATGCCCGCAGGACGAAACGCTGGCCCTTCTCTGCTCGGTGTCTGGACATACCCATCGCACACCCTCCTTCTGCTCAAGTCCTTCCGGAAGGGAGAGCCAAGGGAGGGGGCCAGGGCCCGACAACTGCGCTCGCCCTCCATAAGGTTATTTGCCGCTCGCGCCACGGTTTTACTCCGCCCTTTACATTCGCGACATGATCATCCGAACGCCCACCGGCGTCGTCATCGGCGTAGACAACGAAGTCATTAACTCAAACTGACCGATTTTATGCCGCCAAGAGTTTTTCGAGGCGGCGGAGTACGGGTTTGTCATGAACGTGTCGGGCGATGTCTTTGAGGGCTTGGTGCCAGAGGGTCCGGCGCATGAGGGCCTTGAGGTGACTGATCGGGGCAAGCCGCAGGACGTTGGAGCCGTAGCGGTCCATCCGTTTCTTCTGCCCATGGATGCGAAACGAGCGGTTGCCGCGGCCCACGCCGATAAAGTGCCACTTTCTGGCGGCACAGGCCTTCACCACGCCGCGACACAGATAATAGGCGTCGAAGAGCACCACGACCCGCAGCCGCTCGGGCAGAGACGCGTTGCGGATGGCCTCGGCCGCCAGTTCCGTCAGCGTGCGGAAGGGCTGCCTCAGCCTCGACACCGCGTCCTTCTTCACGTACAGCCAGCTGCCCCAGGGAACCGTCACGCCGCGGTACCAGAGGCAGACCTTCAGGATCGTGTGGCCGGTGCCGTAGCGGCCGGTGGCGTGATGATAGAGTCTGCCGACGGCCTCCATCTTCTTGGCCCGCTTCAGGACCTGGGTGTCGTCGAGGATGAAATAGCACGGCCCGCCACGTTTGCGGTAGAGCCGCTTGAGCGTGGCCAGGGCGATGTCCCGCAGGACGGCCGATTCGTCCCACACGCTTCGCCAGAGGAACTCGCCGTGGTTGGTCCGGTGGGTCGAGCCTCACAGCAGCCGGGCGAGCCGTCCCACCGTACTGCAATGGGCAACCGTCATGGCCACGACCAGGCCGCTAAAGTGCCGCCGGGCGGGGCCGCTGAAGTGGAGGCGAAGAGGTCGGGAAAAACCTTTGATTCTGGCCGGTATCGTGCCGATGGTAATCATGCGGCTTGTCCTCCGATAACCTGTTGCTCTCACAACAGTTATCGTCAGACCAGGCCGCATTTCCTTTGCGCAATCTACCATCGCCAACACCAGAATCGGTCAGTTTGAGTCATTAAGCAGAATGCGGGCGATGGCTTCGTTCACGGCGTCGAGATGGTCCCGCAGTGGCGCTTCTGCCCTGACTGGACGGCCTTTGGCATATTCACGTGGATGGACGGCGAGGTCGACACCTTCCCTACGCCGGCGCCGGTCAAGAACCGCGAGCCTCTGGACCGGCTGATGCCGACGACCGTGCAGGTGGGTGTCTGCTGGGACGAACCTCGAGACCGCTTCTGGACCGAGGCGTCCCTCACGTGGGCCGACAACCAGCACCACCTCTCGGCCCGCGACGCCGCCGACACCAGCCGCATCCCGCCCGGCGGCATGCCCGGGTACGCCGTGCTGTCGCTTCGGCCCGGGTGGCGGGTCGACGAGCACACGAGCCTGACATTCGCCATCGAGAACGTCACCAACGAGGACTACCGCATCCACGGTTCCGGCCTGAACGAACCCGGCCGCAACTTCATTCTCGGTCTTGAAGTGACCCGGTGAGAGGTCGCGCCGATGGTCCTTGCCCATGTCAGATTGCGGCGACCTGGGTGGATAGCGAATACGCGTCTCGTGTGGTTCGCAAGTGCCTTGCTGCACACTGCTGTCCTGGCAGGCGGGCGTTTTCTGCGGCTGCCGGACAGCAGTATTGAGTCTCCTGCCGTCCGCATGAGACGAGGAGAGAGCGCCCCGGCCGTCCGGCTTACCTTCGTCCCCATGAGGGCGTTGCGGCGCTCCCGGAGGACGCTCAACGTAGCCCCGGCCGCGCCTGGGCAGGGTCGTGACCTTCCACCCGTGCCGCGTGCACCACTGCCTGCGCCCGTCGTGCCCACGCGGATTCCCGCCCCGGAGTCTTGGCTGGCGTCGTCCAACCTGCCTAACGACCGTTTGGCCAGTCACGTGGTCCCGGATTCCCGCACTGAGCCCGCCGCACCGCAGTTCCCGGAGCGGCGTGCCACACTTTCCCTGATACCTCTCGCGCTAGCAGGACGCTAAAAAACTCCGATTTTTGCATAGACGTATTGTAACAGGTGCT
>CAZEBQ010000006.1:0-45301 GCA_964510295.1 uncultured Anaerolineales bacterium | reverse complement strand
AGGGGGTACCATGAAGTTCGAAGTCTACGGAAAGAGCGGTTGTCCGAGGTGTCAGAGCACGCAAGATAAACTGGCCCTGCTCATCGGGAAGGCCAACGTCGAGGACCGGGTCCTGGTCGCCTACCGCGACATGGAGTCCGTCGAGGGGATGGCCGAGGGGGCCTTCAACGATGTGACGGACGTCCCGACCACGATCCTCCGAAGCGACGCCGGCGAGGCCATGGCCCGGTGGGACGGGCAACTGCCGCCCTCGGCCGAGGTCAAGCCGTTTCTCGGTTCGGTCTCAGGCGGCCGGGTACAATGAATCCCGATACGTCTCAATCGCTGCCTCCCATCGCCGGGTATCATCCGACGACGCTCGTTGACTGGCCCGGCCACCTGGCCGCCATCATCTTTCTGCCGCAGTGCAACCTCCGGTGCCGCTACTGCCACGCCGGGCCCTTGCTTGCCGAACCCGAGGAGACGATTCCCCTCGAGAGCATTCTGGCGCATGTGGCGTCGCGCGAGGGATGGCTCGACGGGATCGTGATCTGCGGGGGCGAGCCGACCCTCTGGCCGACGCTTCCCGAACTGTGCCGGCAAATCCGCAGCGAGCATCTCGCGGTCAAACTCGACACCAACGGCACGTTCCCGGACCGCGTCGCCGCCCTCCTCGACGCCGGTCTCGTCGACGCCGTCGCGATGGACTTGAAAGCCCCGCTCGACGACCGGTACCGCCGGGTCTGTGGGACGCCCGGTATGGACCTCGCGCTCGTCGAGCGTTCGAAGGACCTGCTGATGGAAGGTCGGGTGGAGTACGAGTTCCGCACCACCCTCTGCCCGACCTTCATCGGCGAAGACGAAATTCACGCCATGGGCGCATGCATCGCCGGGGCGAGCCGCTGGAACCTCCAACGCTTCGAGCCGACCTACGCCCTCGACCCCGCCCTGCGCGACGTGGCCCCGTACGGTCCGGCCGAGATGGAAGCCCTCGCCGACATCGGCCGCACCTGCGTCGCCCGCTGCCGCGTCCGCGGCCAACCGTCCGAACAGCCGGCCCACGCGGGCTGAGGCAGCACGCCGCTTCCCCCCGACCCCCCAGATTTTGGGGTTCCACGGCATGCTTGACGCACGCCATGCCATTTACTACAGTACAGGTCCGTCGGGCCGTCCGGGGGTGGGGGCATCGTGACCGGCCCGCGATGGACATCCGGCGTGAAAAACCGTACCTCAGAGACGCATTGGCTAAAGTCCGATAACCCGCGCCGTCGATACATGGTATACTGAGAGCGGGGTCTGTATGCGCGCAAGCCGGACGTCACACGTGGCCGGACCGAGGCCTTCCGTCTACGCCGCCGCGGCGCTCTGCCTGCTGGTGGCCGCCCTCGGTGCGCTGGGCCTGTCCTGCTCGCGCGGGCGCGAACCCAAGACGCCGCGCACCCCGCGAGAGGTCGACGTCCCGGAGTACCTCAAGGATACCGTCGGCGCGCTGGCCCGGTTCGCCGGCCGCGAGCCCGTCGCCGTGCAGGGCTACGGTTTCGTGACCGGTCTGGACGGCACGGGAACCAAGGTCGTCCCGCCCGGCATCCGCCAGCGGATCCTCAACGTGATGCACCGTAACAAGGTGGACCATGCCGAGAAGGTGCTCGCCGATCCCGACACGGCCGTCGTGACGGTCAGCGGGACGCTTCGGCCGGGCATCGGCAAGGGTGAACTGTTCGACCTCGCCGTGCGGACCATCCCGAGGACCGACACGACCAGCCTCGAAGGGGGGTTCCTCCTGGAATGCGACCTGACGCGCGTCAGGATCGCCCGGGGCGTGGAATCGCGAGGCGAGCCGCTCGCCCTGGGACGAGGCAGCATCTTCGTCTCGCCGTTCCGCACCGAGGGCAAGTTGGACCGCACCACCGACCCGCGAATCGGCCGCATCCTGGCCGGCGGCAAGGTGCTCAAGACACGTCACTTCCGGCTTGCTCTTCTGACGCCCTCGTCCCGGACCGCCGACCAGATCATCCGCTTCATCAACGCCCGGTTCACCGACGCCGCATTGGGCACCCAGGATCCCGGACGAATCGATCTGACCGTGCCGACAACCTTCCGGCGAGACAAGACCCGGTTCCTCGACCTCGTCGGGGCGATCCACATGCGCGAGACCCCGGGCGCCCGTGACCGACGCGTCCGCCTTCTCCTGGAGGCCCTCGAGGCCGGCGACGACATGGACCGCGTGGCCCTGTGCCTGGAAGCCCTCGGGCCGACGGTGGCGCCGCGACTGTACGGCTTCGGCGAGCACCCGACCGACGCCGTCCGGTTCCACGTCGGCCGGACGCTCGCCCATCTTCAGGACGCCCGCGCGGTTTACATCCTGGAGCGCATTGCCACCGACGACGACTCGCAGTTCCAGGAGCAGGCGGTCGAGGCCCTGGGCACCCTCCGCAGCGGCATCGGCCTCGGCGTCCTGAGCCGGGCGCTGAACGCCGCAAGCGCCAGGGTACGCGTGGCGGCCTGGCGCCAGATGAACCGGCTGGCGCCGCAGACGTTCACCACCCGCAGGTTCGCCGACAAGTTCACCCTGAGCACCGTTGCGACGCGAGGCGACCCGTTCATCTATGTGGCGCGGACCCTCAGGCCGCGGATCGCCGTCTTCGGCGACGTGGCCATCCGCCCGCCCATTCTGGCCGAGACCCGCCGCGTGACTGCCACGGCCCTTGAGAGCGAGAACACGCTCAAACTCATCTCGCGCCGCCACTCCAGGGACGTCCACGTCGAAGCCGGCCTCGACGTCACCGACCTCGTCGAGACCCTGGCGTCGCCGATCGCCGTCGGCGATATCCAGAGCGACGTGCAAGGGCTTGACCTCGGATACAGCGACGTCGTCGGCCTGCTGCACGCCATGTCGCGCAAAGGAGCCCTGACCGGGCCGATCGTGCTTCAGCCGCTCGAGTACCGTATCACCGGCGACCGGCCCATCACACGACCGATCAGCACCTCGGGGGAGGATTCCTGACCCGGCGCCGCAGCCTCGCCGGCCCCGTCATCTGAACCGCCGGCGGTGCGGGTCGAGGCGCCGTCACGAGGGGAGTACCGACACCGTGGAACTCAAACGACTGGAAGTCTTCGGATTCAAATCCTTTGCCGACCGGACCGGCTTCGACTTCGACTCCGGCATCACGGTCGTCGTCGGACCGAACGGGTGCGGCAAATCGAACGTCGTCGATGCCGTCAAGTGGGTCCTCGGCGAGCAGAGTCCCAAGAGCCTTCGCGGCCGAGAGATGGCCGACGTTATCTTCGCCGGGTCCGAGAGCCGGCGAAGCCTCGGCTTCGCCGAGGCCACGCTCACCTTCGACAACTCCAGCGGCACGCTGCCGATCGACGTGCCCGAGGTCGAAGTCAGCCGGCGCCTCTATCGCAGCGGCGAGTCGGAGTACCTGCTGAACCGCAAGCCCTGCCGCCTGCGCGATATCCGCGAACTGTTCATGGATACCGGCGTCGGCGTCGATGCCTACAGCCTCATCGAGCAGGGCAAGGTGGACGTGCTGCTTCAGTCCAACCCGCACGAACGCCGCCTCATCTTCGAGGAAGCCGCCGGCATCTCCAAGTACAAGGCCAAACGCAAAGAGGCCGAACGGAAACTCGCACGCACCGACCAGAATCTCCTGCGACTCGGCGATATCCTCGACGAAGTCGAACGCCGACTGCGAAGCGTCAAGTACCAGGCCGGAAAGGCACGCAACTACCGACAGTACACCGCCCGGCTCAAGGAACTCAGGGTCTCGTATGCCCTCAACCAGTACCACGAGTACAGCGCCGCCCTCGCGGCACACCAGAGCGACATCGACGCCCTCCAGAACGAACGCTCGGCCCGGTCCGCCCGTCTGGCGCAGTTCGACCAGCAGCGGTCGGCGCTCGAGGCCGACCTGCTGGACCTGGAAGGCCGCGTCCGCCAGGTCGATTCCCGCCTGAGCGAGATCCGCTCCGGACGGTCAACACGCGAGAACGAGATCGGGTTCCACCGCACGCGCGTCGATGAACTCCGGCAAATCATCGGGCGCGACCGGCGAAAAATCGGCGACCTCTCGGCCCACCTGCGCGAGGCCGACGCCGCCGTCGACGCCCGCTGCGCCGAGATGGCCGACGTTGCCGTGGCGGCACGCGACCAGCAGGCCGCCGTCGCGTCCATCGAGCAACGGCTCCGCGAGGTCTCCGACCAAGTCCGCAGCCTCGCCGGCCGCATCGAACACGCGAAGGCGGCGATGATCGACCTGGCCCAGGAACGCACTCGGTGCGGCAGCCGCCAGGCCGGCCTCGACCTTCGCCTCGAAACCCTCCAGGGGCAGGTCGGCAAACTCCACGTCCGACGCGACGAGATCGCCGTCTCGCTCAAGCACATCGCTCGCCAGCAAGAGGACTTCCGACGCGAAGGCGAAACCCTCAAACGCGAGGTTGCCGAGCGCCGAGGACGCCTCGAAGCCAAACGCCGCGAGGCCGAGGCCAGGCACCGACAGGCCGAACAGGTCGGCGAGCAGTTCGCCCGCGCCAAGGAACAGGCCTCCGCCCTCGACAGCCGACGCGAACTGCTCGAAGACCTCGAACGCCGGGGCGAAGGCATCCCCGCCGCCGTACGGAAAGTCGCCGAAACGATCCGGACCGGCGGCGCCGCCGAACGATGGCGCGGCATGGTGGCCGATCTCATCGAGGTCGACGTCAGCCACGCCGTCGTCATCGAATCGGCCCTCGGACCCGCCGAAAAACTCCTCATCGCCGACCGCCAAGCCGATATCCTGGACCTCGCACGACGCCTCGAAGGACAACTCTCCGGCCAGGTCCGCTTCCTCGCACTCGACGCCATCCAGCCCGTCACCAACGGACGCGACCTCTCGCTCTACCCGGAGGCCGTCGGGTGGGCGATGAACTACGTGCGTGCGGCCGACTCGGTCCGTCCCGCCATCGAACACCTGCTGGCTCGCACGATCGTCGTGCGGACGCTCGACGGCGCGGCGGAACTGGCGCGCGGACCGCTTCGGGGCTACCGCTTCGTCAGTCTCTCGGGCAGCGTTCTGGAGCCCGACGGGTCCATCGCCGTCGGCCCGCCCGGACCCGAAACGAGCCTCATTTCCCGCCGGTCGGAACTGCTCGCGATCCGCCGCCGGCGGGAGGACGTGGCCGGGCGCATCGAACGCCTCGATGCCGAACGCTGCCGCGCCGTTGACGCCCTCGCCGCCCTCGACGGGGCCCAGCAGGAACTCAGGCAGGAAATCTACGAGGCCTCGATGCGCAAGGTCGAGGTCGAGGGACGGCTCCGGCGCCTCGCCCAGACACGCCGCCAACTCCAGACCGAACAGCCGGTCCTCGAGAGCGAACTCCAGAACCTGACCCGCGAACGTCGCCAGATCACCGCCGCACGCGATGCCGCCGCACGCGAGATCGCCGAGATCGAGCAACGCGAAGCCGCCCAACAGGCCGCCATTGCCGAGCAGGTCGCCGAGCATGAGGACCTCACTCGCCGGCGCGATGCCTGCGAGCAGCAGCGGACCGAGGCCCACGTGACGCTGGCCCAGTTGCGCGAGAAGCACGCCGCCCTCATCGACGCCCTCGCCGCCGCACGCCGCGACCTCGCCGCCACACGCAGCGGCATCGAGGAGGGCCGCGCCGAACTCGCCCAGTGCCGGCAGCGCATCCGCGAGTCGGACCAGACGATGCTCCGCCTTCAGTCGGAACTCGCCACCCTCTTCATGCACAAGGAGGCCGCCGAGGCCGACGCACGAGGCCTGGCCGACGACCGGGCCGAACGCCGCGATACCATCGCCGCCCTCTCACGCGATGCACGAACCGTCGAGGGCGAGATCGACCAACTCCAGCAACGTATCCACGAACGCGAACTCCAGCGACGCGAACTCCAAACCAAACGCGACGACCTCGCCACACGAGTCCGCGACGACTTCGGCATGGACCTGGCCGAACGGTACGCCCAGTGGCAGGCCGAACAGGTCGACTGGGACGCCGTCGCCGAGGAAATCCACGACCTTCAGGCGAAGATCGAACGCCTCGGCGCCGTCAACCTCGAGGCCATCGACGAGCAGGAAGCACTCCAGCATCGGACCACGTTCCTGCGGCGGCAGAACGACGACCTCACGGCGGCGCGCGAGGCCCTCGAGGGACTCATCGACCGCATCAACCGCGAGAGCCGCCAGAGGTTCACCGCCACCTTCGACGCCGTTCGGGAGCATTTCCAGGAACTGTTCCGGAAACTGTTCGGCGGCGGAAAAGCCGACGTCTTCCTCGAGGATGACGAAGACGTGCTGGAGGCCGGCATCGAGGTGGTCGCCCGCCCGCCCGGCAAGCAACTCCAGCGGATCAGCCTTCTGTCGGGCGGCGAGAAGACGATGACCGCCGTCGCTCTCCTGCTCGCCATCTTCCGCGCCCGACCCAGCCCGTTCGCCATTCTCGACGAGGTCGATGCCGCCCTCGACGAATCGAACGTCGACCGGTTTACGGACCTCGTCAAAGAGTTCCTCGACCAGTCGCAGTTCATCATCATCTCGCACAACAAGCGGACGATGGCCATCGCCGACGTGCTCTACGGCGTGACCATGCAGGAACCCGGCGTCTCACGCAAGGTCAGCGTCAAGTTCAGCGACCTGCAGGAACACGGGTACGTGGCACAGGAGGCCGACGAAGGCGAGACCGAGACCGATAAACTGCCCGTCGAGACGGAGGCGGCGCTGAGCGCCGTCGGTGCTCGCGCGGCAAGGGAAACAGGCGAGGTGGCTGAGATGGAAACGCCCCCGCCCGATGAGGCACACGACGAGGCGCCGGTGCCCGAGGTCGCGGCCGAAAGCCCGCTGGTCACGTAGGAACGCGCTTGGCCGCCGAGCCACGAGCGTGGGGACGGCCCAATGGTAACGGCTGGTACCATGCGACGCGCGTGTTGTGCCGTTTCGGTACTGGTGCTCCTGGCGGCCGGATGCGAGGAGCCGCTGAAGGCCGACCGCGACGCCCGTGTCGCGGACCTCGATCTTGGGATCGAAGGCATCGCTCTTCAGCCCGAAGGCGGTGTCCCGGCCGAGGTGCGCGTCACCGTCCGGAATCGGTCGCAGGCGCTGGTCGCCTTCACGCTCCCGCGGCCGCTGTCGGGGGAGGAGACGGAGGGCCCCGACGAGTTGCCGCTGCCCTGTTTGCTGCTCCATCTGGAGGATGCTGAGGGGCACGACGAGATGCCGATCTACACGGACCCGCGTGCGACGCGCCGGCCGAAAGCCCGTGGCATCGTGCTGGGTCCCGGCCAGGAGTGGTCCGCCACGTATGCGATCGACGACTTCTACTTCTGGGGCCCCTGTGGGCCGGACGCGGGAGGGAGTTTTGCGAAATACTTCTGGCGAGGCGAGCGGAAGGTCTCGCTGACCGCCGTCGTCATGCTCAGCCAGGCCTGTACGCTCCGCTCGAAGCCGATTAGGCTCCACTGCACGTTCGAGGACTGGCTGTTCCGCAAGAAACACCAGATGAATTCGTCGTAGCGTGGTCGCCCGGGCGGCCACAGCAGGCTGACATCATGGCAGATGACCCACAGTTATCCGATCCGCCGACCGTCCGGCTGCCCGTGCTGCCGCTGCGCGGCCTGGTTGCCTTTCCAGGTCTGGCGATGCCGCTCCTGGCCGGACGCGAACTCTCCGTGACGGCGGCGCACGAGGCACTCGGCAACGACCAGCGCATCCTGCTTCTGGCTCAGCGCGAACCGGAGTGCCGGGAACCCGAACCGGACGACCTCTTCACCGTAGGGTCGGTGGCGTACGTTCACCAGTGTTTCAAGAACGAGGGCGGCACGCACAAGGTGATCGTCGAGGTGGCCGACCGCGCCCGGGTCCTCCGTTTGACGTCGGAGAACGGTTGCCTGTGGGCCGAGGCCCGGTGCATCGTCGAACCGGACGTCGAGGAACCGGAAGGCGAGGCCCTCATGCGGACCGTCCGGGCCAGGTTCCTCTCGTACATGCAACTCCAGCCCTCGCTGCCCGAGGGGGTGGGCCATCTTGTGACCCAGGCCGACACGGCCCCCCTCCTCGCCGACACCGTGGCCGCCTACACCGCCATCCCCTTCTTCGACAAGCAGAAACTGCTGGAGATGGCGGACCCGACGGCCCGCCTGGCAACCTTGGCCGACATCCTGGAGAACGAAATCGCGCTGCTCGAGATCCAACGCGGCATCAGCGAACGCGTCCGATCACGCCTCTCGAAGAGCCAGAAGGAGTACTTCCTCAAGGAACAACTCAAGGCCATCGAGGAGGAACTCGGACACGCACGCCCCGGAGCCGAGGGCGTCTCGGAACTTCGACAACGCATCGAAGAGACCGGCATGCCGGACGAGGTCCGAAAGGTCGCCCTCCGCGAACACCACCGCCTCAGCCAGATGCTCCCCCTTACCCCACAGGCCGTCGTGGTCACCGAATACCTCGACTGGCTCATCCACATGCCCTGGCAGGCCCGGACCGACGATAACCTCGACCTGCGGCACGTGGCGCGGATCCTCGACGAGGACCACTTCGGCCTGGCCGAACCGAAAGAACGCATCCTGGAGTACCTGGCCGTCAAAAAACTCAGCGACCGCATGCGCGAGCCGATCCTGTGCTTCGTCGGCCCGCCCGGCGTCGGCAAAACCAGCCTCGCCAAAAGCGTGGCCCGGGCCCTCGGACGCCGCTTCGTCCGAAAAAGTCTCGGAGGCGTCCGCGACGAGGCCGAAATCCGAGGCCACCGACGAACCTACGTCGGAGCCATGCCCGGACGCATCCTCCAGTCCATCCGAAAGGCCACCGTCCGCAACCCCGTCTTCCTGCTCGACGAGATCGACAAGATGGGCCGCGATAACCGCGGCGACCCCGCCAGCGCACTGCTCGAAGTCCTCGACCCGGACGAGAACTATGCCTTCAGCGACCACTACCTGGAGGTCGAGTTCGACCTGTCGGAGGTGCTGTTCATCTGCACGGCCAACGTGGCGGCCAACATCCCCCCTGTGCTGATGGACCGGCTTGAGATGATCGAACTGACCGGCTACACGCTCGAAGAGAAGACCCGGATCGCCGAGCGGCACCTGATGCCCCGCGAACTCGACGCCCACGGCCTCACGCCGCGCGACGTCGTCGTGCCGCGCGACGTCCTCCAGACGATGATCGAGCAGTACACACGCGAGGCCGGCGTCCGGAACCTGCGGGCGCGCCTGGCCCGGATCCTGCGAAAGATCGCCGCCGAACGGGCCGGCGCCGACACGCCGCCAGCCGAACCACGCAACGTCACGCCCGACCGGCTCCGCCAGTACCTCGGCCCCGCACCCTACCGGCGGCAGAGACCCGGACCCAAGGAAAGCGTCGGCACCGTCACCTGCCTGGCGTGGACCGAGTTCGGCGGCCGCAGCATGGTCATCGAGTGTTCGTGCATGCCCGGCGACGGCGACCTGACCCTGACCGGCCAACTCGGAGACGTGATGCAGGAATCCGTCAAGACCGCCCTGTCGTGGGTCCGGTCACGATGTTCCCGGCCGGGCGTCATCCCCCTGAAGCAGGCCGTGGACCTGCACGTCCACGTGCCGGAAGGCGCCACGCCGAAAGACGGACCGAGCGCAGGGCTGCCGGTGGTCTGCGCGTTGGCCTCGGCCATGAGCGGCCGACCGGCCCGGCGCGACATCGCCATGACCGGCGAGGTCACCTTGCAGGGCAGGGTGCTGCCGGTGGGCGGGATCAAGGAGAAGGTTCTGGCGGCCCATCGCGAGGGCTTCGCCGACGTCTTTATCCCAAGGGGAAACGCCGACGACCTCGAAAAACTCCCCGACGAAGTCCGCGAGTCCGTCCGCATCCACTTCGTCGACCGCGTCGAGGACTGCCTCCGCCAGGTGGTGCCGGCGCTCAAGGGCCAGTTCCGCAACCGTGCCGATACCCACGTCAAGGGTCCCAGCCACACGCCGGCCGACTGATACTGCTATGCTAACTTGCGCGGCGGGTCTCTGTACGTGTTTAGCGTGGACTTCAGGCACTGTCATTTCGACCGAGCCCCCGCGCGAGCGGGGGCGAGCGGAGAAACCTCGCTGTTGGGCTGGCGAAGAACGGAAAACGGCAAGATTCCTCGACTCCCGCGGCTGCGCCGCGGTCGCTCGGAATGACACCACCCTAAACACGTATGGGTCGCCTGACCACGCCGCGATACCGTCCAGGGGGTGACCCACAGCCTGTGTCGGGGGGGGGCCGGTGGCATCGTCTGTTGAACTGATCGTCGGACCTGCGCGAAGCGGCAAGGGCCGGTACGTCCTGACCGCTTATCGCCATGCGCTCGCGGAAGCGGGGCCGCGCCGGGCACTGATGCTCGTGCCGACGGGCGCCCGGCGCCGGGAGACCGAGACCCGCCTTCTCGCCACCCAGGCCACCGGCGTTCTCGTCCAGCCGCAGGTCTTCACGCTGCCCGTTCTGGCGGACCGTCTGCTGACGGCGGCGGGCAGTCCGGTGCGACGGATCACGGAACTGGCGCGGCGGCAGGTCATCCGCGAGTGCCTGGGCGCCCTCGCCGGCCGCGACGCCGCGCTCCTCGGCCACGTCCGGACGATGCCCGGCCTGATCGGTGCGCTCGATGAACTGTTCCGCGAACTGAAGGCCGCCCGCGTCGAACCCGATGCCTTCGGCCGCGCGATCCGCGGCCACCTGGGATCGCCGCGGAACCGTCTGATCGCCCGTCTGTACGACGCTTACCAGAAGGCGCTGCACTCGCGCGACGTGTACGACGACGCGGGACAGTTCTGGCACGCCGCCGCCCTCGTGGCCGGCGGCGAGTTCGGGCCGTTCTCCCCTCTCTCGCTGCTGGTAGCCGACGGGTTCCAGGACTTCGCCCCCGCCCAACTCGACATGCTCGAAGCGCTCTCGCGGCGGGCCGAGCGGACCCTCATCACGTTGACGTGGGAACCCGACCGCCCGAACCTTTTCGGCGTCACCGGCCGCACGCGCGAGCGCCTGCGCCGCCGCTTCGGCGAGCGACTGAAGGAGACCGTGCTCGACGAACCGAGCGACGTGCCGGCCGACCTCGAGCGTGTGCGGCGGAGCCTGTTCCACCTGTCGGACGCCGCGACGCCGCCGCCCGCCGCCGGCGACGTGTCGGTCATCCGCGCCGCCGGGCGGACCCGCGAGGTCGAGGCCGTCGCCCGCCGCTGCGTCGACCTGGTGCGCGGCGGTGCGACGGAGCCGGGGTCCATCGCCGTCCTCGCGCGGTCGCTCGAGGGGTACGCCACGCTCGTGCGGGAGGTCTTCCCGCGGTACGGACTCGCGTTCCGCGTCCAGAAAGGGCTGGCGCTCAGCGACTGCCCCGTCGTGCGTGCGGCGATGGCGCTGGTGAGGCTGCAGGTGGAGGACTACTCGTTCCGGTCGGTGGCGCGGTTGCTGCGGTCGAACTACTTTGTGCCCGCCGCGTTCGGCGCCGGCGGCGACACGGCGCGGGCGGCCGTCCGCCTGGCACGCGACGCCGGCGTCTTCAAAGGCCGCCACGCATACGCCAGAGGGCTCGACTACCTGCGCAGCCGCCTGAAGGCCGAGAGCGCCGCCGTCGACGACTCCGGCGACCCCGTCCTCGCGCCGGACCACAAGGCGGAACGGGCCGCTGAAATCGACCGGGCTGAAGGCCTGCTCCGGACCCTCTTCGACCGCCTGGCCCTTCCTGCCGAGGCCACCCGCCGTGCCTTCGCCGACGCTCTGCGCGAGATGTTCCGTCAGGCCGGGATCTGGGACGCCGCGCGGGCCGATCCGAAACTCCGGCGCCGCGCCCGCGACCTGAAGGCCATGGCGGCGCTTGAGGACGTGCTCGAGGAGGTTGCCCTGCTCGACGACCCCGACGGGTCCAAGGTGCCGCTCGCGGCGTTTCTCGACGAGGTGACGCACGGGCTTGGCCTCGCAAGCGTCCGGGCGGCCGAGCCGCCCGACGCGCCGGTTGTTGTGCTCGACGTGTACGGCAGCCGCGCGCTCTCGTTTGAGCACGTTTTCGTGATGGGCCTCTCGGAGAAGGCGTTTCCGCGTCGGGGGCGTCGGCACCCGTTCTTCGACGACGCCGAGCGCGACGACCTGCGCCGGCGCGGCGTGGACCTGGCCGACACGAGCCACGCGGCCCAGCAGGAGATGTTCCTGTTCTACCTGGCCGCCACGCGGGCCCGGCAGACGCTCGCGCTCAGTTACCCGGCCCTGGATTCGCGCGGCCGCGCGACGCTCGCCAGTCATTACCTCGACGAACTCACGAGCCTCTTCGCGCCCGGTCCCGACGGCAAGCCGTTGCCCGTAACGGACGTGGGCACGCGCGACCTCGACCTGCCGCTTGAGCAGGTCCGGGCGGAGCGCGAACTGCTGGCGCAGACGGTGGCGTCGCTGTGGGGGCCACGTCACGGCGGGCACATCGACGCCGACCTCGCGGTGCTGGCCGACCTGCTGACCCGCGGGCCGGCCGCCGAGACGGCACTGGCGGGACTGGCGGCCGAGTGGGAACGCGAGCACGGCGACGCCTTCGGCCCGTTCGACGGGTGCCTGGACGCCGAGACCATCGTCGAGGAACTCTGCCGCCGATTCCCCGGCGAGACGGCGATGAGCGCGCGGCGGCTGGAGGCGTTCGGCGCGTGCCCGTTCGCCTACCTGGCCGGCGAGGTCCTGGGCCTTCGGCCGGTGGACGAGCCGTCGCCCGACCTCGGCCCGATGGACCTCGGCCTCATCTGCCACAGCCTGCTGGAACGGTTCTTCACGGCGGCCGCCGCCTCGAAGACGCTCGCCGGGCAGGTGACCGACGAGACGCTGGAGGCGGCGCTCGCCCTGCTGGAGAAGACGGCCGGCGGCTACTTCAAGGACCTGGAGAAGGGCGCACGGCTGGGGTCGCCGGCCCTGTGGAAGGTCCAGAAGCGGAACATCCTCCGCGACGTTCGCGGCCTGCTGCGGTGGCACGCGAGGAGCCTGGCCGGCTGGCGCGCGGCGCATGCGGAGGTCGCCTTCGGGTGCGGCGGGTCCGGGGTCGAACCGCCCGGCCGCGCCGAGCCCATCCGCCTGGACACGCCCCACGGCGACCTGCGGCTGCGCGGGCGGATCGACCGCATCGACCTGGCGACCGACGGCGACGGTTACCAGATCATCGACTACAAGTCGGGCGCCTCGGCCCCGACCGCAAGCGCCATGGAGGCCGGCACGAGTTTCCAACTGCCCCTGTACCTGCTCGCCGCCGCCGAACTGCTCCGACCGATGGCCGCTGACGGACGGGCCGAGGCGTTCTTCCTCCCCGTCCGCAAGCCCGGCCGCACGGGACGTTTGGCAAACACGACCTCCAAGGGCAAGCCCGACCCGTCGTTCGACGCGGCGCTCGACCGGGCGGCCGAGTACATTCGCCGGTTCGTCGAGGCGATGCGGCTCGGACGCTATCCGGTGTACCCGCGAACGGGGTGTCCCGGGCACTGCGATTTCAGCGGCATCTGCCGCTTCGCCGAGTGGCGGGTGCAACGCAAATGGGAAGCCAACCCGATCCCCGAACTCGCTTGTCTCACCGACGCGGCCGACGACGGCGGGGAGGACGACCCATGACCCGCCTGACCGAGGCCCAACGGCGCGTTGTCACGCCGCTCGATGAGAACTTCTGCGTCACGAGCGGCGCGGGCTGCGGCAAGACACGCGTCCTGGTGGAACGGTATATCTACTTCCTTGAGCAGGACCGTGACCTGCCGCTCGGTCGTCTGGCGGCCATCACGTTCACCGAGAACGCCGCCGCCCAGATGCGCGGCCGCATCCGCGAGGCCTGTCTCGAACAGATTGCCGCCGCACGCGAGGCGAACGACCGCGTCCGCCTCGACAGGTGGCTCCAGCGGTACTGGGACGTGGACATCGCGCCGGTGAACACGATTCACGGGTTCTGCGCGGCGTTGCTCCGGGGGTGGCCCATCGAGGCGGGGGTGGACCCGCAATTTGCGGTCCTCGATGAGACCGGGGCGGCGTTCCTGCAGATGGACGTCGTTGCCGCCGTCGTCGAGGACCTGCTCGCCGCCGAGGACGCCGACCTGTTGGCCGTGCTGGAGCACTTCCGTCTCGACGCCGCCCGGGACATCCTCCGGACGGTCATCGGCGAGAAGCGCGAAGTGCTCCGCCGCGTTGCGGGGCCCGTCATGGCCAAGAGCGACGAGGAAATCCTGGCCGCCCTCAAGAAGATGATCGACGAGCACGTGATGGAGGGGCTCCAGGGTCTTGTCGATTCCGTGCCAATTCGCGACGCCGTCGCCGCGCTGAAGCGCTTGGCCGGGCAGCCGACGGATAAACTCGACGTGATTCGGAAAGAGGCCGTGACGCAGGTCGAGCACCTTCGCCACGCCCGCACGGCCGACCAGGCGGCCCAGGCGGCGGGCCGGATCGCCGACGGCATCAAGGTGAACTGCGGCAGCGCGAAGCACTGGCCGTCGGCCGAAGCCCTTAAGGAAGCCAAGAACGCGCTGAGACGCTTGCGCGATCCTTTCAAGGAGGTCGTCAAAGGTCTCCCGACGTTCGACAAAGATACGGAACGCCGGCACCTGGCCCTCGCGCGGGCCTTCTACCGGACCGCCTGCCGCGCCATCGAGGCGTACGAGGCGGCCAAGCGCGAGCGGTCGGCCCTGGACTTCGAGGACCTTCAGACCCGCACGCGGGACCTGCTGACAAGCAACCCGCGGGTCCTCGAGCGGTGCCGGACGCGGTTCCGTGCCATCCTGGTTGACGAACTCCAGGACACGAACCTGCTCCAGTTCGAGATCGTGGACCTGCTGACCTCCGGCCCGCGCGGGCGGCGGAAAGAAGCGCCGCTCAGGCCCGGCGCCCTGTTCGGCGTCGGCGACCCCAAGCAGTCGATCTACCGGTTCCGCGGCGCCGAGGTCGAGGTTTTCCAGAAGGCCACCGGCCGCGTCCCACCCGCCGGCAGAAGAGGGCTGACCGAGAGTTTCCGCCTGCATCCCGGTACGGCCGCCCTCGTCAACCACCTGTTCGGGCGGCTCATGGGCCGGGCCTACGAGCCGATCGAGGGCCGGCACCGGCAGGTCAACCACGACGTGGCCGAACTCATCCACGTCGTCGACCCCGACGAGCCGAAGGGCTTCCGCGCCGACCGCGGACACACCGAGGAGGCGCGGGCCCTGGCCGCACGCATCGAGGAGATCGTCCGGACCGGCGGCGTCAACGTCTGGGACGACGACCGAGAGGCGGCCCGGCCGGCGCGGTACGGCGACATCGCCATCCTCCTTCGCCGCACCACCCATCTGCACGTGTACGAGGAGGCCCTGCAGCGCCGGGGCGTGCCGTACTACGTGGTCGCCGGCCGCGGTTTCTACAAGCAGCAGGAAGTGCTCGACGTCATTCACGTGCTCCGCGTCCTGGACGACCCGGCCGACGATCTGCACCTGGCGGGGGTGCTGCGGTCGCCGCTGTTCGCGGTCAGCGACGAGGGGCTGTACCGGTTGAGCCGGCTGGGGCCGTCGCTTCGCGCGTCGCTGCCGGCGGCGGCCGAGGACGAGGCGGTCCACGAGGAAGACCGCCGCGGCCTCGCGCGCGCGGCCCGCCTCCTGCCGGAGTGGACCGCCGAGAAGGACCGGCTGGGCCTGGCGGCGCTCGTGGACCGCGTGGTGTTCGAGTCGGGGTACGCGGCGGCCGGCGTGGGACGCTTTGGCGGCGAGCGGGCCTACGCGAACCTGCGGCAGATGGTGGAACTGGCCCGGCAGTTCGAGCGGCAGGGCCTGTCGGCACTCGGCGATTACGTCGATTACGTCACCGACTTCATGCAGAGCGAGATGCGGGCCGAGCAGGCCGCCGTCCAGGCCGCCGAAGGCGACACCGTCCGCCTCATGACCATCCACAAGGCCAAGGGGCTGGAGTTCCCGGTGGTGGTCCTGCCCGACCTGGCGTACGCCCCGCGCGGTCCCCGGGCGGCATGGTTCACCCATCCGGCGACGGGCGTCGCCGTCCGCATGCGCGAGGAGGAGGGCGAGACCGGCGCGGCCGACGGCGGCGGGTCCGGCGGCAAGGCGCCCGCGGCCTGCACGTCGGGCGCACTCGCCCTGGCACGCCTCGCGGAAACCGAAGCCGACCGGGAAGAATCGCACCGGCTCCTTTACGTCGCGGTGACCCGGGCAAAGGATTATCTTGTGCTCGCCGGACACCAGCCGTCCGTTGACGCTGCGAAGTCGTGGCTCCACGCCGTATTCGACGGCCTCGACGCCACACCCGACCCAGGCGACCGGGCCGTCCCCTTGCCGACGGGCGAAACGGTGCGGATACGCGTCCAGCCTCCGGTCAAGTGGATGCCGAGCCGCGGCGCCCGTCGAGGCGGTCCGCGGGACGTCTTCGCCGCCGGCCGCGTCCGATGGCACCGCCTGGCCGACCGCGCCCGAGCCGCGCCGCGTCGGACGGTGCAGCGGACGCTCCGGCAGGCGACGGCCGCCCCGACGGCGCCGCGGGCGCCGAGGCGTCTTGCGGCGACGGCGCTGGCCGACTACGTCCGCTGCCCGCGTCTGTATTGGTGGGCGCACGTGCTCGGGGTCGGGCAGCCGGACCCCGCCCCCCGCGAGACGGGCCTGTCGCCGCGGCAGTGGGGCACCGTCAGCCACCGCGCGATGGAACTCGTGCAGGACTCAAGCCGTGCGGCCGTCCGTGCCGCGGCCGAGGAGGCGCTTCGCGAGGTCGCGCTTACCGAAAGCGAGCGCCGCAAACGGAGCGGCCGGTTGGTGGCGTCGCTCGCGGCGTTCTGGAAGAGCGGGGTCGGGCGTCGGGTGGCGTCGGCGCGGCAGGTGCTGCGCGAACTTCCGTTCGTCCTCTTGCTGGAGGGGGCCGAGATTCGCGGCACGATCGACCTGGCGTTCGAGGGGACCGACGGCGGATGGGAGATCGTGGACTACAAGTCGTCGGCGCCGTCGCCCGAGGGGGCCGCGGAAGCCGCCGCCGGGTTCGACCTCCAGATGGGCCTCTATGCGTTGGCCGCGGGCCGCTGGCTCGGCCGCAACGTGGCGCGCTGGTCCGTCTACTTCCTCGGGTCGGCCGAGGCGGCCGAGCACGAGACGACGGCCGCCGACCTGGATCGTGCTGCCGCAGGTGCCCGAGAAGCACTGGCGGCGATTGCCGCCGCGCGGTATGATGGCGTAGACGGAGACGCGTGTCGGTACTGCCGATACGCGGGCCTCTGCGACAAGGGCTGTGAGCAACGGCCGGTCCGCTGAGAGACGGGGGGAGCGTGATGACCTACGATTTCTCGATCCTGCGTGAGATCCGCAAGCGCCGCAAACTGACCATCGACACACTGAGCGAGATGGCTGACGTCAGTTATGTGTCGATCTCGAAACTCGAACGCAACGAGGGCAACCCGGGGCTCAAAACCCTCGACCGCATCTGCCGGGCCCTCCAGATGCCTACCCACAACCTGCTCGCGCTCGCCGAGCGGAAGCACCCGGCCAAGGTCACGGAGGAAACGTCCGAGACGCTCGGCGGAAAGGCCAAGGCACGCCTCGTGAAACTGGACGACGTGGCGGTCTTCCACATCACGGCACGCAAGGGCGCACGCGGCGCCGCCGTCGAATGCACCGACGGCCAGTACCAGCGGTGCTTCGTCCTGGAAGGCAAGGTCAGGATCACCATCCACGGCAGTCCGTATACGCTGAAGGCGGGGGAAGGGCTCTGCTGGGACGGCTTCCACGAGCATGCCTACGAGGTGCTCGAACGTTCGTCGTTCGTTGCGATTGTAACGCCCAAGCGTCCCTGACGGCCGCCGGCCGCGCACCCTACGGCCGGATGGCCGGAAGCGGGTACACCTTCATCTTGTTCCCGCCGAAGAGGCGGACGCAGGCGGTGTCGCCGTCCTCGCCCTTCGGAAACACGCCCCGGTACTCACGGCTCGCGAGCAACCGCTCCTGGGCGCGCCGTGCCAGGTCTCCGCCGGCCAGCGGCACCCACACGGCCTCGGCCTGCTTCGGCGTCAGGCGCACCAGGTGATAGGCGAGCGGCCAGACACCCACGCTCGGAGAGGTCAGGTACACGATGCGTCCGCCGACCCGGGCGCCGGCAAAGTGGTGGTGCCCTGTGACGACCATCAGGACGTTCGGATGCCGTTCGAGCACGTCGCGGACGGCGGCGGCGTTGTCGACCATCAGGTGCCGCCAGGCCGTCCCCTCGTCGAGCGGATGCAGCGGGACCAGCCCGTGATGCGCGATCACAATGGCGACCTTGTCGGCGTGACGCCCGAGCGTCTGGTCGAGCCAGGCCAGTTGGCGGGCATCGACGTGCCCCCCGCGACGGCCGGGCTGGACGGTGTCGAGCCCGACGAGCAGCAGGCCGGGCGGCACCGAGCGCACCCAGTAGCCCTCTGACCCCGAGAGGCCGTGGCCCTGGAAGGCCCAGATGACGATGCTGCGACTGCTGCCCGTCGGTGGCGGCGGCGCGGCGGTTTCGCCTGTCGCGCCGGTCCGTTCGGTCAACCGGACCGGCGGCCCGGGGCCGTCGTAGTCGCCGAGGACAACGTACGACGGTGCATGCAGTTCGGCCAGGAGGGACTTGGCGCGGTCGAGGCTCAGCGGATCGCTCCGCGCCAACAGGTCGCCCGCCACGACAACGAAGTCGAGGTCGTCGCGGCTGTTGAGGTCGCGGACCGCCTTCGTGAGCAGCGTCTCGGCGTCTTCGACCATGGCGGCCTCAACCGTCACGCCGGGGACGGCCGAGTAGTAGGCGCCGGCGAGGACGGCGAACGTCGTCCGCTCGCGCTGAAGCGTCGGCGTGCAGCCGGCCGCCAGGACGACCCCGAGACCCGCCCACATCGCGGTGCGTCGCATCAGGAAGGCTCCACTTCATGGAAGAAGGCCGCGGCATTATACCGCGACCCTTGCCGGGAAGCCAGACGGTTCACCGCGTGTGCCGCCGTCGGGGTCACCCTCCGAGGGCCAGGGTCTCGCGCAATCGCGTGGCTCGTCCGAGGAGTTCGCCTCCGCTCAGTTGGGCGACGAGTAGCGGGGGCAAGGGGCTGTCGCCTGCCAGCAGCGTGAAGGTGGCTTCGAGCGGGGCGAGGTCCTTCGCCCAGGCGGGCTCGGCGCGGGACCGCACGTCGAGAAGCCGCTCGGGCAACGCCAGTTTCTTGACCTCCTCCCTGGCCCACGCCAGGCGCGGTCCGTCTCGGTGCCCCTCGACGTACACCAGCCGCACCAGCACCCGTTCGGCATCTGCCAGGACGGGGGCCGTCCTGCGGGCCCAGTTCCGACGCGTGACGTGATCGAGGCCTGCGGTCGCGAGCATGACGATGCCTGCGGCGACCGCGAGTGCGGCCAGCATGCGGGCGGAGGCGAGGCTGTCGCCGAACAGGCGCCGCCTGCCCGCCGCCACGCGAGCCGTGAAGAACGCCCCCCGGCGCCGCAGGTCGTCGGTCACGCGGGACGCCACGTCGGGCGGGTCGGCCGGCGGGTCGGGTTCGGCACGGATCGCGCCGTCCAGGGCGCGCATCTTGTCAAGGCGCTCGCGGCAGCGGTCACAGGCCGCCACGTGGGCGGGAATCCTTTCGGCCGCCGCCGGCGTCAGGTCGCCGTCAAGGTACTGACTGAGCGTCCTGTCGTCTGCGCACTCACCCATCCGATAACTCCCGACATGCACGCCCGGCTGACGTGACTATCATGAATCGGCATCCGCCGCCGCCCCGGCGTACATGGCGGCCAGGTGCTCGGCGGCGGTACTGCGCCGGAGAATCGCAAGCACGTCCTGACGGGCCCGGAAGAGACGGCTGCGAACCGCGTTCGTCGACACGCCGAGCACGTCGGCCAGTTCGTCGTAGCGGAGCCCTTCGATGGTCCGTAGCAGGAGCACGCTCCTGAGTTTCGCCGGCAGTTGGTCGACGGCCGCATGCACCGCGTCGGCCGCCTCCCGCGTCTCCATGCGGCTGGAGGGCCTGACGACGCGGCGGGCGATGGGGTGCTCGCGGAGCACCTGCATCCGCCGCTCGCGGGCCTCTTCCTTCCGCCAGTGATCGATCACCGCGTTGGCGGCCACCCGGCGAAGCCACGCCGGCAGCATCTCGGCGTCCTCGATCCGGTCCAGGTGATGCCACAGCCGCACGAACACCTCCTGCGACAGGTCTTCGGCGACCGCAGGTCGGCGGACCATCCGCAGAACGAAGTGGTACGTCGGCGCCTCGAACCGGTGAACGAGAGCGGCGAAGGCGTCGGCATCGCCGTCGCGCGCGGCCTCCAGGATCGACGGCAGGGATTCGCGCGAATGGCTGACGGCCTCGGCGAGAGAGGCGAGCGGCGTAACGCCGAGAACGCCGACGGCGGCGGTCATCTGCGGCTCCTTGTTGGCCTGTTCGTCCTGCATAGTTGGACGTACCTCGCGCCGGAAGGTTTGACGAAAAACCGCCGCTTCCTCCTTTTGATTATACGTCCGAATCGCCGCCGTCGCCGGCGCAATCCGTGCCGGCGTCGTTGGGCGGCGGATTCGTCGTCGGCGGCGGGGGATGGCCGGTCCCGAGGAGTTCCGCCGCCTTCTCCCTGGCCCCGTGCAGAAGGGTCGCCTCCCAGGCGTTGAGCGTGAGAAGCCCGTCGAGGTCCTTGAGGATCGCCTGCGCCGCGTCGTCAGGTGTGCCCATGGTTTCGGCCCCCGTTTTTCCTTGCTGACGGTCGCCTGTAAATCTACAATTCGCAAATGCGTGACCGGCCGATGTATTATACGCAGACGTGAATTTTTTGCAACCGAATGTTCGCGAACATGGACATTCCGGCCGGGTTTCTGGAGGGTCCGGTGGGATGAGCAGCAGCGAGTCACGTTCGGACGTTTCGGGTCGGTTGGCCGAGTTGCGCGAGCGGGTCCTGGGGCCCCGCGGCCGGGCGGCGTTTGCCCGGGCGCTTGGCGTAAGTCCTTCTACGTACAACTATTACGAAAAGGGCCGGCAGCCGCCCGCCGACCTGCTGGCCCGGGCGGCGGAGGTAACCGGGGCCGACCTGACGTGGCTCCTCACGGGCCGTGGGACCCCCTTCGCTGCCGAGCCTGACGCGGGCTGTGACACACAGTTGTCACACCAGGCCGAAGAGGTGCTTCGGCGTTTCTCGGAAGGCCGGTCGGCCGGTTCCGAGACGGCGGCCGCAGCGGTGGCCCTGCGGGCGCTGCTCGATGAGATTGACCGGACGCTGCCACCTCCCGGCCAGGTGTGGGAACCTCATCCGTTCGCCCGCACTCCGTCGTCGATCCCCATCGTGGGCCGGACGGCGGCCGGGCTGCTCGCATCGTGGCAGGCGCACTGCAGCGAGGCGGATGACCCGGACGTCCTCGAACGGCTCATCCAGCGGGTGGAAGACAAGGACGCCCGCCGCCGCGACGCCAGCCTCAAGGCGCCCGACCCGCAGGTCGAGTCCGGGCAGCCGCCCGACACGACGGTCCTGCTGACGCAACTATCCTCGCCGACGCCCGACGGCATCGTCGAGTTCCTGGACCTGCCGGGCGTTGGGTCGATCGAACCCGGCACGTTTGCCCTCCGCGTGGACGGCGACAGCATGGCGCCGCGGATCCGCGACGGCGACCTGGTCATCTCCCGGCGAAGCGCCGCGCCGCAGCCCGGCCGGACGGCCATCGTCAAGGTCCGCGGCCGGGTGGGGGTGACCGTTAAACTCTGGCGGCCCGAGGGCGAGACGGTCCATCTCGTTGCGCTCCACGAGGCATATGATCCCGCCCTCGTTCTGCGGGACCAGATCGTTTGGGCGTGTCGTGTCCTCTGGCTCGTCCGGCTGTAGGCACCCGTCCAGTGTCATGACGCCCGCCGCGCCGAGCGCCACGGCAACCGCCATCACAAGGACGGCGATTTTCAGGCAGCGCATCTGTTCCTCCTCCGCCGGCACGATCCAGGGCCTCGCGAGGGCGTCGCGTAGGAACCGGCACCGCCGGGCGATGCTGAAGTGCCGCCACCCGCTCGCCGCTTCGGCGGCCCCGTTCAGGCGGGCAATCCGCCGAAGCGCCGTCACGAACGTCGCCACCCGGTGCTCGCAGACGCTGAACGGCGGCGGCGGATCCTCGGGCGGAAGGCCGGACTCGACGGCCTCGGCGCCGCCTGCCCGGGCGCCGCCTGCCCGGGCGGCCATCGCTGCGGCGTTGGGCGGCGAGCATGCCACGGGGCAGGCCGTCGCGCGGACCGCGTACAGGTCGCACTCCTGTTCGCACCGTCGCGACAGGAACCCGAAGCCGAACCACCACCACGCGGCCAGCACGCCGAGGCTGAGCGCCTCGCCGAGCAGCAGCGGCGGCTTGCTCTCGATGAGAACCGTTTCCCACAGCCACGGGACGCCGACGAACCCCGCCGCCAGCACCAGGTAGGAAACCCCCGCCCCGGCCAGGGCCGTCAGCAGGTAGAGCAACACATGGCGATGTTTGATGTGGGCGACCTCGTGGGCGAAGACCGCTTCCACTTCCTCCGCCGAGAGGCTGAGCAGGAGCGCGTCGGTGATGAGGATGTACCGCAGCCGGCCCACGAGGCCGATCATGCAGCCGTTGGCGATCGACAGGTTCGTCCGCCACACCAGGATGTTGGCCACGCGGACACCGGCCCGTTCGGCCAGTTCCAGGAGGCGGTCGCGCAGCCGGCAATCGGGCATCGCCTCGGTGCGCCAGCAGATGCGGACCCACGGCGCGGCAAAGAGGAAGGCGGTCAGCAGCAGGCCGGCCTCCAGCGCCGCCACCGCGACGGGCGGGCCGACAACATGCTCGACCAGATCGGCCACCGTCAGCAGCACCAGCACCGGCGCCAGGATGACGAGCAGATACTGGCGGGCCATGAACTCCAGGTAGCGGGGCAGGGTCCATCGCCTGGCGGCGACGGCGGCGCCGGCCCGTTCGAACATGAGGGAACGAAGGCTCCGGTCGGCCCAGTACAACGACGTCCAGGCCACGACCAGCAGCGCCACAAACGGGGCGAGGGTGACGGCAAGCGGCGGCACGACCCAGTCGCCCACGGCCGCCCACTCCTTCGCCAGCGCCGGCCAGTCGAAGGCGAAGAGCAGCACGGCGTACGCCGCCACCACGAACAGCCGGTACAGTTTGCCCAGGCGTCCGACTCGCCGGAGGAACCGCTGCTCGTCGCGCTCGATCCACTCGCGCCGCAGAAGGATGTACCCGCTGATGAACAGCCCGGCGACCATGACCGTCACCGCCACGCTGCCGGTGGCCAGGAACGTCGCGAGGACGTCGGGCGGCGGGGCGTCGGCGGCCAGGTCGGTCGCCAGGACGGCCAGGATGAGGCCCAGGATGACGTAGGCGTACATAGGTTCCTCTCGCGGCGCTCCGCCTTCCCTACTGTTTACGATTCCCGTCGTCCCGGGTGTGAACAATCTTCGGCTTGTAAACGAAGTAGTCGAACTCCGGGCTCTGGACGGGACCGTGGCACGACATGCAGAGCCTCGACGAGATGTAGATGTCTGGGTCGCACTTGACCTTTTTCTCCTCGTGGTCGGCGGTCACGACGTGGCAGGCCTGGCACGTGACGCGTCCGAGGCCGGCGGTGCCGGCCATCGACACGAAACCGCCTTTGCGTCCCGGTCCCATGGTGTGGCAGAGCAGACACTCGGGGTCCTCGTGCCGCCCGGCCCGTTTGATGGAGGCGTAGGCGTGGGCGTGCTTTGTGGTGAGCCAGTGCGCGTACTGCGGCTCGTGGCATTCCTTGCAGGCCTCGGCGGGTTCGTAGCGGGGCGGGATGGGGGTCTCGTCCCAGTCGGGGGGCGGCTTGTCCTTCGACTCCTTGACGTACTGCCCGTACAGGTCCAGGGCCCACGTGGCTTCCGGAATGCGGGCTGAGAGGGTCGTCAGGTCGCTCAGGAAGCGTACGCGGCCCTGCTCGTCGCGGTCCAATGTGAGAGCGCCGAGGACGTGGCCGGCCTCGCCGGAGGCCACCAGCAGCGTATCGCCGACCGTCTCCGGTTCGCGGAGGATCGCGCGGCCCTTGCCCACGACGACGATGTGGATGCCGGGGACCTCGCGTGCGAGCCGGCGCGACGCGTCGATGCTCTGGTGCGAGAGGGCCACCACCAGGTCGCACTCGGCCAGTGCCCGGACCTCGCGCCGGGCGGCGTCCAGGGCGGGTTCGACCTTCAGGCGTTTCCGCCACTTGGGCTGTGGCCACTCGTACGTTTCCTCGGCGATGACGGCGAAGATGCCGATGCGCATGCCCGCCACGTCGCGGATGACGTGGGGCGGCACGACGAAGTCGCCGTCGCCGTCGCGAACGTTGGCGCAAATGATAGGCAAGCCGTACGTCTTGCGGAACTCGCGGAGGCGTTCGACGCCGAGGTCGAGTTCCTGCTCGCCGGCGGCGATGGCATCCCACGCGGCGCGCTTCGCCGCCATGGCCACGTACTTCTCCTTGATGGCGTGCCGGTAGTAGGGGAAGAGGTTGCCGGCATCGACCACCAGGACGTGTTCGCGGGTCCGGCGGTAGCGTTCAATGAGGCCCTGGCGTTTGGCGAACCCGCCGGTGGGGTTCGAGGGACATCCGCATGCCGCCAGCACGCCCTGGTTGTCGCAGGCGTAGAGGAGGACGGGCCGGGGGTCCTTGGCCTGGGGTTCGCACCCCGGGCCGAGCGCAGAGGCGAGGGACAGGAAGGCTGCGCCGAGGAGCAGTGCGCCTCTCGCGGCGGGTATTCCGGGCTTGGTTCCCAATTGAGCCTGGTCTCCGAGTGGTGGCCTTCCCAGGCCACCACGCCCTATGGAGAGCCTCTCGCGGCGGCCTGGGAAGGCCGCCGCGCGGTTTGCTCCTCTCGCGGCGGGTCCGGAGACCCGCCGCGCCCAACGACGGTAGATGATGCGGTCTCAGGCACTCTCGGTCACGAGCGGCGGCAGACTTACGTGGTGAACGCGTTGCATGAAGTCCTTGCCGCGCAGTTCCTCCAGAAGGTTCGGGGGAGGCACGGCGTCGAGGGTCAGCGCCAGACAGGCCTCCTGGGTATCGAGTTTGCGTCCGAAGGTCATGCTGGCGATGTTGATGCTCAAGGTGCCGAAGATGGACCCGACCTCGCCGATGACGCCGGGCCGGTCCGCGTTGAAGCAGATGACGAGGTCGCCTTCGGGTTTCAGTTCCATGACGAAATCGTCGAGGGCGGTGACCCGCGGAGAGGACTTGTGGAAGACGGTGCCCTGGACGGAGTGCGATTCGCGTTCGCCTTCGCCGGTCACGCGGACCAGGGACATGTACCCGCCGGCGTCTGGCTGGGTGGTCTCCACGATTTCCAGGCCCTCTTCCTTGGCGACGACCATGGCGTTGACCATGTTGAGTGGGGTGCTCGAGACCCGCTGGAGCATGCCCATGACGACGCTGATGCTGATCAGCCTGGAGGGGTCTTTGGCGATCTCTCCGGCGTAGGTGATGACCAGCCGCTTGAGCCGCCCGTGCATCATGGCCGCCAGAATAACGCCCATGCGGTGGCCCATCTCGGCGTAGGGTTTGAGGTCTCCGATGGCGGCGAAGTCGATGGCGGCCACGTTGACGGCGTTCCTCAGTTCGCGCCCGGCCAGGTAGTCGATCAGGTTGTGGCAGGCGTCGATGGCCACGCTGCGTTGGGCCTCGCGGCTGGAGGCGCCCAGGTGTGGCAGGCAGAGCACGAGGGGGTGCTCGATAAGTTCGCGGTTTTCAGGCGGTTCGGTCGGATAGACGTCGAGGGCAGCGCCGCCGAGGTGGCCGGTCTTGAGGGCCTCGAGCAGAGCGTCCTCGTCGACGATGCCGCCGCGGGCCGCGTTGATGACGTACGCCCCTTCGGGAAGCGCTTCGAGTTCCTTCTTGCCGATGATGCCGCGCGTCTCATCCGACATCGGCGTGTGGACGGTCAGGTAGTCGGCGGCCCTGGCAAGATCGTCCAGCGAATCGACCAGTTGGATCTCCTTCGCGAGTTCGGACGGTGCGCCGGCGATGAACGGGTCGTAGCCGACGACCTTCATCCCGAAGCCGAGGCACCGCTTGGCGACGGCGGTTCCGATGCGCCCCAGACCGACGATGCCGACCGTCTTGCCGGCCAGTTGATGGCCCATGAAGGCCTTGCGGTTCCACTCGCGGGCCTTGAGGCTGGCGCAGGCCGGGGCGATATTGCGGCTGGCGGCGAGCATCAGGGCCACGGTCAGTTCGGCGGTCGAGAGCGTGTTGCCGTCGGGCGCGTTCATGACGACGATGCCGTGCCGCGTGGCGGTCGGCAGGTCCACGTTATCGACGCCGACGCCGGCCCGGGCGATGGCCTTCAGGTTGCCCGGTTCGGCCAGGACGTCGGCGGTCAGTTTGGTTCCGGAGCGGATGCAGATGCCGTCGTAGCGGCCGATGGCGGCCTTGAGTTCGTCGCTCGTCAGGCCGGTGTTGACATCGACTTCGACACCGGGCTCGGCGCGGAGGATTTCGAGGCCCTCCTCGGCGAGTTTATCGGATACGAGAATCTTCATCCCTTGCTCCTCATCCCGCCACGCGGTCCGATACGAGCCTCGTAGCGCTTTGGCACGGCGTGTCGGGAGGCCCGCCGCGCCAAACCTCTCTCGGACCGCTTACTCGGCGGCGAGCACCTTCTGCGCGGCTGCCACACCGGCGCCGAACTCGACCTGGCGGCCGAGTTTCGCGAGCGCCATCTCCAGCGCCCCGACGGCCGCCAGGATGTCCCACGCGTCGGTGTACCCCATCGTGGTGAAGCGGATGATCCGGCCCTTCAGGTGGGCCTGCCCGCCGGCGCAGCGGACGCCGTAGTCGCTGACCATGACCTTCGGCAGTTGTACTCCGTCGATGCCGTCGGGCACCTTCAGGGCGGTCACGCTGTCGGACGGGCTCGACGAGAACAGTTCGAGGCCGAGTGCCGCGGCGCCGGCGCGCAGGGCGTCGGCCATCCGGCGGGACCTGGCCCAGACGGCCTGGAGCCCCTCGTCGCGGATCATCGAGAGGGCCTTCATGGCGGCCCGGACCATCAGGTTGGCCGGCGTGTACGGGTTGTCGAACCCTTTGGCCAGCGACGCCCGGTAGGCCTTCAGGTCGAGGTAATAGGCGCGGGGGTCGGTGGCCTCGATCTTCCGCCACGCCTTCTCGCTGCAGGCGAGAAAGGCCAGACCGGGCGGCAGCATCAGGGCCTTCTGGCTGCCCGTGACGGTGATGTCCACCCCCCACTCATCCATCTTGTACGGCACGGCGCCGATGCTCGAGATGCCGTCGACGACCAGCAAGGCGGCCGTCTCGGCAACGACCTTGCCGATGGCCTCGACGTCGGCGATGGTGGCGGTCGAGGTCTCGCACTGCGTGATGTAAACGGCGACCGCGCCGGGATTGGCCTTGAGGGCCTCGGCGATTCCGGCGGCCGTGACGGCGGTGCCCCACTCGGTGTCGATGTCCACGACGCCTGCGCCGAAGGCCTTGCCCAACTCGCTCCAACGCTCGCCGAACTTGCCGCCACGCACCGCGATGACCGTCTCGCCGGGCGCGACGACGTTGGAGACGGCGGCTTCCATGGCGGCCGATCCGCTTCCCGTGATGGTGTAGACGTCCTGCGACGTTCCAAGGACGTACTGCAGGTCCTTGGTCACCTGTTCGAGCATCGCGCGGTACTCGGGGGTGCGGTGATGGAACATGGGCCGCGCCAGTTCCAGCAGCACCTCCTCGGGAACCGGCGTCGGGCCGGGAGTGAACAGCCGCTGTTTGTACATCCATCTTCCTCTCGTTTGCTCCGGATGGACGGCCTCGGCCCGCCCGCGCGGTCCGAAGCAAGGGTCGGATTATAGTGGGGCAAAGGGCAGAATCAACGCAAAAGCGCTTTGCACGGTGGCACGGCATCCGTACGGAGGCCGCGTGCGCCGCCAACTCAACTGCGCCCCGGGTGGCACGGCAGCGGCGCAGCAGCGGCCGTGTGCAGCACCCACGCGCGGTCATCACCACGGCCACGCATACAGCCGCGTTGCCGTGCCACCCGGCATGGCCATCGCTTGCAACCCCGGGCGGCGCAGCAGCGGCCGTGTGCAGCACCCACGCATTTTCCGTGACGCCCTGAGGAGCCGAGCGTATGATGCGTGGGGTTTCCTGGGGGGAATGCCGATGGACCTGCTCAAGCACGTCATCTTCGAGAACCCGTGGACGCTGTGGGTTCTGCTGCTCGTGGCGGCCGTGGTGTGCGGGACGATCTGGCGACGGACGGGTTCGTCGGGGTGCCGTGCGGCGGCCGTCGGGTGCGTGGCGGCCGGCGTGCTGGTCGGCATCCTCGCCTGGGCCGTCGAGACCGACCGCGAGAAACTGAAGCGGACGCTCAAGACGATGAGCGACGCCATGGAGGCCGGTCACGCCGAGACGTTCATCGCATGCATCTCGCCGGGATACAAGAGCGGCAGTCAGGGGAAGGCGGCCCTGGCCGCCGTCGTCCGCCGCGGCCTCGAGGTGATCCGGGCCGAGGCGGAGACGCCCACCGTGGCCTTCGGCGAAGCAGACGCCCTTGTCAGGCAGCCGTGTCGGTTCTTCGCGGCCCCGGGGGTGAAACGGATGCTGCCCCCCGAGGCCCACCGCGTCGTCTGGGAAGGCGTGTTCGCGCCGGACCCGGACGGCGAGTGGCGGCTGAGGTCCGCCACGGTCGTCAGCCCCCGCCGGATGACGCCGGAACAAGCCGCCCAGTATCTGCCGCGGCCGAAGAAGAAATGACGGAGCCCGAACACCCGTTGATGAACGGCCGGTAACCGCGGGTGCCACCGGCTGCTTGCACGTGTTCAGCGACCCAAGCAGCACCAAAAGGGTGGCACGGTCACGCGGCAGTATGCGTGGCCGTGATCCAGACCGCGCCGAGCAGCACACGGCCGCGGCTGCGCCGCTGCCGTGCCACCCGGCGCTAAACACGTATCACCCGTACGGGTGACCGTGCCACTCGGGCGGGCGGCGCTGTTCTGCCGCTACAGCCTCAGATTCCACCCGCGCACGTCGTCCACGCGGTCGTGGTCGGTGAGGTCGAATCGCAGCGGCGTGACGGTGACGTAGCCTTCGAAGAAGGCGGCGATGTCGGAGTGGATGCCCTGGTCCTCGCGGTCGTGGTCGCCGGTGATCCAGTAGTAGGTGCGTCCGCGCGGGTCGGTGCGGCGTTCCCACCGTTCGCTGAAGCCCTTCATGCTCTGGGGCATGACCTTGACGCCCCTGGGGGGGGCCTTCGTAAGGTCGGGTATGTTGATATTCAGCAGGGCCGGCTCGCCGCGCTGCACGCCGGACCGGTCGGGGCCGCCGGTCATCATCTGCTCGATGAGCCGCCGCGTGATACGGGCGGCGCCGTCGTAGTCGACGACGTCGGAATCCTCGATACTGACCGCCACCGACGGCAGTCCGAAGAAGGCGCCCTCGGCCGCCGCCGCCACCGTCCCGGAGTACAGGACGTTGACGCCGAGGTTCGTGCCGAGATTGACGCCGCTCGCAACGATGTCGGGCCGCTCGGGCAGAAGTTCCAGCAGCGCGAGTTTCACGCTGTCGGCCGGGCTGCCCGCGACGCCGTAGCCCCAGACGCCGCCGCCCAGGTCTATCCGGTGGACGCGGATCGGCTCGGTCAGCGTGATAGCGTGGCCGACGGCCGACTGGGGCGTGGTCGGCGCCACAACGGTCACGTCGCCGATCTCGGCGAGCGCCTTCCGCAGCGCCATCAGGCCGGGCGCCATGATGCCGTCGTCGTTCGTGACAAGAATGCGCATGCAACCGTCCCCGCCGCCGCAAGATCAAGCCCGCCGCCAAAAACCAACCCCGGCCGCCGCAAGACCGAGCCTGCCGCAAGACCGAGCCCGCCGCAAAGAAACCCCGCTGCCGCAAGACCGAGCCCGCCGCGGAAGCGGCGGGACATCCGCCGCCGCCGTGGCACGTGCCAAGCCCTGTACCGATGCCCCCGAGCCGCCGCTCCGGGCTCGACGGCATTGTATCGTAGCACGTCCGCCCGGCGTGTCAAACGCCGATGGGCGAAACCATTGCGTCGGACGCCGCCGGCGCGTAGCATGTCGGCATGCGACCGGCGGCAAGACACTGGCTGTTCTTCGCGCTGCTGGGCATCAGCCTGGCGGCCCTGATTGCCTTTGCGGCATGGCAGATCTCGAAGGCGCGGCAGGAGGCGGACGCCTCCGGCGTGTCGATTCCCGCATCGCGGCTCTTCGGCGACTGAGGTTCCCCTTTCCCCCTGATGCTTGCACATTTGCCGCATTCGGCGTAAAGTACGCGGTCTCACAGCAGCGGATTATGGGGAGACCGACACGATGGCCACGTCGAAGGCAAAGCATGCCACGTCGAAACGCCGGACACCGAAGCGTGCGGCCGAGGTCCTGTTCGCGCCGGCGGCCGTCACGCGCCTGGAAGCCAGCGCCACCCTGCCCGCCCGGTTTATGAGGGTGCTGGGTCGCATGCCGATGAAACGCATCTGCGACGGCGGGACGGTGGCCGTCAAGGTGCACGTGGGCGGCGGCATCGGGTACACGACCATCCCGCCCCTGTTCATCCGTCTGCTCATTGAGAAGATTAAGGCGGCCGGCGCAAAGCGTGTCTTCGTGACCGACGGGTCGCTCACGGTCGACGCCGCCACGGCCCGCGGCTACACGACCGAGGTGCTCGGCGCCCCCGTCCTCGGCGCCGCCGGCGCCGATGACACCTTCTGCTACGAGCACAAGGTCCGGTACAAGACGCTGCGCTCCATCGACGTGGCCGGCAACATCGAAGACGCCGACGCCCTCATCAACCTCAGCCACTTCAAGGGTCATGGCGACTGCGGGTACGGCGGCGCGTGCAAGAACCTGGCGATGGGATGCGTGACGCAGGAGACGCGCGGCCACCTGCATCAACTGGAAGGCGGCCTCAAGTACGACGAGGACCTCTGCATCAAGTGCCGCAAGTGTGTCGAGGCCTGCACCCGAGGGGCCGCACGCTGGAACGAGGAGCGAGACCGCCTCGAAATCTTCTACCACCACTGCGTCTATTGCCGCCACTGCGTCCTGGTCTGCCCGACCGGCGCGATCGAGATCACCGGCGGCGGGTTCGTGCCGTTCCAGAGGGGCCTGGCGCTCGCGACGAAAGAGGTGCTCGGCACGTTCGATCCCGGCCGCGTCCTGCACATCAACTTCCTGACCCAGATCACCGTGTACTGCGACTGCTGGGGATTCTCAACGCCTGCCCTCATTCCCGACGTGGGCATCCTCGCGTCCGAAGACATCGTGGCGGTGGACAACGCCAGCCTCGACCTGACGCGCGACGGCCAACCGCTGCCCGGCAGCCTGCCGCCCGGCCAGGAACTCGTCGAGGGCGAGCACATGTTCGAGCGGATCCACGGCAAAGACCCGTACATCCAGATCCAACAGATGGACGCCGTCGGCCTCGGCACGCCGGCGTACCGGCTGCGGAAGGCGAACTGAACGGGTGCAGCGAATCACTGCGGGGAGTCTATCAAGTCCGAGAGAGTGCTGAAAAGGCGCTCGCAATGAGGCGCGGCCTTACGGACTTGGCTGGCATCCAGTTCGCCAAGGATTCGCGGAGCGTGGCGTGTCTTATGATACTCACCTTTTGTCGTGTCCCGGGTGGCGGTTTTAAGATCCGATAGCAATTGCGCCTTGTCGATCTCTTCGACGTTAGGATTGTCGGGGATTGCGGTCCTCCTGAAGTCCGCTCCATAGAACCGAGCAAGCGCATCGGGGTCCGCAATGAGCCACGCCTCCATTGTCTGGACCATCAGGTGACAGTGTGAATCGTCAGCGACAGGTCTTTCCCAACCATCACTGCCACGAAGATATTCCCAAGGCGGTGCGCTGACAGGCCCCTCCGAGTCAACAAGCAGGATGTTGAAGGCCTCCGCGTTTACCTCCAATGCAATCTTGAAGTCACGGTAGGCCTCGTTTCTTGGCCCACAAGGAATGACTCGCCACTTGATTCGCCGCTGCCGGACACGATCAATAATAGCGCGGAAGAAATCGCTGAACCCTTGACGCATCCTGGTCTTGGTATCCTTTGCGTTGCCGCCACCCTCTAAGTAAAGGCGAATCTCTGCTACCACCGCGCCCCCCCCAATTCTCCCTTCAGCCACAGGTCGCCAAGCGAGTAATCCTTAAGCCACTTGCTGAGACGCTCCGGCTCCAGCCTCTTTAGCACGGTTCCCGCCTCACGATCATACTCACAGACCAGAACCGCATCGGGCCTTTCGGACAAGGCCGAAACGAGCAAGTCCGAATGAGTTGTAACGATCAACTGGGTATGTTGCGAGGCCTCGACCAGAAGGTCGGCCACCGTCGGCAGGATGTCGGGGTGCAGCCCGAGTTCCGGCTCCTCAATGCAGACCAATGGGGGGGGAGTCGGATGACACAACACAGTCAACAAGCACAGATAACGAAGTGTTCCGTCAGAAAGGCGGGTTGCCGGAATGGGCCCCACCCCACGTTCATGGACGAAAATCTGAACTGTCCCACCATATATCTTAACGGTGATATCGTCTACCCTTTCGTAAAACTTCTGGAAGAGGTTGATAATCTGCTTCTTGATGCCAACCTGATGCTCGAGATGGTTCAGAACCAGCCCCAGATTGGCCGCATCTTCCTGCAGGAAATCGCCCGCGAGATCCGGCATTTGCGGAAGCCTTGGGGCGGTGAAACGGCCCAGATTCCACTCCCTGAACAACCGGATGCCGGCAAACTGCTTCCCCACGTACGTGACCTCAGGATACTGGTCCGGGTCTTTTCGCTGCGACAAGACCGACTGTTCCGGACTCAGATCCTCCCGGCGAAGCGACCGTTTCTCTCCCGCTATATTCAGAACCGGGTGTCCATTCTGAAAGCGGTAGTAGAAACGAACGTCCTCCGCACCCCGTTCTGTCCGGATCTCATCCTCAATGCCTTCGTCAACCAACTCGATCCGCTGGCCGACTTCTGTAAAGCAGAGGCGATAGCGTAAAGGAACGGTCTTCGGAGGATGACTTAGGGTAGCCTCAATCTTGGCAGTCACAGGCCCTTTCGCGGCGGCGCCTTTCCACAACCACTCCGCTATGCCGCCGCCCTGCCGGATAGGCGCCGTCAGGTCCGTAGCAGTGGCCCGCAGGATCGCGATAGCTTCCAAAAGGTTGGACTTGCCCGAAGCATTCGGGCCGATCAACACGTTAAGCGGCTGCAACTCAATCGGTTCACCACCGCTTCCGTACGAGAGGAAGTTCTGGACTTCAAGGGTCCGGATCAGCCTATTGGCGCCCATATTTCACTCCCCCTATTCGGCCGCAGGCACACGCAAGCACCCCGCATACATCAAGGGCCAGTGTAGGGTTTGAGCCCAGACTGTCAACAGATTCGGTGAAGGCCGTCAATGATCGTCCGGATAGTACGGCTCGACGTGGACCGTGACGTGCGTGACGCTCGGGACCTGGCGGCAGACGGCGGCATCGACGGCTGAGGCGATCGCGTGGGCTTGGCCGACGGGCATCTCGGGATCGACCTCCACGTGCAGGTCCACGTGCGTCTCGAGGCCGCTGCGGCGGGTCAGCACCTTCTCGGTGTCCTTCACACCCTCTACGCCGGCGGCCGTGCGGCGGATGGCAGCGACCGTTTCGGCGTCGGCCGCCTGGTCCATCAGGGCCGAACTCGTCCGTCGGAACGCCGCCACACCGATACCGAAGATGATCAGGCAGATCGCAACGGCCGCAAGCGCGTCGAGGAACCGCCACTGCGGACCCAGGTAGATGGCCGTCGTGATGCCGGCGGCCGCGACCATGCTCGAAAAGACGTCGCTGCGATGGTTCAGGGCGTCGGCGATCAGGCTCTCGGACTTCAGCCGCCGGCCCAGACGAATCTTGTACCGGAACATCCCTTCCTTCACCACCATGCTCGCCAGGGCGAACCAGAGTGTCCAGAGCGCGGGCATCTGCGGGTCGGGACTGACGATCTTCGAAACCGCGCGGTAGCCGAAGATGATACCCACCAGCATCACGATGACCGCCACCGACCGCCCGGCCAGGACCTCGGCCTTGCCGTGACCGTAGGGATGCTCGTCGTCGGCGGGCCGGCGGGCTTGCCACGCGCCCAGGACGACGACGACGCTGGTGACGCTGTCGCCGAGGGTGTCGGCGGCGTCGGCGATGAGGGCCTCGCTCGCCCCGAGGATGCCGCCGGCCAGTTTCGCGGCGCCCAGCGTCAGGTTCCCCACGAGGCCCACCAAGCCGCCGAAAGCGACCTTGCCGTACATCTCTCGATTCACCGCATCGAGCGCCATAGGCGTATTCTCGGCAGGTGTGATTGGGCGTGCCAGACTATTTCTCGCGCCGAACACGAACCCCAAGAAAGGTACCAGGTACCTTTTTCCCGGTTACCTGCGCCGCAGCAGCGCGTGGAAGGCGCCGTCGTGGTCGGGGCCGGGTAGGATGAGGTCTTGGCCGTCAAGTGCCCAGTCATCGTGGCCGTTGAGAAACGTCTCGAGGACGCCTTCGTTCTCGTCGGTCAACGAACTGCACGTCGAGTAGACGAGCCGGCCGGCCGGCCGCACGCGCGCGGCTGCCGCATGCAGAAGGTCCGACTGCAGCCGCACCAGTTCCGACACGTCCTTCGGTCTGACCCGCCACCGCGCCTCCACTCGCCGCGCGAGAACGCCCGTGTTGGAGCACGGCACGTCCACCAGAACCGCGTCGAAGCCGCCCGCCGGCGCCGCTGCGGTCACCTCGGCCGACAGGCAAACGGTCGCGTTCTCGATGCCCCGCGCCGCAAGCGTCCTGCGGACAGGCCGGAGTTTCTCGTCGCTGCGGTCTGCCGCCACCACCACGCCGCTCTCGCCCATCGCCTCGACGATCTGGGTCGTCTTGGTGCCGGGTGACGCGCAGAGATCCAGCACGGTCTCGCCCGCCTGCGGCGCCAGCGCCTCGACAGCCGCCATCGCCGACGGGTCCTGCACCGTGAGGTCGCCCCGGTGGATGAGTGCTTCGAGGCGCCGGGCGCTCAGGGCCGAGACGTCGATCGACCCGGGCCGCGGGCCTTCGGCCACGTCGGGCGCCTCGGCCTGGAGCGTGCGCAGCAGGTCCGCTGCTTCATGCCGCATCGGGTTGACCCGCGCGTAGGTGCGTGGCCGCCGGTTTCCCCATCGGCAGACGGCCTCGGCCCCGTCGCCGAGGGTGTCGAGCCATCGCGCGACCAGCCAGTCCGGGTACGAGTACGCCGCACCGAGGAAGCCGGCGCGGTTCGCCTGGGGATCCGGCAAGACTGCGGCGCCCAGGCGGACCACGCCGCCTTCGGGGTGCGGCAAGGCGTCGGGTGCGGGGTCGGCGTCGGTGTCGCGTCGGAGGATGAGGCGGTCGATGCTTCGGAGCATGGCGTTGACGAAGCCGGCGGCCTTTTTGCCGGCTGCGCGCCCGGCCTCGTCCACCGCCTCGTTGACGGCGGCGTAGGCGGGCACGCGGTCGAGGAACAGCAGTTGGAAGGCGCCGAGTTCGAGGAGGATCCTCAGGTCCGGCTGAATCGCCTCCGCGCCGCCCGGTTCGCCTCGCACGTGGCTCAGCAGGCGGCGGAGCGTCCGCCGATGCCGGACGGTCCCGTTCGCCAGTTGGGTGGCCAGTGCACGGTCGCGCGGCGTCAGAGGGGTGCGGTCGAAGACGGCGTGGAGGTGGTCGCGAAGGAAGGTCGCCCCGGCGCCGGTCCGGCGTAGGGCCTCGAGCGCCGCGCCCCGGGCCGACAGACGGCCGCTCATCGCAGGAACCATCGGACGGCCGCCTCGACCTCGCTCATCTCGACGGTCGTGTCCTTGCACGGTCCGCACGGCCAGGCGATGGTGCGGGCGAGGATGGCCTTGGGCAGGCAGGCGAAGACGCCGGCCCGCAGTTCCTTTCCGCAGGCGACGGCCACGATGGCTTTGACGCCGGCATCTCGGGCCCGAGCCACAGCCCGCCGGCCGCCCGTCGCGAGGAACACCTGAATGCCGTACCGTTCGGCCAGGTCGAGGAACCCCGACATGGCGCACTTGCCGCATCGGGCACAGTTCGAGAGGTCGTCGCCGAGGCGCCGGTCGCACGCGCTTCGCTGAAGGCAAGCGGCCACGAGGAGGAGGATCTGCTCCGGGCGACACCGCGTGCGGCGGAGCCGGACGCTGAGGTTGTTCAGCGCCACAACGGCTCTGTCAACGGCGGCGGGCACTCGCTTTCTCCTGAACGGCGGCGAAACGGAGACCGGGCTTGATGGCGTAGCCGTTCACGGCGTCGGCCGCCGTCATGGTCCGCTTGCCCGCGGGCGTCAGTTCGAGAATGCGGACCGTGCCGCGTGCGGTGGTGACGTCGATGCCGTCGGCGGCAGCGTCCACGATGGTTCCGGGTGCCGCGCCGGCGGCCGGGACGGGCGAGACGACGGCCCGGTCGATGGTCAGGCGCAGGCGCGTCTTCTTCCTGCCGGGCGTCGCCAAGTGAGCCAACGCGCCCGGCCAGGGCGTCATGCCACGGATGTGGTTGTGGACGTCGCGTGCGGGTCGGTTCCAGTTGATCCGCCCGTCGGCCTTGGTGAGCCTCGGGGCCATGGTGGCCTGGTTGTCGTTCTGCCGGCGGCGTTCGACCTCGTCGAGGGGAATCTCGCGGACCACCTCCGTCACGAGCCTGGCGCCCAACTCCGCCAGGCGGTCGTGCAACTGGCCGGCCGTCTCGTTCGGACCGATGGGCGCGGCCCGCTGACCGAGGATGTCGCCGGCGTCAATCTGGTCGGTCATGGCGATGACGGTCAAGCCCGTCTCGGTCTCGCCGTTGATGACGGCCCAGTTGATGGGGGCCGGTCCGCGGTATTTCGGCAGGAGCGACCCGTGCAGGTTGACGGCCCCGTGGGTAGGCATCTCGATCAGTTTGGGCCCGATCTTCTGACCGAAGGCGATCACGAGCAACAGGTCCGGCCTCACGCCGCGGACGCGCCGGACCGCCGACGCCGTGTTGACGTTCTCGGTTTGCAGCAAGGGGATGTCGTTGTCGCGGGCAAAGCGTTTGACGGGTCCGATGCGAACGAGGCGTCCGCGTCCGGAGGGTCGGTCGGGCTGCGTGAGGATCATCACCACGTCCTGGCCGCCGTCGATCAGCGCACGCAACGACGGCAGGCCGAAACTGCCTGAACCTGCAAAGACGATTCGCATGGGTGTATCCCGCGTGCCGGTTGCGTTTATCGCGTGGCCTTGGAGCCGGTTCGGGTCTTGCTCGCCAGGCGTTCGTACCGGTCGTTGAGTTCGCGCAGGCTTCTGCGGTGTGCCATCCGCTGGACCGCGGACATGCGGTCGACGAGGAGCCTGCCTTCGAGGTGGTCGAGTTCGTGCTGAACGGCCCGTGCCAGGAGACCCTCCGCTTCCAGTTCGCGTGTCTCGCCGTTGAGGTCACAGTACCGCGCGCGAACGCGGTGGAAGCGTCCGATTCTGACGTAGATGCCCGGGAAACTGAGACAGCCCTCCTCGCCCACCTCCCACCCGTCGCTCTCGGTGATTTCGGGGTTGACGAGCACCCTCTCGCTGCCCGGCTGCATGTCGGACGAGACCACGACGATATTGAGCAAGGCGCCGACCTGCGGCCCGGCCAGGCCAAGTCCGTCGGCCGCCTTCATCGTCTCGACCATCTCGCGGGCCAAGTCCGCCAAAGCGTCGCCAAACTCCTCGACGGGAGGAATGCGTTCCCGAAGAACCGGATCCGGATAGTAACGGATCTCCATCGGCTGTCTCCCGAAGCCGCTCCCCACGAGCGGCTGAAACAGTTCATTATTATAGGCCGACGCCGGTCCTGCCACAAGGCGCATTGCCTTTTTGGTTGACAGGCGGGGCTCACCGACTAAACTGGATGGTTCGGGGAGGGCAGGTTGTGTGCCATCGGTGCGCAGCCGCCGGTCGGTATTACCCGGGAGGCAACGACGGTGACGGAACCCGACAAACCGGAGTCCGAGACGCCTGAATCGGAATCGCCCGGCCAGGACGAGTCTGCGGTTGAACTGTCGCCCGAGGTCCGGGCGATGGCCGACGGCTGCTTCCAACGAGCCGCGGAGGCCACCGTCCACAACAACTTCGATTACGCCATCCGCCTGTACCTCGACGGGTTGCGGTACAATCCGCGCGATATCGAGAAGGGCCATCGGGGACTGCGGGACTGCGCGCTGCGTCGCAGCAACCAGGGAAAGGGCGGCGGCCTCGCAGCGCTGATCGGCCAGGTCAAGGGCGCCGTGTCGCAGATGCTCGGGCGGGACAAGGACACGCTGCTGTCGCTCGAGGAATCCTGGGCACGCGCCCCGCAGAACGTCACCCTGATGATGCAGTTGATGCAGACGGCCCGGCGGATGGAGTACACCGACGTGGCCATCTGGTTCGGCGAACTTGCCGCCGAAGAGACCCTCCGCTCCAAAAAGCCGCAGAAGCAGGCCTTCACCACGCTGGCCGACCTGTACGAAAGCCAAGAGCGTTTCCAGGACGCCGTCAACGCCCTCTCGCAGGCCGTCCGGATCGACCCGTCGGACCGGTCGCTCGACAAACGGGCGCGGGACCTCTCGGCTCGCGCCAGCATCGACAAAGGCAAACTCGAGGAGGTCGGTGACTTCCACGACATGATCCGCGACCGGGCCCAGGCCTCCTCCTCGGCCACCCAGCAGGTGGTCCGGACCCGCGAGCAGTTGGACGCCCAGTACGAGGAACTCAAGGCCGCACTCGACGCCGACCCCGAGAACGCGCCCAAGATGCAGGCCCTGGCCGTCTGCCAGGCCCGGCGGGGTTACGTGAACGAGGCCCTGGAACTGCTGCAGACGGCGTTCGACCAGACGAGCGAGTACCGCTACAAGTCGCGCATGGACGACATTCGCATGGCCGAGTTCCGCCGCGTCCTGCGAGAGATCAACGAGCAACTCGAAGCCGAACCCGACCGCGATGAACTCAAGAGCAAACGCCGGCAGATTATCCAGAAACGCAACGAGTACGAACTGGCCGTCTACCGGGAACGCCAGAAGCAGTATCCGACCGACATGGGTATCCGGTTCGAACTCGGCATGCGCCAGTTCATCGCCGGGCTCCACGATGATGCCATCGTCTCGTTCCAGACGAGCACCCGCGATCCGAAACGGCGAATCCACGCCTTCAACATGCTCGGCAAGTGCTTCTACGCCAGGAAACTCTACCTCGAGGCCCAGGGCCAGTTCGAGACCGCCATCCAGCAGTACGAAATGGCGAGCGACCCCCTCGGAAAGGAACTACGCTACAACCTCGCCAAGACCCTCGAGGTCCAGGGCAAGGCGCCCCAGGCCATCGAGTGGTACAGTATGATTGTCCAGCAGGATTACCAGTACCGCGACGTTGCCAAACGGCTCGAGGCCCTGCGGCAACAGACCGAGGGAGGAGAAGGGGACGAAGCGGAACCCGAGACGCCCCCACAGGAAGGAGACTAGCCGGATGCCGCACTCGTTATCCGCCCGAAAACGCATGCGCCAGAATGTCCAGCGGCGCGAGCGGAACCGCATCATCAAGAGCCGCATCCGTACCGCCCGCCGCGCCTTTCTCGAGGCGATCCACGCCGGAGACCTCGAGACCGCCGGCCGGCAACTCCACGCGACGCAGCGGCTGCTCCACCGCGCGGCTAACAACGGACCGCTTCATCGGAACCTTGCCGCCCGCCAGATCGGCCGCCTGCAGAAGCAACTGGTTGCGGCGGCGTCCAAGTAGCCGAGACGTACGCTCCCGGCCGGACCGGATGCCGGTTGCCGGCCCTTTTTCTTGGCCCGGTTTGCCCGTACACGGTTCAGGGGCAGCCATGCTGTGCGTCAGCCTGATGCCGCGGACGACGGACGAGGCCCTGGTGGGTCTGTCCGAGGCGGCGGCCGTTGCGGAGGCGGCTGAACTGCGGCTCGACGCCATGGCCGAGTTCGACCTTCGGCGCATCCTGGCCGCACCCCCCTGTCCCGTCATCGTCACCTACCGTCCCACGCGCGAGGGCGGACTCTACGACGGTCCCGAGGCGGCCCGGCTCGCGGTGCTGCGCGACGCCGCCAGGCTCGGGGCGCGGTACGTTGACGTCGAACACGACGCCATCTCGGCGCTCGGCGACGTGCCGCCCGAAAAGACGATCGTCAGTTACCACAACCACCAGGAGACGCCGGCGGACCTGGCCGCCGTCCACGCCCGGCTGGCTGAGACGGGCGCCGCCGTCGTCAAGGTGGCCGCCACGGCCAACCACATCCTCGACACGGTTCCCATGCTGCGTATCCTGCGTGACGCCACGGTGCCGACGATCGCGCTGTCGATGGGCGAGCGGGGCGTGCTCACACGCATCCTCGCGCCGAAGTTCGGCGCTCATTTGACCTACGCCGCCGCCCGGACGGGCCCCGAGGCGGCGCCGGGCCAGGTGTCGGCACGCGACATGCGGCACCTCTACCACGTCGGTCGCATCGGCCCGGCGACCGAGGTGTACGGCGTGATCGCCGACCCGGTGGGTCACAGCATGAGTCCGCGCATCCACAACGCGGCGTTTGCCGAGATCTCCTGCGACGCCGTGTACCTGCCGCTCTGGGTGGAGGGCGACGCGGCCGCCTTCGTCCAGGCGATGCGCGAGTTCCACTTCAACGGCTACAGCGTCACGATTCCGCACAAGCAGACCGTGATGGCGGCGGCCGACGAGATCGAGCCGCTCGCGGCGCGCATCGGCGCCGTCAACACGCTCCAGCGCCGCGGCGACGGGACTCTGCTGGCGACGAACACGGACTGGACGGCCGGGATGGCGGCCATCGAAGCCGTCGTCGGCGAGGGGTGGCTCCGGGGCCGACGTGCCCTGATCGCCGGCGCGGGCGGCGTCGGACGGGCCATGGCCTTCGGCCTCGCCCAGCGCGGCGCCGCCGTTACCCTGGCCGACATCGACGAGCCGCGCGCCGAAGCCCTCGCCGCCGAGGTCGGTGTCTCCCACGTTCCGCAGGCCGACATGGTGGGCGAGGCCTGCGACATTCTGCTCAACTGCACGCCGGTCGGGATGCATCCCAAGACCGACGCGTCGGCCGTGCCGCGCGAGATGCTCCGCGAAGGGATGGTCGTCTACGACGCCGTCTACAACCCGGCCGAGACGCGCCTCTTGAGGGAAGCCCGCGAGGCCGGCTGCCGCACCATCAGTGGCATCGACCATTTCGTCCGCCAGGCGGTGGAGCAGTTCGAGTTGTGGACGGGCCAAGCCGCCCCCGTTGAGACGATGCGGCAGGTGGTGATCGAGGCGCTTGGGTAGCCCGTGCCACAGGCGCTGTGACATCAGTCTTACAGACCTCAATCGTTCGGACGCCGTCAGGCCACGGAAGTTGCCGACTTTCCTCTTGTCTCATCCGGCGAGTGAGTTGTAAACTGAATAGGTCGAGGCGACATGAGCCCTGGTCCAAGTACCAGGCATCGAAGGTGAAAAAGCCTGGGGCATTAGGACAAAGGCCTTAAGGCCTCGTTAATCCGGTCATCCGGAGTGCCTCCTTCCGTGGGCCGGTCGCCTCGGCACTCTTCTTGGAGACAAAAAGGTCCCAGGTACCTTTTTGCCGTTTTCGACGTTCTTGGTGGCAAGAAGGCTGTTTTGCCGAAAAAGGTTCCTGGAACCTTTTCTCATGGCAGCAGGACGAATTGGGGGTCGGTCAGGTCGTCGCGGGTGGACGTCCGGACGGCCACGCGGAAGCCGGGGCGCAGGGCGGCGCTCGACCACTGGCCGGACGGGGCGAGCGTGATGATGCCGGCCTGGTGGTCGTCCTTCAGGTCGTAGGCGTCGCCGATGCGGCGGATGACGTCCGCGGCGGCTTCGGTGGGCGAGGCCCCCTCGCGCATCCGCTCGACCGCCAGAAACGTCCCGCACACACCCATCACGAGTTCGCCGTGACCCGTCGCGACGGCGGCGCCGCGTGCCGGGTCCACGTAGAGGCCGTGTCCGATGATGGGCGAGTCGCCGACGCGGCCGGGCACCTTGAACGCCAGGCCGCTCGTCGAACACGCCCCGGCGAGTGTGCCGCGCGCGTCGAGGGCCAGGACGCCGACCGTGTCGTGATCGGCCTCCTCGATGTTCGCCTTCGGGCGGGCCGGTTCATCCTGACCCGGGTGTTCCTTTCGCCACTGCTCCCACGCCTCGCGTGCCGCGTCGGTCAGGAGGTCCGCCGGCTCCATCGCCTGCGTCCGGGCGAATCGTTCGGCCCCGTCGCCGGCCAGCATGACGTGCGGCGTCCGCTCCATGACGAGGCGGGCGATCGACGTCGGATGACGGAAATTGCGGATGCAGCAGACCGACCCGCACTCAGAGGGCGACAGCATGACCGCGGCGTCGAGGGTCACCTCGCCCCCCGCGTCCGGACGACCGCCGTAGCCGACGGTCATGTTTTCGGGATCGGCCTCGACGGCGCGGCAGGCGTGTTCAACGGCATCCAGGGCGCCGCCGCCGTCACGCACAAGGTGCGGCCACCCGGCGGCACACGCCTGGCGGCCGTAGGTCCACGTGGCGAGGATAAGGGGTTCGGGCAATTGCCCCTCCTGTGTCGGTGTGCCGCAGCCGGTCCGGACGCGCGGACAGGCCCCTCTCTCCCGGTTGGCGTATCTGAGTTCTCCCTCTCCCTTGACGGGAGAGGGTCGGGGTGAGGGTGAAGGTCGTTACGGCTGGGCGGCAGCGCTGCGTTCGCGCAATGCCCGGAGAATCGTCTCGAGCGTGCCCTCAATATTCGTCAATACATAGTTGTCTGGGAACCGCAGGACGCGAAAGCCCTGACTCACCAACCAGGCATCGCGCCGCTTGTCCTTGGCGCGCTGCTCGATGTGCTGCCCGCCGTCCAACTCCACGAGAAGGCGGCACTCATAGCACACGAAGTCCGGGATGTACGGCCCGAGGGGTTGCTGGCGACGAAACTTGAAGCCCCCCAAGCGGCGACCGCGCACGTGCCTCCACACAAGCCTTTCAGCATCCGTGGAGCGACGCCGGAGCTGCCGGGCGAAATCCCTCCTGGGCATTGGTCCCCCGTCACCCCAACCCTCTCCCGCCATGAGGAGAGGAACTGACTGCCCCCTCACCCCAACCCTCTCCCGCAAGGGGAGAGGGAGTATTCTCTTCCCGCCTCGCCGATGATCTCGAGCAACCGGACCAGCGACAGGTTCAGCGTGATGTCGGCATCCAGGTCAGCGCGCGACCGGCCGGCGGCAAGGTCTATGGCCTGGCGCGCTGCATCCAGGATGTGTTGGACACGCACCGCGTCAGTCGGCGGCATACTGCACCTCGGCGTGCGCGACGACATCGTCGCGGAAGTACCGGCTCAGGTCTTCGGCCGTGCGGAGGTCCACCTTGCGGTCCCCCGCCAGCGCCGACAGTTCCTCCTGCATGTCGTGCAGCGCAAAGAACCCGGGAACGTGCCCCGGCTCAAACTCGACCAGCACGTCGATGTCGCTCTCGGGGCCAAAGTCACCACGCAGAACCGAGCCGAACAACGACAATCGGCGGATGTGACGCCGGCGACAGAAGTCGGCAATCCTGTCACCGGCAAACACTGTGACTTTGTCCGTCATCCTCTTCTGCCCCTTGTGAGCATCGTGCCTGCACCGGTGCCAGCATACCGCGTCCGTCACAAAACGCAAGCGCGCGGCCCGGCTCAGTTGTAGGTGAACCAGGCCGTCGCCGTGCAGTCCTTGTCGGCGGTCACGCGCACCCAGTGGGCGCTGAAGCCGGCGGGGAACTCGTGGTGGACGTAGCCGTTGGGCGGCACGGAGATCGTCTCGTACGTCTTCCAGGCACCGTCGCCGACGAAGTCGACCTCGACGGTGAATTTGACGTCGGCGTCGGTCTCGTGCGCGAGGTGCAGGCATTTCTGGTCGAAGCCGGTCATCAGGTACGCTTCGGAGGGCCGGCCGGCCTTGACGTCGGCCTCTCGCCACACGCCGCCGGACCCCTTGGGCTTTCCGAACCGCCACAGGTCGTCGGTCTTGAGGAACACGAGGTTCGACTGGGGCTGTCCGGTCAACAGGTTTCCGCCGCAGGCCGTGGCCTGGTCGCCCGCCAGGACGGTCAGGCCGCGCCAGGAACAGAAGTCGGGAATCATCCTGAGGTGCACCGAGATCGGCTTCAGCGCCCACGGCCGGCCGTTGTAGATGAGGGATGAGAGTTCGTAGAACATGCCGTGGGCGTGCATGAGGAACCGTTCGGTCTCGACCTCGCGGATGCGCGGCCACTCGGTAAACCAGGCGTGGTCGAACGAGTGGCTGGCCTTCGGCAGACGGTAGGTGGACCACTTGCCCTTCGCGAGCACCTTGAGGATGGCCGACGTCGGGTCCCAGCCGGTGGCGAAGATGGTGCTGCGTGTGCCCATGACCTCGCAGAAGGCGGTCTTCTCGAGGATGGTCCAGGTTTTGCCGTCCCATTCGGCGAGGCGGCCGTCGTGTTTCTTTCCGAGCACGTCTTCCTCGGCATAGGAGTTGTTGGCGACGACGACGCGGCCGGCGCCCGTGAACCCGCCCTTGAAATGGCACGGGCCCTTGATGGCCAGGTCCTTCTTGACGTTGGCCACCTGCCTGGCTTCGAGCGAGCGGACATCGACCTCGAACAGCAGGCCTTCCATGGTCAGGAAGTAGACCTTGTCGGCCTTCTCCTTGAGGTGGGTCATCGTGGCGGTCAGGCGGTGGCCCTGGATAGCCTTGCAGGTCCGGACGTTGCGCTTCATGTCGATGAAGTGGGGCCCGATGATGCACTGCTTCGACTGGGGATGGATCATGCGGTTGGCGAAGGTGCCCACGACGCTCTCGGGGCGTTTCGTGATGCGCAGATGCGGGTCGATCTCAAACAAGCCCGTCCCGGAGCCACGGATGTGGGCCACGTACGTGACCATCCACAGGCGGTCGGCCCACGGCATGAGGGCGCCGATGCCGGTCTCCGAGCCGGGAACCTCATCCACGCTGACCGCCAGGTGCGGAAAGATGCCGCTGATACTGGTCGGCATCGTGTCTCTCGCTGCGGCGCGCGGCTGTGCGCCGGCCGGCTGCTCCGCCATCTCGGCCTCGGTCGCAACGACCGGTCCCACGGCGATAAAGAACATCAGCACGGCAGCGGCCGGCGGAAAACGGCTTGGCATGGGTACCCCCACGTCCTGGTCACTCGAGGCTTGCGCGGCGTCCTCGGCACGACTCCATCTCAGGTTCCGCCCATCTCACAAAGGATGACGCTGATCCGGTCTTGCAGTTCAGGCAAGCGAGTCTCAACCGCCGACCAGACAACGTCGTTGTCGATGCCGAAGTAGCGGTGGACCAGGATGTTTCTCATGCCAATGATGTCGCTCCAGGGGATCTCCGGATGCTGCTCCCTGAACTCGGCAGACAGTGCACGTCCGGCCTCTCCGAGCAACTGAAGGTGGCTTCGAATCCAGTTCCGGATCAGTTCATCCTGCTCGAAGGTCGCGCGTCCCCTGGC